>JAXIPC010000161.1:0-31547 GCA_045403135.1 Gemmatimonadales bacterium | reverse complement strand
TCCACACCACCAGTGTGCTGGGGCGTCGGCGCGTTCCGACGGAGGAGAGTGGTCCGCCGCTCGAGCTCGAGGGATCGGCGGAGCGGCGAACCCTCAGGCTCCGCGCACCGAGCGCCACCTCGGTCGAGCTGATGGGCGACTTCACCGATTGGGTCCCGGTGCAACTGGCGCAGGTCGCGCCGGGCGTGTGGGAGGTCACCTTGGCCGTTCCGTCGGGGGTCCACCGCGTCAACCTCAGGATCAACGGCGGCCCCTGGTCGGCGCCCGGGGGAGCTCGGCTGGAGCGGACCGAGTTCGGCGGCGTCGTGGGGATAGTCGTGGTGCCGTGACGCTCCGAGACCCGGCCGTCTGGTGGGGGGCCGCCACTGCACGCGTCACCGGCGGGTACAGGCGATCGCCTGATAGCGCGGATCTTCGCGGAGGCCGCGAGTCCACCATGTCCCGTCGCCCGCATCGCCACTGGCGCAAACGGACCGTTCTTGCGGATTGGCGGCGTACCACTCCGCAGCGAGCCTGAGCGCCTCATCGCGATCCGCGAGGAGGTTTCGGAGCAGCATTTCGATAAAGACGAGATCGCGCGAGGGGTCGATGGCGGCATCCGCACGCGCTCTGACCGCCACGGCCCGCGCACTGTCCCTCAGACCGGCGCGTGCGATCGCCATGGCCACTAGGAGTTGTCCGCGCCGGAGACGATAGGCTCGCTGGTTGGGCGGGTAGAGGCTCACGTTCTGGTCCAGCAGCCGCCAGAGGGTGGGGATGTCCGGTGTCTGCCCGGGCAGAACCTGGACCGTGATTTGACACTCCACGAACGAGGGGTCGTTCGCGTACCGCGCCTTCCCTATTTCACACCAGCGGGTTGCTTCCTGGCGGTCTTCCAGGTCCAGCGATGCCCCGTAAAGCCGCCAAAGTGTCGTGGCAGTGTCGTTGTCATACGGATCAGCCTCATAGGCGCGCATCGCGGCGAGCTTACCCTCGGCGACCCTTCCCGACCGCATGAGCCGGTGGCTGAGCAACGTCCAGGCGTTGGTCTGGTACGGGTCGGCCGCGGTCGCTGCGCGCAGATCGGTCTCGGCACTGTCTCCACCCGCCCGCACCGCCTGAGCATCAGCCCCCATGCCCAGGACGAAACGGAAGTAATGACTCGTCCCTCGCAGGGCGAGTGCATCGGGATCGTTCGGAGAGAGGCTCAACGCCGAGTCGGCGTAGTGCAGTCCCAACCGAGTCCACGTGTCGGTCCAGGCTGGCCCCAGAAAGCCCATCAGGTAGCGGCTGTGCCACGCCAGCCAGCCTCGCTCGACGAGCGGCGTTGCCCACCGCCGATCCAGCCCGCGGGCCCGTACCAGCAGGGTTTCCGCGCGGGCCAACTCCACCCTTGCAAGTGTCGTATCCCCGGCCGCGAGCAAGGAGTCGAATGACCGGGTAGCCGCTCTCGCCTCCTGGAGTCTTCGCCACGCTTCGGCACTGCGGGTCCGGTGCCGGTCCTCCCTCAACTGCACCAGCTCCCCAAGTCGCGGCCGCAGGAATGCGGTTACGGATGCGGCAAGGCTGTCCTGAAGGGCAAGGATGTCGCTCGCGGGGCGCTCGAAGGTGGTGCTCCCAAGTACCGTCCCCTCGTCGGTGCTCACCAGCGACACGCTCAGCCGGAGGCGGGACCCGACCTGGGTGAGCGTGCCCTCTACCAGAGAGCCCACGCCGAGGGCTCGGCCGAGACTGTCTGGTGAGACATCGGCTCCTCGGAAAGGCCGCACGCCGTTCGCGGAGACGACGTGCAACGCCCTCGCGCGCGACAACTCACGAATCAGGTCATCAGTGAAGCCTTCGGCGATCGGGCCGAGCGAGTCGCTGCCGATAGTCCGGAAATAGAGAACCGCGAGCCGCCGAGGGTCCGAGCGGGCTTGGCGATTGTCACCTTCTGCCTGGTGCCGACGCCACCACATGCCGCCGAGGACAACGAGGAGGCCCAGGGAAGCGAGTATGGCGACAATCCGAACCCGGCGCCGCTGTAGGGCTCGGGCTACCCGTTGCGGTGCTCTCTCGGTGATAGGGCTGGCGCCACTCAAGGCGTCGGTGAACGCCGAGGCCGTCGGAAACCGGTCAGCCGGTGTCTTGGCGAGCGCTTTAAGTAGCGCGTTCTCCACTGCGGGAGAGACCGACGGGCGAACGATCCCGGGGCGCGGAACGGCATCGACGCTGTGACGCGCGAGGATGGCCTGCGGCGTCGCGCCCGTGAAGGGCGGCGACCCGGTGAGCATTTCGTAGGTCACACACGCCAGGCTGTAGGTGTCGCTGCGTGCATCAACCTCTCCACCGGTCGCCTGCTCCGGGCTCATGTAGACAGGGGTGCCTATGGCCAACCCGGTCTGGGTAAGTCGCTGGTGGCTCGCCGCGGAGAGAGCCATCGCGATGCCGAAATCGGCGACCATCGCATGGCCGGCCTGAAAGAGGATGTTCTCCGGCTTGATGTCACGATGAATGATTCCGTGCCCGTGCGCATAGCTGAGGGCGTCGGCGACCTCCCGCGTAATCTGGAGCGCCTGGTCAAGCGGGAGCTGCTTTTCGCGCACCAGGCGATCCCGCAGCGACTCGCCCTCGAGATAAGGCATGACGTAGTACAGCAAGCCTTGCGTTTCTCCAGAGTCGATCAGCGCCAGGATATGAGGATGGGTGAGCCGGGCGGCGATCTGAATCTCACGGGAGAAACGGTCCGCCCCGACGCCCGCCGCAAGATCCGGGGCGAGGACCTTGAGGGCGACCGGGCGACCGTGGCGGAGATCGGTGGCAAGGAACACAACCGCCATCCCTCCCCGGCCGAGCTCGCGCTCAATGGCATAGCGACCCGCGAGCCCACTCCTAAGACGGGCGGCGAGGTCGGGGACTGGTTCGTCATGCATCGGGGGTACCTGAACGATATGGTACAGCGAGCAACTTGGACAGAGGCCTCCCACTGTAACGATTCACCGGGTTCGGGTATAATTCCTAGATGGAATCGAAGAAATCGAGGCCGACCGTGCCGACCTCCTCGAAACAGTGGAGCCGGTGTGCTACGACACCGGGGGGAGCGCGACGACGCTGCTGGCGCGGATTTTACCGGGAGGAGTCCGGGCGCAAGGTCTGCCCGAAGATGAGGTGAGGCGACGCATCGAGGCCGCGTATCGGGACGGCCGGCTCGGGCAGGCCCAGCCCCATTTCATGCTCTATGCCCCGTTCGCGACGCAAGAGGACCTTGGTGGATTGTCGGGCCCACACATGCCCGTAGTTGTGTGGCCCGGTCGGCCGGACGCGCTCATCATCATCATGGCACACGACTCGAATCGTCGCTGATCCTGCGACCGCTGGTTACGAGTGCCGCCACCTAACAGACTGCGCTTCTGCTGCGACGCGCTCAGGGCCTCGACAGCAGCAAGCGCAGGTTAGCCAACGGCGCTCGAGGCATCGAGCCAGCAATACAGGCCTGCCTGTGACACGCTCCGTCACGCAGAGCGCGATCTCACGACAAGAGGCGCACCGCCGTCAGTGCGTACACCTCCGCGCACTCGACGAGCCGTCGCACCGATACGAATTCGTTCGGCCCGTGTGACACGGACAGGAGCCCGGGACCGTAGGCCAGTGCGGGGATTCCGAGCGCCGCGTAGTGCCGCGTCTCCAAGACGCCAGGGCACAGTTCGAACTGCGTGGTTTGTCCGGTCACGCCGCGAATGCTCGACCCAAGGGCCCGCGCCAAGGCGCTCTTTGCGCTCGTCACTGACGAGCGACCTTCCTGCAACACTTCCACTTCGCACTTCAGGCCCTGAGCCCGCGCTTGCTCGACCACCTCGAAAAGGCGATGACGTTCGACGTCGAAATCCTCTTCGGGGTTGGTGCGCCGATCCACCGTGAAGGACGCCAGCTCCGGCACTACATTGAAATTGTGGCCGCCAGCGAGCTCGCCCCCCAAGAGAAGGACGGACCTGCGCGCGGCATCGGGTCTGACTTGAAGTGCAGTGGCGCGTTGAGCCACTTCGCCTTCGAGCGCGATGAATCCGCCGGCCACATCGAGCATCCCGCGAAAGGCATTCACACCTCGAAAATGCAGCCCGACGTGCGCCGGTCGGCCCCGTACGGCGATGCGCAGTGATATGACACCACGATTGGCATTCCAGACGATGCCCCCAGTCGGCTCCATGGTCAGCATGCCCACGGCATCCGCTTCGATGAGCCCCGCGGCTGCGAGTGCCACCGTGCCGCGTGGACCGGAGGTTTCTTCGTCAGGCACCGAGACCGATACGATGCGTCCTCCGGGCTCGAATCCGGCCCTCTCGAGTGCATGAATGGCGAACGCCATCGCCGCGATGCCACCCTTCATGTCTGCCGATCCTCGGCCATGCAGATTGGCTTTGCGGACCACGGGCGTGAACTGCGTTCGGTGCTGTGCGGGGACGACGTCATAGTGCCCGCTAAAGTAGAGGACGCGGTTGCCCTCACCAAAGGTGCCGACGACCGACGGTCCGGAGCCGGAAGGGTCGATCAAGCGAGTTGTAAGCCCCAGCTGGCGCAGTCGCGAGGCGATCAGGGCAGCGCACTTGATGTACGACGTGCCCGGAGGGTTCTCCGTCGGAATGCGCATCATGGCCGCGGCGAAGTCGATGAGATCGGCCGCGTCTCGTTTGAGCTGGCGGTGAATCCGAGCCGCCAAGCCCTTGTCGCGAAGTGCCCGCTTCATAATCATCGGACTCCGGGTGTGGCCTGGCACGGCTGGAGAGACGCGCCCGTACTGACCTAGCCGGCTCGTCTGGCTAACGGATCGCGCTTCTGCTGCGGGGGCCGCCTCGTTTAGGACCCCGGCAGCAGCAAACGCTGGTTAAACGCTCCGGCTTTTGGGTGGTGGCTTACGTTGGCGGCGCAAGACAGGAGCGAGGGCGCGGAGGGCCTCGTTGACTGCATGAGAATCCGGAAAGACATCGAGGACCGCTGGATCGACGACCACGAGGTTCGTGCCCAAACGAAACCGGGCTGCAATGGCTCCGCGAACGCCCTTCGAAAAATCGTACTCAGGGCGCATCGTGTCCCAATCGGGATCTAGGCGGGGGCGAGGTTTAGCTCTGGGCTTCTTCATAGTGGCGGTGCTCGCGGCGAGTGGCGAGTCTGGCGCTGATGAGACGGGTTCGTGGAGCACGTTCGGCGAAAGCTACAACAAGAAGGCGATCGCTGGCGGAACGCCCAAGGCCAGGTAGCGCTCTTCCTCGGTGGAGTGGGAACGATCGGGGAGCAAAATCGCAAGTCGGTCGCCAAAGACAGTGACGGCCTCCTCAAAGGAGATGCCATGCTTCCGGAAGTTCGCGAGGGCCGGGGGATGCGCCTAACTGGTATTGGACCTTCGCCCCAACCCTACCGCCTCCCGACAATCCCTGCAATGACGCGCAGCCTATTCCCGCTCCCAGATCGCGCGCCCAACAAACCGAAACAGCAACCCCACAACAACCTGTGCTCCAAACGGCTGACAGCCGCCCTCGAAGTATGCCGCTTGTATTCGCAACCGAATCCGGATGAGAGTGCTGGCTCTGCCGCGCTGGCTCCTCCGCTATCTGCCAGGGACCAAACAACTGACGGGGGCCGGGCCACCATCTGCCGACCCCCGGTCCCGGATCATGAACGGGCGGCGTAGGACTCAGGCCCCCCGGGCGGGAACCCGCGGCCTTCTCGCACCGGGAACAATTACCTTTGCGCCCTCGTACGTTCTACCGCAGGCTGCAACACTCGCACACCCTCACCCCTGGATAATCTCATGCGTCCCGCCAGCCTTCTCGCACTGCTGCTGCTCGTGCGCCTCCCTTCCGCCCACGTCCAAACTGCCCCTGATTCCTCGGCCATCCGCCAGGCCGCCCTCGACTATATCGAAGGCTGGTACGCCGGCGATGGCGACCGGATGGGGCGCGCCCTGCACCCCGAATTCGTCAAGCGGATCATGAATCGCGACACGCTCGGCAGCCTGTGGATTCGCGGCATGGGCGCGATCGAGCTCGTTCGGGGCACCCGCGCGGGAGGCGGTACCCAGACGCCGGCGGCCCGGCGCCGGACCGACGTGCGGATCCTCGACATCTCCAGAATGCGGCCAGTGTCCGCATCGACGCCGGCGGCTGGATCGACTATCTGCAGCTGGTCCGCTGGCGCGGTCAGTGGGCTATTCTGAACGTCCTGTGGGAGACACGAAACCCTCCTATGCAAATGTGCGTCATATTCAGTATCTGGCAGGAGCCCCCTTCTTCGAGGACCCTCGGACATGAAACGGCGTGACTTCGTCCACCTGTCTGGCCTCACCGCCGGCCTGGCGTGGATGCCCGGTGTTGGAGATGTGCAGGAATGGTCCGGAAGCCTGACCCCCGTCCCGGCGGAAGACCGGAAACAGCTGGCCGACGCGGCGCTGAGCGCCGCCCGCGGAGCCGGTGCCACCTACGCCGACATTCGGATCGGCCGCTATCTCAACCAGTTCATCAACGCCCGGGACGCCAAGATCCAGGGCATCACCAACACCGAGTCGTACGGGGTGGGCGTGCGGGTCATCGCCGCGGGCTGCTGGGGCTTTGCCTCCACCAAGGACGTGACGACCGACGGGGTGGCGCGGGCGGCCCGGCAGGCGGTGGCCATCGCCAGGGCCAACGCCTCGATCCAGAAAGAGCCGGTCCAGCTGGCCCCGCAGAAGGGCTTCGGGCAAGTGAGCTGGAAGACCCCCATCGAGAAAAACGCCTTCGAGATCTCGGTGGCCGAGAAGGCCGACCTGCTCAAGGCCGTGGCGGAAGCGGCGCTCAAGGCCGGGGCCAGCTTCGTCGATTCCGGCCTCTTTCTGGTCAACGAGCAGAAGTACTTCGCCTCCACCGACGGCAGCTACATCGACCAGGACGTGCACCGGATCTGGCCCAACGCCACCGCCACCGTCGTGGACAAGACCACCGGGAAGTTCGAAACCCGCGACGGCCTCTCCGCCCCGATGGGCATGGGCTGGGAATACCTCTCGGCCCGGCCGGCCGGGCGCGTTGCCGGGCCGACCGTCACCACCTATGGGCAGTACTACAACATGGTGGAGGACATGCGGGCCGCGGCGGAGCACGCCAAGCAAAAACACCAGGCCAAGTCGGTCGAGGCCGGCCGGTACGACCTGGTGCTCGACCCCAGCCACCTCTGGCTCACCATCCACGAATCGGTGGGACACCCGCTCGAGCTGGACCGGGTGCTGGGCTATGAAGCCAACTACGCCGGCACCAGTTTCGCCACGCTCGACAAGTGGAAGAGCAAGAGCTTCAAGTACGGCAGCGAGCACGTGAACCTGGTGGCTGACAAGACCCAGCCCAACTCGCTGGGCGCCGTGGGCTACGACGACGAAGGCGTCAGCACCAGGAAATGGGATCTGGTGCGCAAGGGTATCCTGGTGAACTACCAGGCCATACGTGACCAGGTCCACATCCTGGGACAGAACGAGTCGCACGGCTGCTGCTACGCCGACAGCTGGAGCAGCGTGCAGTTCCAGCGCATGCCCAACGTGTCCCTCGAGGCGGCGGAGGCGCCGCTCACCCCGGCCCAGATGATCGCCGGCGTGGAGCGGGGCATCTATATCGTGGGTGACTCGTCCTATTCGATCGACCAGCAGCGCTACAACTTCCAGTTCAGCGGGCAGGTCTTCTTCGAGATCAAAGCCGGCAAGATCGCCGGCATGTTACGGGACGTGGCCTACCAGTCGAATACCCAGGAGTTCTGGAACTCCTGCGCAGCAGTGTGCGATCGGCGCGATTACCGCCTGGGCGGTTCCTTCTTCGACGGCAAGGGCCAGCCGCCCCAGATCAGCGCGGTCTCCCACGGGTCCGCCACGACCCGCTTCAATAACGTCAACGTGCTCAACACTTCGCGGAAGATCTGACGCCATGCCCGAGATGACTGATCAACAGATGCGGCAGCTTCTGGAGCGGGCGCTGTCCTACTCCAAGGCCGAAGCCTGCGAGGCCAACATCTTCGGCGGCGCGGGCGGAAACATCCGCTACGCGCGTAACAGCGTCTCCACCGCCGGCGCCAACGACGATACCACGCTGGTGGTGCAGTCCAACTTCGGTGCCCGGACCGGCACTGTCACCGCCAACGAGTTCGACGACGCCAGCGTCGAGCGGGCGGTGCGCCGCTCCGAGGAGCTCGCGCGGCTCGCGCCCGAGGACCCGGAATTCATGCCGCCCATCGGGCCGCAGCAGTACGTCCCCTCGAGTCCCAAGGCGTAGTCCCCGGCCACCGCCGGCGTCACCCCGGAGTACCGCGCCCGGGTGGCCGGGGCGAGCATCACGCCGGCGGCCGCGCGGGAGTGCACCGCGGCCGGTTTCTTCAATGACGGCGCCAACTGGCAGGGCATGATGAACACCAAGGGGCTGTCGGCCTTCTACCGGGCGACCAATGCCAGCCTGTCGGTGACGGTCCGCAGCAACGACGGAACCGGTTCCGGCTATGTGGCGCGCGACTTCAATGACATCGCGGGGTTCAACCCAGAGGCGACCTCGGCGATCGCGCTGGAGAAGGCGGTGGCATCGCGGAACCCGGTGGCCATCGAGCCGGGCAAGTACACCGTCATCCTCGAGCCCGAGGCCCTGGTCGAGATGCTGCAGCCGATGGTGGGCGGTTTCAACGCCCGCCAGACCGACGAGGGGCGCAGCTTCCTCTCCAAGCCGGGCGGGGCCAGCAAGCTGGGCGAGAAGCTGGTGGACGAGCGGATCAGCATCTGGTCGGACCCTCAGGACCCCGACGTGCCGGCCAGCCCGTGGATCGGTGACGGCCGCCCCACAGCGAAAACCATCTGGCTCGACAAGGGGGTGGTCGCCAGTTTCTACTACTCCCGCTACTGGGCCCAGAAGCAAAACAAGCCGGCCACTCCGTTCCCGGCCAACATGATCATGGCGGGAGGCACCTCGTCGGTGGACGACATGATTCGCGAGACCACCCGCGGCGTGCTGGTGACCCGGTTCTGGTACATCCGTTTCGTGGATCCGCAGACGCTCCTGCTGACCGGGCTCACCCGGGATGGGACCTTCTTCGTCGAAAACGGCAAGATCAAGCATGCCATCAAGAACTTCCGGTTCAACGAGTCGCCCATCATCATGCTCAACAACATCGAGGCGCTCGGCCGTCCGATCCGGGTGCAGGGCAGCATGGTCCCGCCGGTGAAGATCCGGGACTTTACCTTCACGAGCCTCAGCGACGCGGTGTAGTTGGGCGTCTCCTACGGAATAATCACCGCCGGCTTCGCCGGGTGACTGGCGAAATCCCCGGCCTTGACCATCGAGATCTTCGCCGGATCGAGGTATCTCCGCATCGCCGCGTTCACGTCGGCCGGCGTCAGCGCCGCGACCCATTTCTCCAGCTGCGCATTGAAAGCCATCGTACGCCCGGTGACGGCCTGATTGGAGAACAGCGTCACCAGCGCCCCGTCTACCGAGCGGGTCTGTAGCTGCTGCTGCAGCCAGCCCTGTTTGGCCTTCTCGACTTCCTCCTCCGTAAAGCCGTCCTTCCAGACCTTGGCGATCTCCTCGGTGAACGCCGCCTCCAGCCGGACGACGTTTTCGGGATTGTAGATCGCGTTGGCGCTGAGGCTCCCGACACTGTCGAGCGATTGGGCCACGATGCCTGCGCCCACGCCGTAGCTCAGACCTTCCTTCTGGCGAATGCGGGCCGCGAGGCGTGAATTGAGGAACCCCCCGCCCAGCATCGTCCCGCCGAGCACCAGCGCCGCGTAATCCTTGCTGTCATCGCGCAGCTTGAGGTTCTGGCCGGCGAGAAAGACGGCGTTCGCCTTATCGGGTGTTTCCACCTTTTCGCTGAACCGCGGCACGTCGAAGTACTGGCGCTTGAGGCGGGCGAACGGTTTGGGGCTCTTCCAGGCCCCGAAGAGCTCTCGCGACACGTCCGTCACCGAGTCCTTCGCGAAGTCGCCCACCACCGCGACATCGCCGTAGGAGGCGCCCACCAGCTCGGCGTAGAGGTTCTTGAGGTCCTCGACCGTGGTGGCCTGATAGTCGGCAATCTGCTCCTCGACGGTCTGGATATAGAGCGGATGCCCCGGCGGGTATGGTGTCAGCTTGCGGGACATCAGGTTGGAGGCCTGGAACCCTGGCTCCGACTTGGCCTGCTCGATCCCCGCGAGCTGCGCCCGCTTGTAGGTGTCGTACTCGCTGGCCGGGAAGCTGGCCTCCTTGAGCACCTCGGCCACCAGCCGGATGGTGGGAATCAGGTTGGGCCGCGTGGTCGAGATGTTCGCGGTGATCGCGTTCCCGCTCCCGAAGAAGAAGACCTGCGCCTTGAGCCGGTCGAACTCGTCCTGGATCTGTTGCCGGGTCTTCGTCTTGGTGCCGCGGTTCACCATCGCGCCGAGGAACCGGGCGGCGGTGATCCGCCGTCCGCTGAGCGACTTCTCATCGCCGAACCGCAGCGTCACCGCCGCGTTCACGATATTGCCGCGCGTCGCTTTGGGAAGCAGCGCGAGCTTCATGCCGTTGGGCAGCGTAGTGCGCGTGGTACGCCCATCGATGACCGCCGGCGTCGGGTCGAACTCTTCTCCCGCCGCGAGCACCGGGTTGCCCTTGTAGTCTCTGGTCCACGCCACGATTTCGGCGTCGGTCACACGGGGAACCGCGGCGCGATCGGGCTTCTCGGTCGGATGGAAGACTCCCACCGTGCGGTTGGACGGCTTGAGGTAGGCCTGCGCCACCCGCTGCACATCCTGGGGCGTGACCTCCTTGAGCCGGTCGCGCTGCACGAAGATGAGCCGCCAGTCCCCCTGCGACGCCCACTCGCTGAGCGTGAGCCCCACGTTCTGCGAATTGGTGAGCAGGAGGTCGATGTTCCTGAGCAATGCCGTCTTGGCGCGCCCGACCTCTTCCCCGGTCGGGGCCAGCGTGGTCGCCTCCTCCATCGTCTGAATCAGGATCGCGCGGGCGGTGTCGAGCGACTGCTCCTTCCGGAGCGAGACGAGACCGACCAGCACGCCGGGCTCCTTCAATGACTGCCCGAAGGAGCCCGAGCTCGACGCCCGCTTGGTCTCCACCAGCGCCTTATACAGCCGCCCGCTGGGCGCGTTCCCCAGCACGTGCGCCAGCACCTGGACCGCGGGGTAGTCGGGATGGGACCCCGCCGGCACGTGATAGAGCGCCACCGCGAGCTGCACGTCCCCGACTCGGCGGAGCGAGACCTCGCGCTCCCCATCCTGCACCGGCTCCTCGGTATAGGTGGGATAGAGAATGTTGCCGCGATCGAGCGAGCGCACCGGCTTGGGGATGGCGCCGAACTTTTCGGCCACCTGCCGGAGCACCCTGGCCTCGTCCACCTTACCCGCGACCACCAGGACCGCGTTGTCCGGCTGATAGTACTTGCGGTAGAACGCCTGCAGCCGCTCGATCGGAACGTTCTCGATGTCGCTCTGCGCCCCGATCGTGCTCTTGCCGTGGTTGTGCCAGATGAAGGCGGTGCTCTGGGCCCGCTGCAGCAGCACGTTGTTGGGCGAGTTCTCCCCCGACTCGAACTCGTTGCGGACCACGCTGAACTCGCTCTCCAGGTCCTTTTTCGCAATGAAGCTGTTCACCATTCGATCGGCCTCGAGGTCCAGCGCCCAGAGGATGTTCTCCTCCGTGGCCGGCACCGTCTCGAAGTAGTTGGTCCGGTCGAACCAGGTCGTCCCGTTGGGGCGTGAGCCGTGGTCGGTCAGCTCCTGCGGGATGTTGGTGTGCCGGGGCGAGCCCTTGAAGACCATATGCTCCAGCAGGTGCGCCATGCCGGTCTCGCCGTATCCTTCGTGGCGCGAGCCGACCAGGTAGGTGATGTTGATTGTCGAGGTGGGCCTGCTGGCGTCGGGGAAGATCAGCACCCGAAGGCCGTTCGCGAGCGTGTATTCGGTGATCCCTTCGACCGAGGCTCCCTTGGTGACGCCCGGGGGAAGCTGTGCGGCGAGAGGAAGTGCTGCGGCGAGGACAATCCCGGCAATCGCGCGGACGAGACGCATGCGGACCTGCCTTCCGAGGGGAACTGAAGGTACCCTCGATCGGCCCGCATTTCTACTCCGCCCTCATCACCTCCACTGGATTTGCCGCCGCCGCCCGTCGCGCGGGAATCAGGGTGGCGATCAGCACCGGAGCCACCAACGCGAACGCGGCGCCAATGATCGCCACCGGATCAGAGGGCCCCACGCCGTAGAGCAGGCCCTGCAACAGCCGCGACAAGGCAAAGGTTCCCACCAGCCCGATGCCCACACCGATCACGGCGACTCGGACGCCCTCCCCCAGAACCAGCCCGATCAGGTCCGACCGGCCCGCGCCGAGCGCCGCGCGAATCCCCAGTTCGCGGGTGCGCAACGTCACCCCGTAGGCCATCACCCCGTAGACTCCCACCACCGCCAGCAGAAGGGCGAGAGCGCCGAAGGCGGTGATGAGCGCGGTGTTGGACCGCCGGGTGGCGAGCGAAGAGCTCATGAGATCGCTCAGGGTCCGCACGCTGAAGACCGGCTGGCTGGGATCCACTTCCCTGACAGCGGTGCGGAGCGCCGCCAGCATCTCGCCCTCGGGAAGCGTGCCGCGGACCACCACCGCGACCTTGTCGGGCGAATCCTCGGTGAGCGGGTAATACATCTGCCACCGGGCCTCCCGGTCGAGCTTCTCCCGGACATCACTCACTACCCCGACTACGGTGCGCCATCCCACGGTGTCCGGGTCGAGCAGGCGGATCCGTTGTCCCAGCGGATTCTGCCCCGGCCACACCTCGCGCGCCATCCTGGCGCTCACCACCATCACCGCCGGCGCCAGGCTGTCATCCGCGGGGCTCATCAGCCTTCCCAGAAGCAGCTGAATGCCCATGGTGCGGAAATAACCCGCTTCGGCCTTGAGGTATCTGGCATAGGGCTCCTTGATGGCGGGCCTGACCGGCCCACCCTCGGGCTCCACGTTCATGGAGATGCCCGCCACGCCGCTCAGCGGCAGGTCGTTGATCGCGCCGACCGCCTCGATGCCCGGAATGCTGCCGACACGGCCCAGCAGGCGCTGGATCATGCCGAGGCGCGCCCCGGAGCGGGGATAGCTAGTCCGGTCGAGCGACATCTGCAGGCTGGCCACATGCTCGGGTGTGAACCCCGGATCGGTGGCGAGGACCGCCCGGAAGCTACGCAGCATCAGTCCGGAGCCGGCCAGCAGCATGAGCGCAAGGGCCAGCTCGGCGGTGACCAGCAACCGGCGGGTGCGGCCCCGGCGTGCGGCGGTGGCCCCGTGGCCGCCGCCGCTCTTCATCACCGACTGGGCGTCGGTGCGGGCGGCGCCCAGTGCTGGCAGCACTCCGAAGCCGAGCCCCGTGACGATCGCGAGCGCGATCGCGAACGCCAGCAAGCGCCCGTCCAGCGCGGGCGCCGAGAGATCAGCCATCTCCCGGGGAAGGAGCCCGCCCACCAGGCCGAGCGTGGTGTAGGCGAGCAGCAGGCCGCTGCCAGCCCCGGCCAGCGCCAGCACCAGGCTCTGCACTAGGAGCTGGCGGATGAGCCGGCCCCGGGTCGCCCCGAGGACCGTGCGCACCGCGAGTTCCCGCTCCCGCATGGCGGCGTGGGCCAGCAACAGATTGGTGGCATTGACGCAGGCGATCAGCAGGAGCAGTCCGGTTGCGCCGAGCAGAATGAGCATCGGGGTCCCACGGTCTCCCACCAGCGTGCCCTGCAGGGCGCGCAGCGGATTGGCGACGGCATCCTTGGCGTCGTCCGCAAAATCGGTGGGAAGACCTTTCCAGAGCGTACGCACGCGGTCGGCGGCGATTTCCTTGCGCATGCCGGGCGTGAGGCGGGCGATCGTGGTGGAGGGGATGTATCCTCGAAACGCCTCAAACGACTGGAAAGTCATCGGGACGGTGAGCGCAATCCACAGATCAGCGTTCTCAGGAAACCGGAATCGCGGCGGCATGATGCCGATGACTTGGTAGGCCTTGCCGTTCAGCCGAACAATCTGTCCTGTCGCAGTCTCGCCCCCGAATTGCCGCTGCCAGAGTCCGTGAGAAATCACGGTAACCAGCGGACCGTTCGGCCTGGCCTCCTCCGGAGAGAAGGTGCGCCCCCGAGCGACCGGGATGCCCAGGGTGCGAAAGAATCCTTCCGTCACCACTCCGACCTGAACCCGAAGCGGCGCGCCGATTCCACTCAGGTTGAGTCCGCCGGCGGCATATACCGCAACGTCGGAGAACACCTCGCGCAGTTGGGCCACGGTCCGAACGTTGGGCCTCGGATCCGGATTCTCTGCCCCTCCCCGCGGGGAGAATGGCGGGTTGATGTAACGGAGCTCGACCAGCCGCTCGGGGCTCGCGAACGGCAGCGGTCGCAGCAGCGCGGCGTCCACCGCGCTGAAGATGGCGGTCGTGGCGCCGATACCCAGCGCCAGCGTGGCGATCACGGCGGCGGAAAAGCCGCGGTGGTGCCAGAGCATCCGGAAGGCATAACGGAGGTCCTGGGTCCACTCGCCCATCCGCTCCGACCAGCGCGCCCGGCGGAGCCGGCGGGAATCCTGGCGCCGGAGCTGGCGCCGATGGTGTTCCAGGTTGCCGAACTTCCGCAGCGCGGCCGCACGGGCCTCCGCGGGAGGAAGCCCGCGCTCCCGGTAGTGTTGTTCGCGCATGGCCAGGTGGAAACGCAGCTCCTCATCGACGTCGGCGTTGACGTCGGGCCCGAAGAACCGCAGGTAGCGGCGCCAGAGCGGCTCACGATGAGAGGACATCAGGTCCGCGCCGGCTTCAGCGCCGCGGGCGCCTCGAGCACCGCAAAAACGGCGCGGGCATAGCGGGTCCAGAGGGCCGACTCGGCCTTAAGGGCCTGCCGGCCACGCCCGGTCAGGGCATAATACTTCGCCCGCCGGTTGGTGCCGGAAAGGCCCCACTCGGCCTCGATCAGCCCGCGCTCGTCCAGGCGGTGCAGCGCGGGGTAGAGCGAACCTTCCTCGATCTGGACCGTGTCGCCGGTGATCCGCTCGATCCACTCGGCCACGGCGTAGCCGTGGGCGGGTCCCCAGCTCAGGGCCTTGAGGATCAGCAGGTCGAGGGTACCGCGGAGGACGTCGATCGGCGGGCCGGGTATACGGAACGCTCCCTAGGGTTTCTAGGGATAGAATCGCTCCGGTCCCCTAGAAAGTCAAGGGAAGGAGCCGGGGGTCATCGCGAGGGGGCGACGTCCCCGTGGCGATCTCTACCTCCCGCCTGCGGCCCGTCCCCCCCGCGGCAACTTCGCCGGCAGATCCGCGAGCACGTAGGCCATGATCGCCATCGCGGCCACGTTTTCCCCCAGCTCCTTCGGATCGATCTTGTCGACGTTGTCGGCTTCGGTATGGTGATACCAGAAGTACCGGGTGCCGTCCACGACGTGCGCCATGCCGGGAACACCCAGCTGCATGATCGGCCCGATGTCGGCGCCGCCTCCACCGATGGTGGCCGAGTCGGCGCCCAGCGGCTTGAGGAGGCGGGAGATCTGATTCACGATCGCGAGCGCCGAATCGCTGCCGGTCAGCCCGAAGCCGCGGAACTTGAAGGTGCCGCCGTCGGACTCGATGGCCACGACGTGCTTGTCCAGCTCGCTCCGGTGCTGGTCCCGGTAGGCTTGGCCGCCCCGCCCGCCGTTTTCCTCGTTGGTCCAGCCCACCGCCCGAATCGTGCGTCGCGGCCGCAACCCGAGCTTCTGAAGCAGCCGCACGGCCTCCCAGGCGATCACGACGCCGCCGGCATCATCCATGGCCCCGGTCCCCACGTCCCACGAGTCGATGTGGCCGCCGAAGACCACCACCTCGTCGGGGAGCTCCCGGCCCGCGATCTCGCCGATCACATTGCGCGACGGCGAGTCCGGCAGCATCTGGGCCTCCATCTCGAGGCGGACCACGATCCGCTGCCCCCGGTCCTGCATCCGGTGCAGCATCGCGGCGTCCTCCATCGTGATCGCGGCGGCGGCGATCTTCCGGACCGTCGAGTCATAGGGCTGCATCGAGCCGGTGTGCGGCGTCCGCATGCCGAACGGCCCGACCGCGCGGATCAGCACGGCCACGGCGCCCACCCGAGCCGCCTCGTTGGCGCCGCGCCCGCGGTACGCCACGGTCTGGCCATAGTTGGTGAACGGCACGTCGAAGAGGACGATCTTGCCGGCCGCCTGGGCCGCTTTGGCCTTCAGGTCGTCGAAGCTGGAGACCACCAGCACCTCGGCCTGCACGCCGCCTTTCGGCGTGGCCACGCTCTGGCCCAGCCCCAGCATCGCCAGGTTCAGGTACCGAGGCTCCAGCAGCTCCGCCTTCTCATGCCCCCGAACCCATCGTGGCACCATCACCGGCTCACCTCGCACGTTCTCCAGTCCATCCGATTTCATCCGCGCAATGATCCAGTCGATGGCCCGTTCCAGCGCCTCGCTGCCGGAGATTCGGTGCCCGAATCCGTCGGTGAGCTCGGCGAGCTTGTTCCATGCCGCGCTGTCGCCGGTGGCCGCCGCGATGATCCGGTCGGCCGCTGCCTGATACTCGCGCTGGATCGGATTGGGAGGCTCCACCCGTTTTCTCTGGGCGGCGGCGGGCGCGAGCAGGGTGCTGCACAGCAAAACGGCCAGCGAGGCGCTGCGGGTCATCGAGCATTCCAAGAAAGGGGGTGAACCAGGGGATGCATGGACCGGGAAAGTAATGCAGGCCCCGTTGCCTGGCGTCGCCTACAGTTGTAGTATTGACCATGAATCTCATTCATCCTCGCTAATCGCCGAGTTCGAGTGCGCCTCACCGTCGCCGAATCATTGCTGTGGCTTCCCGGCCCCGCCGGGGAGCGCTTCGTGGAATTGTTCAGACACGGCACGCTGTCGATCGAGCTGTACGCGCCACGGGGGAGCGATCCGCAGCAGCCGCACCGTCAGGATGAGGTGTACGTGGTGGCGGAGGGGAGCGGGATCTTCGTCAACGGGCCGGAGCGTCACTCCTTCGGTAAGGGGGACGTGCTCTTCGTTCCGGCCGGCGTGGTGCACCGCTTCGAGGAATTCTCGGAGGACTTGCTGGTGTGGGTGATCTTCTACGGTCCCCAAGGCGGGGAACGTCCGGCGTAGCCGTTTGCAACCATTCGGGGTCTGCTGCCGTCGTAGTGGAGCCGTCTGCCGACCGTCCTCCAAAGGCGAGTGCTTCATGCCGACGCATCGGTGTCATCCGGCGTGCGCCCTGTTGTTCGTTCTGCTTCTGCCGGCTCCGGCGGCGGCGCAGCAGCCGACACCGGCCACTCGACCGGCCGCCGAGGCGATCCGGATCTTTCTCGACTGCAACACCTTCTGTGACTTCGACCACATCCGGCGAGAGATCACGTTCGTCAACTGGGTCCGCGACCGGGCGGACTCCGACGTGCATCTGATCGTCACCTCGCAGAACACCGGAGGCGGGCGGGAGTATGTGCTGCGCTTCATCGGGCTCCGCGGCTTCGTGGGCTCCGACGATGAGATCCGGTTCACCACTCAGCAGACCGAGACGGACGACGAGGTGCGGACCCGGCAGACCCAGCGCATCTCGCTGGGGCTCGCGCGGTATGCCGCGCGGGGTCAATTCGCGGATCGGCTCCGGCTGTCCTTCTCGGCCCCGGCAGGCGCGGCCGCAGGCGCGGCCCAGCAGCCGAAGGACCCATGGAATCTCTGGGTGTTCGAGATCGGGGTGAATGGTTTCCTGCAGGGAGAGTCCCTCACCAAGCGCAATAACCTCCGCGGATCCATCGAGGCTTCGCGAGTCAGTGAGAAATGGAAGTTCCGCGCCGAGGTCGACGGGGGGCGCAGCCATCAATCCAATCAGCTCGAGGACTCGACGCTGAAGACCAAGACCAGCAGTTACAGCCTGGGCGGGCTGCTGGTCCGGAGCATCGGCACTCACTGGTCGGTGGGGATGGAGATGACCGGCGAGCGCTCGACCCGTGACAACTACGACCTCCTGTTCAAGCTCGAGCCGGGCATCGAGTACAACATCTATCCCTACAGTGAGTCCTCGCGCCGCCAGTTCGTCTTCATCTATTCGATCGGGATGAACTACGAGAACTACCGCGATACGACGATCTATAACAAGCTCACGGAGTTTCGCCCGGTCAATCGCCTCACGCTGGCCGGCGCGGCCGTTCAGCCGTGGGGGAGACTCGAGGGCCGCATGGTGGGGTCGGCGTACCTCGATGATTTTTCGAAGAACCGGTTCTCGGTGTTCGGGTTCGGGGAAGTCCGCATCACCCGGGGGCTGAGCTTCAACCTCTTCGCCGAGTATTCCAGCATCAGGGACCAGCTCTCGCTGTCCAAGGCGGGCGCCACGGATGAGGAGATCCTTCTCCAGCTCAAGCAGCTCCGGACCGACTATCGCTGGGAGATGTCTGTGGGCCTGAGCTACACCTTCGGGTCCAAGTTCAATAACACGGTGAATCCTCGGTTCGGCTTCTCGCCGGGAAGCTGAGGGCTCACCGCTCTCCGCTCACCGCTTACCTTTGGGGCCCATGCCCCCGGCGATCGAAACCCGGAATCTGAAGAAGGTCTATCCGGCGCCCCCGACACGGCGCCGGAGAACGCCGGGTCCGCAGATCGGTCCGGTCGGCGCGGCGGTCTCCCCGCCCCCCCAGGGTGCCCGGGAGATCCTCGCACTCGACGGGCTCGATCTCGAAGTGCCACCCGGGGAGTTCTTCGGCCTGCTCGGCCCCAACGGCGCCGGCAAGACCACCACCATCGGCGTGCTGACCACCCGGGTCCGCCCGACCTCGGGCAGCGCCGCAGTGGCTGGTATCGACGTGAGCGCCAGTTCCGTCGCGGTCAAGCAGCGCATCGGCGTAGTGCCCCAGCAGCCCAACCCCGACCGCCAGCTCACCGTGATTCAGAATCTCCTCTTTCACGCCGCCTACTTCGGCATCCCGCGGACGACTTCACTGCCCCGCGCCACCGCGCTACTCGCCCAGTTCGGCCTGGCCGACCGGGGCGAATCCAACGTGGATCAGCTGTCCGGCGGGCAGCTGCAACGGCTGATGATCGCCCGCGCGCTGATCCACGAGCCGGAGATCCTCTTTCTCGATGAGCCGACGGTCGGGCTCGATCCGCAGGCCCGACTTGCCCTGTGGGACGTGCTGCGCTCGCTCCACGACCAGGGCCGCACCATCATCATGACCACCCACTATATGGACGAGGCCGACCGCCTCTGCGACCGGCTCGCGATCGTGGACCATGGCAAGCTGCTCGCGCTCGACACCCCCGCCGGCCTCAAGGCGCGGGCGCCGGGCGGTACGCTGATCGAGATGACCCTGGACGGTGAGGCCGCGCCGGTGCTCCCCCTGCTGCAGGTGTTGCCGGGCCTTTCCCGGGCTACCGCCAAGGAGAACGAGCTCCGGGCCTACGCCGAGCGCGCCGGGGAAGCCATTCCGGTTATCCTGCGCGCGGCCGAGCAGGTCGGACGCAGCCCGCTCGATATCCGGCTTACCCCACCCAGTCTGGAGACGCTCTTCGTGTCACTCACCGGAAGAAAGCTCGAGTGAGCCCTTCACCCTGGAAGGTGTTCGGCGCCCTGATTCGCCGCGACGTCCATGTGGTGTCGCGCGAGCTTCCCTTCTTCCTGCTCCGGACCACGCTGCAGCCGATCATGTTCACCTTCGTCTTCGGGTACCTGCTTCCCCGAATGGGTTTCGTCGACCGGACGTACACCGGGGCGTTGTTGCCGGGCATCTTGGGTGTCAGTCTGGCGTTCGCGAGCGTCCAGGCGGTGGCGTTGCCGATGGTGGCGGATTTCGGCTGGACCCGGGAAATCGAAGACCGCCTCCTGGCGCCGGTGCCCACCTGGGTGATCGCGCTGGAAAAGGTCATCGCCGGCACCGTCCAGGGCGTGATCGCTGCGCTGTTCGTCCTCCCGGTGGCGCGGCTGATCATGGGCCCGATTGCGGGGCTCGACTCTGCCCACTTCGGGCTGGTGATCGTGATGACCCTGCTCGGCGCGTTCGCGTTTTCGGCGTTTGGCCTGCTGCTCGGCACCGCCATCAAGGGCGAACAGATCGGACTGATGTTCGGCCTGATCGTCGCCCCGATGATCTTCTTCGGCTGCGCCTACTATCCGTGGAAGGCGCTCGCCGCGACGCCGGTGGTTCAGATACTCGTTCTGGTCAATCCCCTGGTGTACGTCTCCGAGGGCATGCGGGCCGCGCTCACCCCGGCGCTGCCGCACATGTCCCTGCCCGTGGTGGCCGCCGCGCTGGTGGCGATCAGCGCGCTGTTCATGATCCTTGGCCTGCGGACATTCGAGAAGCGCGCGGTGTCGTGAAACCACGGCTTCGGGCCCGCCGTCGGGGAAGTATGCCCCTCTTCAAGGTGGTTCTACTCGGATTGGCCCTCGCCGTTCCGGCGCGAGCCCAGTATCCCGCGGCCGATTCCGCCCGGGTGGCCCGCGACGCGTGGCGTCAGGCCGCACCCCTGGTTCGGCGCCACGAATGGGCCCCGGCGCGCGAGCACGTCCGCCGGGCTTTCGAAGCCTGGCCGGCGCAGCCGTTCTACGTCACGGCATACGCGTCGCTTTCCGCCAGACTCTCGGACACGGCGCAGACGCTGCGAGCCCTCACCCACCTGGCAGACCTCGGCCTCGCGTTGGACGTCGCGGCGGATTCCGCCTTCGTCCTGGTGAGAGACGCGCCGGCTCTCCGCGGAGTGATCCACCGGCTCGCCGCGAACGCTGCGCCGATGCCGAAGAGCACCGTGGCGGCCAGGCTCGGGGAAGTGGATTTCTTTCCGGAAGGGATATCCCACGACTCGGCGCGGGGTGTCTGGTATCTGGGAAGCATCCGGCACCGCAAGGTCGCCCGGATCACCCATGGCGGCCTCTCCGACGACATCGTCAAGGAAGGGCAGGACGGCCTCTGGGCCGTGCTGGGAGTACGCGCCGATCCCGCCCGCGGAACGCTCTGGGTCACCACCGCCGCGATCCCGCAGATGGCGGGTTATGTGGCGGCCGACAGCGGGCGTTCGGGCATCTACGCGTTCGACCTCGTCACCGGACGCCTGAAGGCCCGCTATCTCCTTCCGGCTGCCGCGCCGGGCCACCTCCTCGGCGATCTCGTGGTGGCACCCAACGGCGACATCTACGCGACCGACAGCCAGGATCCGGTGATCTGGCGGGTCTTGAAGGGTGCCGACGAGGTGCAGGAGTTTCTGCGCCATCCGCTGTTCGGCTCGCTGCAGGGCCCCGCGGTGAATCCCTCGGGCAGGATCCTCTACGTCGCCGACTACTCCCACGGCGTGCTCGCGGTGGATTTGAACACGCGGGAGGTGACCTCGCTCGCGACGCCGGCGCGGACCACGGTATTAGGACTGGATGGCCTGGTATGGCACGACGGCGCGCTCATCGGCGTGCAAAACGGAGTGTCGCCGGCGCGGATCGTGCGCCTGGCCCTGGACGCGGGGGGCCACCGGATCACGGAGTTCGCCGTGCTCGACCGCCACCTCCCCATCGCGACCGAGCCCACCATCGGCACCGTGTGGGGAAGAAGCTTCTTCTACGTCGCCAATAGCCAGTGGGAGGCATATGACGACGCCGGACGCCTGAAGGCGGGCGTTCGACTCGAGCCGCCCCGGATTCTGGAGATCAAGCTGCCCTAGATCGCTTCCGCCCTCCGGGTCTCGCGATGACTGGTATTAGGGCGTGGCGGGCCGGGCGTTTCCGCCATCGGTGAGATAGCGGACAGTTCCATCCGGCTGGCGCCGCCAGATGGTGAGATACTTCCCGTACCTGGGGGCCGATCCTTCGACGCGAATCAGCGATTCGCCGATCGTGTAGCCGAGGTCTCCGGTTCCTGCCGCGCCGGCGAGCACCGGGTGCCACGTCCACGCGGAGGACGGTCCGCCCTCGAGAGTGCGCCGGATGGCCGCGGGACCGTGATTCAGGATGCCGGCGCCGAAGGTGACGGCCTGCGGGGCTGCGAAGCGCTCGAAGGCGAGCGCTGCGGTGGAGTCTCCCGCCAGTCGGGCAAAGTCCAGGTCCGCCGAAATGAACCCGGCGGCCGGGCCGCTCGACGGTAGCGGTGGTAGCGTGGCAGGGCCCATGTCCGCCGTCACCGTGCTGGCGGTGACGGGGTAGATGCCGAGGCTCACGAACGCGGCGAGCTTCCACGCGCCGCTTTCCCGGCGCCACGCCGCGATGTACCGGCCGACTTGCGCTGGAACGCCGTCCCTGGCGGCCGCCGCCACGCCCCACGTGACGCCGAGCGAGGTGTCGGCCGCCAGCTCGACCCCGAGGGGCTGCCAGGTGATCCGGAGGGAATCGAGCAACCGTTGGGCCGCGAGCAGGCGCCCGACCGGCCCGGCTCCGTGAATGACCGGCGCGCCAGGCCAGAGAATGGCGCCGTCGGCGGCCAGCGCGGCGATGATGGCGGTGGCGAAGTGGCCCCGTCCGCTCGCGTCGGACACCGCGCGCTCCGAGAGGAGCAAGGCGTCGGCTGGGCCCTGGGCCGCCGCTTGGACCGAGCAAAGGAGCAAGCCCGCGGCCAAAGCGCCGCTGCCGAATCGTGAGCTCATGTGGGGCATGTTTCCCGTACGCGACACATAGTGAAAGGATTCATCGTGAGTGCCCGCTTGGCAATCCTGCTCGGCGCCGTGTGTATCGGGGCGCCGGGGGTTTCAGCCCAACCCGCCGGTCCCCGCCGCGCGGCCGGCGCCCCGGCGGTGACCAATATCCGCTACGAGCTCACCTTCGATTCCACCACCGCGCGCCGGCGTTCCCTGAGTGTGGCAATGCACTTCGATGTCGCCGCGGCGGGGCCGGTGCTGCTCTCGATTCCGGCCTGGACGCCGGGCGCCTATGAGCTCAGCAATTATGCCCGCAATGTGTCCGCCTTCAAGGCGGAGAGCCGGGGGCGCGTCCTGCTCTGGGACAAGACCGACTACGACACCTGGCGGATCAGGCCCACGGCGGCGGGCACCGTCGACGTCAGGTTCGATTTCCTGGCCGATTCACTCGACAATGCGATGGCCTGGTCGAAGCCGGATTTTCTGCTGGTGAACGGCACCAACGTCTTTCCCTATCCCGAAGGCATCGGCTTCGATTTCCCGGCGCGGGTGTCCGTGACCACCACGCCCGGCTGGCGGGTCGCGACCGGGCTCGATCCCGACGGCGGTCCCGGCCGGTATCGCGCCGCCACCTACCACGACCTCGTGGACATGCCGTTCTTCATCGGGCGCTTCGATATCGACAGCGCCATGGTCGGGAATACCTGGCACCGGCTCGCGTCCTACCCGGAAAACCAGCTCCGGGGCACGCCGCGCGGCACCCTGTGGGATCAGATCAAGGCCCTCGTCCCGGCTGAGGCACGAGTCTTCGGGGAAACGCCGTGGAAAACCTACTCCACCATGCTCATCTTCGAGCCTTCCTTCGGCGGCGGCAGCGCGCTGGAGCACCAGAGCTCGCACGTGGGGATCTATCATCCCGGGTTTATCGGCACGCCCCTCCTGGCCTCGATCACCGCCCACGAGATCTTCCACGCCTGGAACGTGAAGCGGCTGCGACCGGCGGAGATGGTGCCCTATCGCTACGACCAGCCGACTCCGACCACCCTCCTCTGGGTGAGCGAAGGCATTACCGATTACTACGCGGACCTCGCGTTGGTGCGCGGCGAAATCATCGATTCCACCGTCTTCCTGGCCCTCACCAATCAGAAGCGGGAGAGCGTGGATACACTTCCTCCGGTCGCCCTCGAGGATGCGTCCCTATCCACTTGGATCCATCCGACCGACGGCACCGCGACCATCTACTATGACAAGGGATCGCTCGCCGGACTCCTGCTCGACGTTCTGATCCGCGACGCGAGCGACAACCGGAAGTCGCTCGATGACGTCTTGGGAGGGCTCTATCAGACCGTGTACAAGAGTGGCAAGGGCTTCAACACGGCCGAGTGGTGGGCGGCGGTGAGCGCCGCGGCGGGCGGGGGCTCCTTCGCTGACTTCGCCGCGCGATATGTCGATGGCCGGGAGCCCTTTCCGTGGTTGCGGGTGGGCCCGCTGGCCGGCATCAAGCTGCGCGCCGATTCGACCCGCGAAATACGGCTGGGGGTCAACACGCTGGCAGACAGCGGCCGGGTTTATGTGGTAACCACCCTTCCCGGCAGCCCGGCAGAGCAGGCCGGTGTCCGACCCGGCGATCAGCTGGTCAGGGTGGGCGACATCGAAGTGAAGGATGAAAGCTTCGGCCAGCTCTTCCGCGCCCGATACGGCACCGCCGAAGGCACCCGCATTCCGGTCGTAGTCCGCCGCAACGAAGCCGAGGTGAGCTTGCAGATCGTGGTGCGGCGGGAGCTGGTGGTCAATTCTGGGCTCGAGTGGGACAGCCAGGCAGGCGCGAAGGCGGCGCGGATTCGGGCGGGCATTCTGCGGGGGAGGACGGGTGGCTAGGATTGCTACTGACTCTTCTTCACCTCGCCGACCGCCAACGCCAGTAGCTGTCGTTGCGTCGTGCCGCGGCGCAGCAGATCGAGTGCCGTCTGAACCTGCGGATCGCTTGCCGCGGTGCGGCGGAACGCCGCCGAATCACCGAACGCCAGACTGGTGAAGCGCTGCTCCAGGTTCCGGTCGATCACCGACTGCGCCGCGTCGTACTGCGCCCGGGTGATCACGACCTTCGCCTTGATCAGCCGGCTGAAGAATTCGTCCCGGATCGCCTGGGTGATGGTGAAGTTAGGGGCGAGTTTCGGCTTCATCTCCAGAGCATAGTTGTAGAGCGTGACGTACCACGCCTGGTAAGACGGGTTCACCGCCTTGGCGAGCTCCCGCTCGGCCGCGCTGGCGGAATCCGGCGCCACGACCATGTCGGGCGTGATGCCGCCGCCGCCAAGGATCTTGCGGCCGGCGTCGGACTTGAAGACCGGTCGCTGCCGGGCCGAGTCGCCCTTGACCGAGTCCGCCGCATATTCGACGAACCGGTCGTCACCCAGGCGATCGTGCTCCGCCTGGATCGAGCGCCCGCTGGGCGTGTACCACTTGCCCGTAGTCAGCTTGACGAACCAGCCGCCCTCGAGCGGAAAGAGGGTCTGCACCAGTCCCTTCCCGAACGAGGTCGTCCCCACCACGAGCCCCCGGTCGTGGTCCTGCAGCGACCCGGCCACGATCTCCGAGGCCGATGCGGTGGCGCCGTCCACCAACACGACGATGGGCATCGAATCGACGATCGAGGGACGCGATGCCGAGGCAATCTCGGGCTCGCGCCCGCGGTGCCGCACCACGACGATCTCCTGCCCCGGCTTGAGGAAGAGGTCGCTGATCTCGAGCGCCTGATCCAGCGAGCCGCCGCCGTTCCCCCGGAGGTCCAGCACGTAGGAGCGGGCACCCTTTCGCTTGAGCTCGAGCAGGGCCCGCGACACATTGTCCGCCGCCGACTCGTTGAAGCTCTGCAGCGGGATGTAGCCGACCCCGTCCTGCAGCGTGATGGCGTAGGGCACCGCGGGCACCCGGATCACCGCGCGCTTGAAACGGCCCTTGATCGGCTGCACCACGCTGGCCCGCAGGAACACCACGTCTACGAAAGTCCCCGGCTGGCCCACCAGGCGGCTGGACACCTGATCGAGCCGCATTCCGGTCACCACCACCGTATCCACCGAGATGATGTGATCCCCCGGCAGCACACCGCCCGCTTCTGCGGGGGTGTTCGGGAAGACCCGGGCGACCACGATCTGGTCTTCCTGCTGCTCGATCTGCATTCCCAGCCCACCGTAGTTGTTCCGAAGGGTGTTCCGCTGGAACGAGGCGATCTCCTCCGGGGAGTAGAGCTCGGCGTAGGGGTCCTTCAGGTTCTTGATCAGGCCGCGGGCGGCCTTTTCGAACATGGCGTTCCGGGTCAGCGAATCGACCGCGTTATCCTCGATGCGCTGCAGTACCTGCGAGAACAGCCGGGCCCCATCCGGAGCCTGCTGGCTCTGTCTGAGGAAGGCGCCTGCCACCAGAGGAAGCGCCAGGAAGGCGCCGATGATTGCAAGTTTTCGCATCCGCATGCTGCACGGCTCCATTGGCACAGGACGACGGCGCGACGGTCGCCGGGATGGCGCCGTCGCGCGGGCATCTGCTGGACCGAACACTATCTCAAGTACGTTAATCGGAACCGGGATGATTCGCCAATCTCGCGCCACACCCTATTGACAGGGACGGATTTCCGCCGTATTGGTCTGCGACCAGATTCTGCGGAGTCCAGAGCAATCACCTAAACCAATATGTGAGGGCAAGATGCGACTCGTTCGCATGGTGACGGCGGCCGCGATGCTGCTGGTGCTCGGGGCCGTGATTCCCTTGGCGGCGCAGAGCGGGCGTCTCCGGGGCCGGGTGACCGACAGCGCAGGCATCGGGCTCTCCGGAGCCGTCGTGATCGTGGAGGGGACCCCCCTCCGCGCCACCGCGGGAACCCAGGGCGCCTATGATCTCCGGGGAGTCCCTTCCGGAATCCACACGGTCCGGGTCCGGCTGATCGGATACCTGCCCGCCATCGTACAGATCAGCCTCCCGCCAGGGGGCGAGACTCAGCGCGTCTTCGTGCTCGCGCCGAGCGTAGTACAGCTCGACCCGATCAACGTGGTGACCGGCTCACGGGCGCGCCACACTGCCGCGGAGGAGCTGGCGGTGCCGGTGGACATCTTCAGCGCCGAGAAGATCAAGCAGGTGGGCTCCACGGAGACCGCCGAGGTGCTGGCGCGGCTGTCACCCTCGGTCAACTTTCCGCGCCAGAGCGTGGCCGACGCGAGCGACATCGTGCGGCCCTTCACGCTGCGTGGCCTTTCCCCGGACCATGCCCTGGTGCTGGTGAACGGGGGGCGGCGCCATCGCACCGCGCTGGTGCACAACTTTGCGGCCGGAATGGGAGCCGGCTCGAGCGGTGTGGACATGAACGCGCTGCCCGCCATCGCGATCGACCGGATCGAGGTTCTCCGGGACGGCGCCGCGGCTCAGTACGGCTCCGACGCGATCGCCGGTGTGGTCAACCTGGTGATTCGCGAAGGCGCCTTCACCCCGTTCCTTCGCGGCGACGCCGGACGCTATCTGACCGGGCCCTTCCCGGACGACGGCACCACCTACAACCTGGGTGCCGGCTGGGGCATCCCGGTCGGCCGCGGGTCGATCAGTCTCTTCGGAGAGTTTCGCCATCGCGATCCGACCAATCGCGCCGGTGCCGATCCGGAGGACCAGGTCGTACCCGGCGACGCCGACGACATTGACGCCGACGGGAAGGTCACCCAGAAGAACAATGCTGTGCCCCAGCCCAATCACCACTGGGGCGATGGCCTCGCGAAGGACGCCCTGGGCTTCATCAACGCCCGCTTCCCGATTAACGCCTCCGGCTCGAGCGAGTTCTACACCTTCGCCGGGTACAGCCACCGGGTCGGCACCGGCAACGGTTTCCGCCGCCAGGCCATATCGGACCGGAACTGGCCCACGATCTATCCCCTGGGCTACCTGCCGGAGTTCCATCCGACGGTCAAGGACGTTTCCGGCGCCGCGGGCATCCGCGGCTCCACCGGCGGCTGGGCCTACGATCTGGGCGGCTCCTTCGGGTACAACAGTTTCCTGTACGATCTCCGGAACACGATGAACGTGTCGCTGGGGCCGTGTCTGGGCACGCCCTGCGCGCCGGGACTCGACGGGATCTTCGGGAACGCCGACGACCCCGGCATCGCGAACAAACGGGAGATCGACGCCGGCACGCTCAAGCTCAACGAGATGGTGGCCGCGCTGAACATCGCGAAGGCGGTCGGCGTCGGGCTACCCGCTGGGCTGAACGTGGCGACCGGCGTGCAGTTCCGCCGGGAGAACTATCAGATCGTGGCGGGAGAGCGGGCGTCGTACATCCAGGGCGGCCATCTGAACCGCAGCGGCGATCCGGCGCCTCCCGGCTCGCAGGTGTTTGGCGGCTTCCAGCCCTCCAATGAGGTCGATGACCACCGCCAGAACATCGGTGCGTACCTGGACCTCGAGACCAACCTCTCGCGTGCCTTCCTGGTGAACGTCGCGGGCCGGTTCGAGCACTACAGCGATTTCGGCTCCAAGGTTACGGGAAAGGTGGCATTCCGGCTGGCGCCTTCGAATCGCGTGACGCTTCGTGGCGCGCTCAGCACCGGGTTCCGCGCCCCGTCTCCAAGTCAGAGCTTCTACGGCGCCACGATCACCAATTTCGTGCTCGACACCCAAACGGGTCAACCCACGCCAGTCGAAGGCGGCATTTTTCCCGTGTCCACGCTCCCGGCTCAGGCGCTGGGCGCCAAGCCGCTCAAGGCGGAAACCTCGGTGAATCTGAGCGCCGGGTTGGCGGTGAGCCCCACCGAGCGGCTTACCCTGACCGCGGACGTCTTCTACGTCACCATCGACGGACGGATCATCCTGACCGGCATCCTGGGTGGAGACGGCGTCGTCGAGATCCTGCAGGACAACGGGGTCACCAACGTCGAGACGGCGCAGTACTTCACCAACGCCCTGGACACCAAGACCACCGGCGTGGACCTGACCGGCGCGTGGCGGGTTCCCGTGGCGGAAGGGCACCGGCTGGAGCTTTCAGGCGGGTTCAACTGGACGCGGAACCGGATCCGGAAGGTGAACGAGCCACCGGAGCTGGCGGGCACCGGTGCCGTGCTGTTCGATCCCTTCGTTTCGGGCGGGAGCATCGCGCTCGAGAAAGAACGCCCGGATTGGCGCTCCACGGTCACCCTGGACTACGGCCGTGGCGCCTTCCACGGTTTCCTGCGGTCCTCCTGGTACGGCAAATACACGACGTCGCAGCTCTCCGGCGCCAACTGCGCGGACTGCGTACAGACGATCGGGTCCGCGGGAGTCTTCGACGCCGAGCTCGGTTACCTGCTCCCGGCGAATTTCAATCTGTCGGTCGGGGTCCGGAATCTGTTCGACAAGTATCCCGACCGCCTCAACCCGGACAACAGCTTCGGGATTTTCCTCTATCCCCAGCCGTCGCCGTTCGGCTACAACGGGCGCTTCGTGTACACCCGGATGGAGTTCACCCTGGGACGCTGAGCGCTCATCCCTTGGTGAGGATTTCCTCGAAGAGCTTGAGGGCGCGCGGGTCGTCCGACTGACCCAGCCAGAAGAGCGCCTTCCGCCGAACCTTGGGGTCCTTGTTCGACCTGGCGAGCCGGATCAGGATGGGGATGCCTTGATCGTCGGGCAGCTGCGACAAGGCGAACACCGCCTGGTCGCGAACATCCCGGTCCTCTGCCTCGTTCTCGGCCAGCTCGGCCAGGCCTTCGGTGGCGGCGTCGCCCGCGGCCTGGCTGAGCCAGAATACAGCGGACTTCCGGTTGTCGGAGGCGACGTTCTTGTCCTTGGCGAGCACCAGCAGGTCGGGCCACACCACCGCGCTGTCCGCGATGGTCGCCGCGAAGATGGCCTTGTCGGCTCGGCGCTCCCGGGAGGCGAGAGAGATCAGCGCTTTGGCCGCGACCGGCCCGGCCACCGTGCCCAGATCGGTGATGTCACCGCCCCCACTGCCCCATTCCCCACCGACGTAAACTCGGATGCGGCTCACATCGCCGTTGATCTTGGTAATTGCCACGCGGGCCGGTCCCGGCTCGCAGGGCCGGTCCCGCCAGTTCCGGCTGTCCTTCATGTCGAAGGTCATGAAGTTGTTTTCGCCGCGGGAGCGGTCCCGGATGTAGGTCGCCCCATCCCCGCAAATGCCGTCGCGGACTCCGAAGGCCAGCCGAACGGTGCCGTCTCTCGCGCTCCGGATCCGGTCGGCGAGGGCTTGGCCCTCCACCGACGAGGCGCAGCCCAGCAGGAAGAGCGCGGTGCCCGCGACTGGGTAGCGGATGGTGCAGCGCATGGTGGCCTCCCGGCTCACTGCGGTGGCTTTTCGAGCAGGCTGGCGAGGAAATCCGCCACTCGCGGGTCGTCGGACTGGCTGAGCCAGAAGATGGCCTTCTTCCGGAGCTCCCGGTCGGTCTCGGTGCGGGCGATGGCGAACAGCTTGTCCACCGCGGCCTTCTCGTCCCGCTGGGAGTAGACGAAGATGAGCTGCTCCTTCATGTCCCGGCTCGGCATCCGCTCGTAGAGGTCGAAGAGCTCGGTTACCGGGATGTCGCTCTGACCCACCCAGAACAACGCCTGCTTCCGAAGCTCAATACTCTCGGTCTGGTCGCCAGCCACGCTGAGCAGCCAGCGCTGGCTCTCCCGGCCCTCGATCTGCGACACCGAGAAGAGGATCTTGTCCCGAGCCGAGTGACTCTTGAGCTGGGCGTACAGCGTCTTGAGGAATTCCATCCGGTCGGGATCGTCGCCCTGCCCGATCCAGAAGATCGCGTTATTTCGCAGCTCGTCCGACACGTTTGGCTTGAGCGCGAAGTCGCGCAGCGCCTGGCGCGCCTTGGGCGAATCCTGCTGCGAGAGGGCGAAGATCGCCTTGTCCTGCAGCGCCGGGTCGTTCGAGGTGCGCAGGATCGAGTCGAGCGCCGCGGTGGCCCGGGGAGAGTCCACCTGCGACAGCCACCACACCGCCTGCTCCCGCACTTCCTGGTCGGGGTCGGTGCGGGCGGCGTTGAGCAGCGTCTCCTCGGTGTTGGCGTCCTCGTGCTGGCTGATCATGAAGACGGCCTTGCGGCGCAGGCAGACCGAGCCGGGATCGCGCCGGGCCAGGACCTTCTTGAGGATCGGAACGGCTCGCTCCGCGTCCATGGACAGCAGCGCGTTGAGCGCGGCCATCTGCATCTCGTCCTCGTCGTCGCACCGTTCCTTCCGGCCTTGCCGGCCCGATGAAGCGCCCGGCGCCGGCGGCGTGGGCGGCGATGGCGCGACGACCGGGGTGGGGGGCGTTGGAGTGCCGGCGTCGCGGGCAAGGCTGGTGATCTCCGCCGCGCATTCGGCATCGCCAGCCGCTGCCAGGTCCCCGCAGATCCGGGTACGGAGCTGGTCGGCGTCCCGCCGGGTGCTCGCGTTGGGCGCTTTCTCCTTCTGCAGGTCCAGCACGTCCAGCGCTTTCTTGAGCGACTCCTGCCCGCCCCGGCGCCGCAAGGCATATGCCTGCCAGTAATAGGAATCGGCGGCGTACGCGGACTTGGGATACTTGGTGTACACGTCACCGAACAGCCGCGCGGCGTCCACGTAGCGCCCGCGGTTGAGTGCGGTGCGAGCGTTACTGTAGATGCCGTCCGCCGGATCCTGTTGGGCCCAGGGCATCGGCGGGGTGTCATCGAAGTCCCCGCCCCCGAAGTCGAATCGGCCGGAGCTGCGCATGCCCTGCAAGCGCAGGTCGGTGCGCGCCAGCGCCGCCTGCGCATGGGCCATACCGGCCCGGGCCTGCGCGAGGGCAGGCCCGAGGTGCGCCATGGCGGGACCCGCTGCCGCAAGTGCGGTGGTTGCGCGCGCCTGTGCGTCCGCGACCACCGGACCGATCCAGCTCAGATCGGGTACCCGGACCACAACGGGTGTGCGGGCGCGCTGGGCGGTCAGCTGGCCCGCCGGCACCAGCACGAGGGCAACGAGCAACGAACGAGCGAGCGACATGGTGGGGCTCCTCACAGGCGAATGGCCGGGCCCGCGGGAATTGCATTCCGCAAGCGGGTCCGCAGTTGATTCT
>JAXIPC010000008.1:0-4249 GCA_045403135.1 Gemmatimonadales bacterium | reverse complement strand
ACCTGGTCGCGCATCCCGCTGCGCGATGAGCGCGGCGCGCTGCTCGGCTACAAGACCGACCCCGAGGGCCGTATCGTGCGCACCGCCCGGCGCGACGACGTCCTTCGCTCCGTCAGCGACGCCGCGGGCGGCATCCTGGTTCCGGCCGATGCGGCGGACCAGGCCGGCACGGTGCATGCCGTGCTTGCCGGCCTGGAGCGCCGCGCGTTTCGGGAGCAGCGACGCGACGACCTCACCCCGCGATCCTGGTGGTTCGCGCTCGCAGCGATCGGGCTGGTGGGCGTTCAGGCGCTGCTGCGGAAAGGACCCGCGCTGGCAGTGCTCGCCCTGGCGACCCTGTCCGGGCCCGCGCTGGCGCAGCGCCCTTCGGCGGGAGACCGGCTGCTCCGCCGGGGCGATACGGCGGCGGCGGCGGCGGCGTTCTCGCTCGAAGCGGCCGGCCGGCCGGGGCCGGACACCGCGCTTTTCAATGCCGGTACTGCCGCGCTGGCGGAGCGGCAGTTTGCCTCCGCACGCCAATGGCTGGCGCAGGCAGCCCGCTCGCTCGATCCCGATCTCCGGTTCCGCGCACTGTACAACCTGGGGCTGCTGGCGCTGCTCGAGTCGCGGGCCGACACCGGCAAACGCGTGGCCCTCCAGGACGAGGCGGCCCAGCACCTCCGCGAAGCGCTGCTCCTGTCGCCGGGCTCCCGCGAAGCCAAGTGGAACCTCGAGCTGGTCCAGCAGCCAACGCCTCCGCCGAGCGGGGGCGGTGGCGGTACTCCCCCGCCCACACCGCCGCGCGCGGCCCCACCGACCCCCAGCCCAACCGGCAGCGGCACGCTGTCCCAGGCGGAAGCGGAGCAGATCCTGAACTCGGTGGACCGCACCGAGCGCGACGTCCGCGCCGATCAGGCGCGCCGCCGCCGAGTGGCGCAGAGCGCGGCAAGCAAGGACTGGTGATGCTGTCGGCGCTGACGCTGCTCCTGACCCAGACGCCGGTGCTCGACGTGAGCGCCACGGTGGACCGGGAGCGGGTGGCCGTCGGAGAGCAGGTGATTTTTACCCTCAAGGCCATCGGCCGTTCCACCGCCGCCTTCCGGGTGGAGCTGCCCACGTTCGACGGCCTCGCCCTGGTGGAGCGGAGAGAGCGGACCGACGTGATCATCGCCCGCGAGGCCACCCGCGCCTTCACCCTCGAGCTCGAGCTGCGCGCCGAACAGGTCGGCACCTGGGAAATCGGCGCGATCCGGGTGGAACAGGGGGACGCCTCCGCGTTTTCACCGGTGGTGTCGGTCACCGTGGTGAATGCCTCGTCGGGCAGCTCGCCCGGGCTGGAGAGCGATATGCTCGCGCTCATTCCGCGGGTACCGTCGCCGCGGTATGGAGGCCCATCGGTGTTCGTGGTGACCTCGGGAGAGCAAGTCTTCGCGGGAGATCAGGTCAACGTGCTTACCGCCGCCTGGCTTCCGCGGGGACTCCGGCTCCGGCTGCGGCAGCCGCCCTCGCTCTCTCCGCCGGCGCTCCCCGGCGTCTGGTCCACACCGCGCGCCTCGGTGCCCGGCGCGGTGGCCAGCCGCGTGCTCGATGGAGAGACTTACGATCTCTTCGTGGGCTTTCAGACCGTCTATCCACTCAACCCGGGCCCGCTCACGATTCCACCGGCCCGGCTCAGCTGGGTTCAGCCGGGTGGCCGGGCATCCGCCGGAGAAGACCGGCGGCAGAGCGTGGCGAGCGCCGGCACCAGCCTCATGGTGCGGCCGCTGCCTGCTGCGGGGCGTCCCACCGGATTCGACGGGCCGGTGGCTCGCGATCTTTCCCTGGCCTACCGGCTGGCGCAAAGCTCGGCGCGGGCGGGAGCGGTGCTCCAGGTCGATATCCTGGTGAGCGGCGCGGGCAACCTGCCGCTCTGGCCGTCACCGAAGGTGGCCTGGCCGACGGAAGCGCGGGTTTACGAAGAGGGAACCGAAGGGGCGGTCCGCACGATGGGTCCGCGGCTCGGTGGGACCAAACGGTTTCGGCTTGCCGTGGTGCCCGATTCGGCCGGCAGTCTCTCGTTGCCGTCGATCGAGTATCCCTATTTCGATCCGAGCGGCCCGGCGTACCGGGTGGCGCGCGCTTCGGGAATCCTGGTGCCGGTGCTGGAAGCCGCGCCGGTCCGTGAACGCACGACACCGATCCCGATTGAAACCGGCCGCGCGCTGTCGCCGGCGGAGCGATTGGCCCGGCTCGATCCGCTGCTGGTCGCGGGCCTCGTCGCGGCGCCACTGCTGGCCCTGCTGCTCACCGCATGGCTCCGAGGGCGTCCGCGGCGGACCCGGGCCCCCGGTGCGGCCGCCGACCCCGCCGAGCGGCTGGAGCGGCTGGTGGCGGGTTTGGCGGGGAACGCCGGAACCGCCGCGCCCCGCGCACTGGTGGCGGCGCTGCGCGCCGCCGGCGTGGAACGGGAGGCGGCGGAGCGGCTCATCGCCCTGCACTCGAGCCTCGAGGCCGAGCGGTTCGGCGCGACCGGGAGCGGACGCACCACCCCCGAGCTCTCTCGCTCGATCGCAGCACTGCTGGACCGGATTCCGCGGAGTGTCCGGCGCCTGGTCGGCGCCACCCCGCTCCTCCTCCTCATGCTGGACGGACTCGCGCTCCGGCCCCCGCCCCTCCTGGCCCAATCAGGAGTGGATCTCTACCTCCACGGCGAGTATGCCGCGGCAGCCCTGGCCTTCCGGAAGGAATCGGGACGGATGCCTCCGGCCGTCCGGCTCTACGATCTGGCCGCGGCGGAATACATGGCGGGCCGGGATGCCCACGCGATGGCGGCGGTGCTGGCCGCGCGGGAGCTGGCGCCGCGCAGCCGCCATGTCGAAGGACTCTGGAACAGCCTCGCGCGCGAGCACGAGCAGCTCCGTCGCGCGGGAACCCGCTGGCCGGTCACCGCCGAAGAGCTGCTCGGGGTGAGCCTGATTCTCTTCTGGCTTGCCGCCCTGTTGTTCCTCGTGGCCGGCCGCCGCAGGGCAATCTGGATTGCGGTGCTGGCGCTCTCGGCCGGCGCCGCGACGGCGGGGGTGCTGCTCTCCCGGCAGCGCTCGGAGCCGCGCGCGGTGCTGGTCGGGGGGTCGAGCCTGCGCACCTCGCCCCACGGCCTCGCTCCCGAGCGCGGGACCGTGCCGGCTTTCAATGTGGTGCATCTGTCCCGGAGGCTCGGCGCGTGGTGGCTGGTCGAGACGGGCGACGGTGCGCTGGGCTGGGTTCCCTCCGACATCCTCGCACCGATCCCCGCGTTAGATTGAGGCGATGGTTCCCACCGCCACGCGCCGCATTGCCATACTACCGGACGCCGTCGCGAATCAGATCGCGGCCGGCGAGGTCGTCGAGCGCCCCGCGTCGGTGGTGAAGGAACTGGTCGAGAACGCCATCGACGCCGGCGCCGCGCACGTGCGGGTGGAGCTGGAGCAGGGCGGCAAGACCATGCTTGTGGTGAGCGACGACGGCTCCGGCATGAGTCGCGACGATGCCGTGCTCTCACTCGACCGCCACGCCACCAGCAAGATCGTGAGCGCGGCCGACCTCGTCGGGGTGCGCACCTTGGGCTTCCGCGGCGAGGCACTGCCCGCCATCGCGTCGGTGTCCCGATTCACCCTGCTCACCTCCGATGGCGGCGACGCCAGCGAAATCACCGTGACCGGAGGGCGCGTCGAGGACGTGGCGCCGGCGGTTCGCCAGCGCGGCACCACGGTGACGGTGCGAGCCCTCTTCTTCAACACCCCGGCGCGCCGGAAATTTCTGCGCTCGGTGCCCAGCGAAACCCGCGCCGCCTCCGAGGTGCTGGCCACGCTCGCGCTCGCCCACGCGACGGTGGGCTTCGAGCTGGTGGTGGACGGCGACACCCGACTCCACGTTCCGCCGGGCCAGGACGACGCCACCCGTCTGGCCGGGGTCTGGGGCCAGCATCTGGCCGGCACCCTCATTCCGGTGGCCTACGCCTCGGGCCCGCTCCGGGTGGTGGGCTTTGCCCAGCGGCCGGGTGACGCCGCGCCCACCGGACGCCGGGCGCAGCTCTTTGTCAACGGCCGGCCCTTCCGCGATTCGTTTCTGGTGCGCGCCGGCGAAGCCGGCTACCGCTCGGCCATCCACCCCGGCGATCGTCCCAGCATGCTGCTCCGGCTGGAGGTGGATCCCGCGGAGGTCGATGTCAATGTCCATCCGGCCAAGCTCGAGGTCCGCTTCAGAGACCGCATCGCGGTCGAGCGGGTGGTGGAAGAAGCCATTCGCCATGCAC
>JAXIPC010000029.1:0-3317 GCA_045403135.1 Gemmatimonadales bacterium | reverse complement strand
CAGGGACAACCTGGCGTTCCAAGGCAACTACAACGGCTTCCAGGTCTGGGACATCTCGAATCCGAGCCGGCCGACCCTCAAGAAGGCATTTCTCTGTCCCGCCTCGCAGAGCGACGTCTCGGTGTACGGCAAGCTGCTCTTCGTTTCCAGCGAAGGACAGAGTGGCCGGCTGGATTGCGGGCCCCAGGGAGTGCAGGACACGGTGAGTCACGAGCGGGTGCGGGGCATTCGTGTCTTCGATGCCACCGACATCACCAATCCGAAGTACATCGCCAACGTGCAGACCTGCCGGGGCTCCCATACCCACACGGTGGTAACTGACCCGAAGGACAAGGCGAACGTCTACATCTACGTATCGGGTTCGGCCGGGGTGCGCTCCCCCAGCGAGCTTGCCGGCTGCTCCGCGATGGCCCCGGACCAGGATCCGAACAGCGCGCTGTTCCGGATCGAGGTGATCAAGGTGCCGCTCGCCAATCCGGAGCAGGCGGCGATCGTGAGCTCGCCGCGGATCTTCCAGGATCTGGCCGCGCCGCCGCGGCACGCGGATCCGGTGGACTCGGCTCAGCTTCGAACCCGCGCCATCGGCGACTCTGCGATTGCCTCCGCGCGGCAGCGGGGGGACACGGTCGCCCGGATCGTCGTGGACGGGCGAACCTTTGTCTTTAACGTGAACCAGCCCGGCAGGTTCGGAGCAGGTGGCGGCGGCCGGGCCCGCACCGGCCCTACCCAGTGCCACGACATTACCGTCTATCCCGCGATCGGGCTGGCCGGCGGCGCCTGCGGCGGCTACGGCCTGCTCCTCGACATCAAGGATGTGGCCAACCCGCGGCGCATCGATGCCGCGGCTGACTCGAACTTCTCCTTCTGGCACTCGGCGACGTTCAGCAACGACGGTTCCAAGGTCCTCTTCACCGACGAGTGGGGCGGCGGATCCGCGCCGCGCTGCCGCGCGACCGATAAGTACGAGTGGGGCGCAAATGCCCTCTTCACCATCGTCAACAGCAGAATGGCGTTCAAGAGCTACTACAAGATGCCGGCGGCGCAAACGTCACAGGAGAACTGCGTGGCGCACAACGGCTCGCTGATTCCGATCCCCGGCCGCGAGGTGATGGTGCAGGGCTGGTATCAGGGCGGCATCTCGGTATTCGACTGGACCGATCCAGCGAAGCCGTTTGAGATCGCCTTCCACGACCGGGGCCCGTTGGACTCGGCCCGGCTGGTGAGCGCGGGCTCCTGGTCGGTGTACTGGTACAACGGCGTCATCGTGAGTTCCGAGATCGCCCGCGGGCTCGACATCTTCGAGCTGATGCCCAGCGGGTTCCTCTCGCAGAATGAAATCGTCGCTGCCAAGACGGTCCATCTCGACTACCTGAATGCGCAGGAACAGCCGAAGCTGGTCTGGCCGCCGAGCTTCCCGCTGGCGCGCGCCTACCTGGACCAGCTCACCCGGTCGAACGGCTTCGCGGCTGCCAAGATTTCCGCGGCGCGGAGCGAGCTGGCCCGCGCCGAAAAGCTTTCCGGGCAGCCGCGGCGGGATGCGCTGACGCAGCTGGCCACCCAGCTTCATGGTGACGCACCGGGAGCGGCCGACCAGGCCAAGGTCCACACGCTGGCCGGCGCAGTGGGCGAGCTGGCCAACGCGCCGCGCTGACCGGGGCACGCCCATGGGTATCTCCGAAACGCTGCTCCCGGAATTCGATCAGGAAATGGCGACGACCCGGCGGCTGCTCGAGCGGGTTCCGAGCGACAAAGTGGAATGGAAACCGCATCCGAAATCGTTCGCCCTGGGCCACCTGGCCCAGCTGGTCTCTTGGATGCCGGGCTGGATCACCAACACCATTCGCCAGACCGAGCTCAACCTTGCGGCCGGGGGGAAGTACTCCTTCGAAACCACCGAGACGCTGGTGGCCGCATTCGACAAGAACGTCCGTGCGGCGCGCGAGGCGATCGCGGCGTCGAAGGATGCCGATTACGCGGTGCAATGGTCGCTCAAGATGGGCGATCGAGTCGTGTGGACGGCGCCGCGCGGAACGGTCGTCAGGACGCATATCAGCCACCTCTGTCACCACCGGGGACAGCTCACGGTGTACCTGCGGCTACTCGACGTGCCCATCCCCTCGATCTACGGTCCCACGGCGGATGAGCGAATGTGAGAGAGCGGTTGCTCCGGTAGTCCGGCGTGGCGAGGCGGCCGACGCGCCGGCTCTGGCTGAGTTCGCGGCCCGGACTTTTGCCGAGGCGTTCGGCCCCGCCAATCGCCCGGAGAACATGGAGGCCCATCTGGCTTCCGCGTACGGCGTGGCGCAGCAGGGGCGGGAGCTGGCCGATCCGAAGTGTATTACCGTGCTGATTCAGGCCGGGGACTCCCTGGTCGCCTATGCCCAGGTTCGCCGGGGTCCGCCACCGGCGTACGTCGTCGGCGAGGAGCCGGTCGAGCTGCACCGCTTCTACGTAGATCGCCCGTGGCACGGGCAGGGGGTGGCGCAGTGCCTGATGGAAGCGGTGCACGGGGCCGCGCGCGATCTCGGAGGTCAGACCCTGTGGCTGGGGGTCTGGGAGCGCAACCCGCGCGCCATCGCCTTTTATCTGAAGTCCGGCTGGCGCGACACGGGAGCTACCACCTTTTGCGTCGGGCCGGACCGACAAACGGACCGGGTCATGGTGACGCCGGTGGCCCCACCGGGGGTATCCTAGTAATAGGACACTACCCAACAGGGGGGACCGACCATGGCAGGCATCCTTTCTCGCGATTGCGCACGTCCCTCCCGCGTTTTCTTCGCCGCGATGGGATTGTTGCTGGCTTCATGCGTCGAAGGACCGTTGCTTCCCCCATCCGACGACCAGCTGGCGCTGGGCGAGTGGGGCGGGGACAACGCGGGGGTCATCGTTCTGGATGACCGCGCTCACGTCCACATCGGTTGCACACTCGGGGATATCCTGGGGATCATCCCGCTCGATGCGAACGGTCGCTTCACCGTCGACGGGAGTTACGTTTTGCGGGCCTTCCCGATTCAGCTCGGGCCCTCGCTCCCGGCGCAGTTCAGCGGACGGGTCGTGGGCGGCAGGCTCACGCTGGTCATCGCGGTCAACGACACCACCGAGAACAAGGTGGTGGCGCTGGGTCCCGTCACCGTCCAATTCGGGCGCCAGCCGGAGATGGGCCCGTGTCCGATCTGTCGAATGCCAGGAAACTAGGGATCTAATGAGCCAGGGGGGATTGATGGCGCGACGGAGAACGCTGGTCAATGTCTTGTTCGCAGGTTTCGCCGCCGCCGCGGGGCCGGCCGTGGGTCAATCGGCGCAATACCGAACCCCCG
>JAXIPC010000130.1:0-3775 GCA_045403135.1 Gemmatimonadales bacterium | reverse complement strand
GACGCTAAGACGCTAGGAAACAGCCCCTCCAGGGAGCCTCTTAGCGTCATAGCGTCGTAGCGTCTTAGCGTCGCGTCGTAGCGTCAGAGATCGAACCTCACCTCCACCCCCACGTACTTCGATTTCCGGTTGAAAAACTGGCGCTGGTTGGAATATCCGTCGTAGATGGACAAGAGCAGCGCAAACCCCCGTCGCCCCACCGGATCGGCAAACCGGACCCCCGCCCGGCCCGACCAGGTCACCCGCCAATCGGTGTACTCCTGGGCATCGGCGTGCACGGCCAGCACCGTCTGCGCCGAGCCGCCCAGGACCCCGCCCCGCTTTCCCAGGTAGTCGGCCGCGAGGGCCAGGGCCCCCCGCTCCAGATCCGCGGCATCGATCGGGGCGTAGGACGCATTGGCATGCAGCTTCACCAGCCCGGTCCGGTAGCTCGCCCAGAGACCCACGATCTCGCGGGACCAGTTGACCCGCGGCCCCGGATAGCGGTCCCGGTACTCGTCACCCAGATGGCTGCTCTCGTGGTACGCTTCGGCGGCCAGCCGCCAGCGGGCAACGTCGGCGGTGAGCACAAAATTGACGTGCCAGTCGTTGCTGATGAGGGCGGAGGCCGCGTCACCCAGAGAAAAACGACCGTAGACCTGGCCGCCCATGTGGAGGTTGAGGGGGACCTTGCCCCGGTGCAGCGCAAACAGGGGCCACATCTCCCCGATCCCCGCCTCGGCCTCCCATTCGGACCCGAACCTCGACTCGCCCCGGCCCGCGTGAAACACTCGCCCCACCATGGCGCTGGTGCGCGCCGAGGCCAGCGGGAACTCGAAGGTGGGCACATCGTTAGGGAGCAAGAGGGAGCGGCGGCCCTGGGCCGCGAGGGGCACGGCCACCAAGGCCAGCAGGCAAGCGCCGGCCGCCTTGGAGAGCCCTCGGCGGGGCCTTATTTTCATGGCGGGAATTCGACCCGATGATTCACGATACGCTGGGAGCCTCCATGCTGTCCGCTGTGATGCTATCCGCTCTGGTTCTGGCACCGATCGACAGCATGCCGGCGGCCCTGGTACGCCACGATGCCGCCCGGCACCAGGTGATCGTCACCGCCGGCCCCTTCTCGGTCAAGGCCATGCCGCCCGGCATGAAGCACGAAGAGATGGGGATGATGGAGGACCATAACACGCCGCTCATCCGGTTCGAGTGGCCGGTGGACGGCTCCTTCCGCGGCTTTGCCATCGAAATCGTGGACGCGAAGGGCGCGGCCGTGGACCGGAAGATGGTGCACCACCTGATCGCCATCAATTTCGACCGGCGTCAGCTCTTCTACCCGATGTACGAGCGGATCTTCGGCATCGGCTCGGAAACCGAGGACGCCAGCATTCCCAAGTCCCTGGGCGTGCCCGTCAGGGCCGGCAACAAGATGGGGATGTACCTGGCCTGGGCCAACGAGAGCGGGAAAGACGTGGAGGGCGCCCAGATCGTGCTCAAGCTCTCCTACAGCCCCACCAACCTGAACCCCCGCCCGCTCTCGGCGCTTCCAATTTACATGGATGTGAATCTGACCGTCGGTAAGGGGAACGAGTTCGACATCCCCGCCGGCCGGAGCGAAAAGGCCTGGGAATTCACCCCCACGGTGGGCGGCCGCATCCTGGGCGTGAGCGGCCACATGCACGACTACGGTGTGGCGGTCCGGTTGGAAGACGTGGAGTCCGGCAAGGTGCTGACCACCGTCAACGCCAAGCGCAAGCCCGACGGGAAGGTGCTCAGCATGGAGCGGCGGCTCTTCGGCGTCTCCGGCGCCGGACTCCGGCTCCGCGCCGGCCGCAAGTACCGGGTGGTGGGCGTCTACGAGAACACGAGCGGCGCCGCGATCAAGAACGGCGCGATGGCCCACATGGTGGGACTCTACGTGCCGGACGACTACAGCAAGTGGCCCGCGCTGGACTTGTCCGACGAGACGCTCCAGGACGACCTGGCGTACCTCAACGAGATGGGCCAGAAAGGCCACAAGCACCCCGGCGGCGACCACTAGCGGCTGGTTTCTCCGCGGGCTCGGGGTGGGCATCGCGTTTGGGCGCTGGTCCAGCGCTTCTCTCACGCTAATACCGTGCGCTACTTTCCGACGGCGCTGCTCATGCGCCTGCACGCGACGCCCACCCCTTCACCCGCCGAATGCCAGGCAGGCCGCTAGCGGGCGCAGGGAGGTGGGTCCCCTGAGGGGGCGTCAGTAAGCACTCGAACGAACTATGACCACCGGAAATGAATGCGCACTGCAGGCCCCGAAGGGGATTCCACCTCCCGAGCCCGCGGAGAGATTCACCAATCGGCAAGCGAGAAAACCAGCGCTTCGTCCCCCGTTTCTTGACCTCCATCCCCATCGGGGAGGGAACTAGGAAACAGCTCTTTCCTAGCCTCCTAGCCGCTTAGCCTCGTCGCCTCTTACAACAGCCTCCTCGCCCCCACCCACCGCTCGTACCACCATTTCCCGACCGGATCCGAAGCGCTGAGCTGGCTGATCTGTACCCCGCCGGTGGCGCTGTGGATGAAGCGCCCGTCGCCCAGGTACAGCCCCACGTGCGCGACCGCACCGCCCGGTTCGCCGGCAAAGGTGAGAATGTCCCCCGGCAATAGCTGCTCCCGTGCCCGCCCGACCTCGCTCCCAGTGCGGGCCTGGTCGGTGCTGATTCTGGGCAGTGTGATCCCGTGTTGGCCGTAGGCGTAGCGGATCAGGCCGGAGCAATCGAAGCCGGTGGTGTCGCTCCCTCCCCACCGGTACGGCGTTCCCATCACCGAGAGCGCGGTGGCCACGATCTCGGCGGCGGGAGCGTCAGACCGGCGCGCGGCAGTAGCCAGGCGGATCGCCTCTTCATCGGAAGGGTTGGCCGATGGAATCAGCGTGCCCGCCGGGGGAGAAACCGGCACGTCGCGCCCGAACCGGGTGCCCAACCGGAGTCCCAGCGAGAAGCCCGAAAGCTGCACCTTGCTCCGCCAGCCATAGAGAGCCTCCGCCTGCAGTCCGAGGCCGGCGAACGTCACCAGCTCCGCTCCGACCCCGCCCCAGGCGGCGATGCCGGGCTCCTCCCCACCCCCGGTCGGCCCGCGTCCGGCGCCTACCGCTGCGCCGGCGATGATATAGGGCTGCGCCGGCGCGGTAGCGCGCACGATCAGATCCGCCCCGGCACCGTACCAGTGCGCCTTGCTGGTGTCGGACTGCTTGAGGTACTGGGCGTGGTAGACCAGCCGAATCGCGCCGCGTCCGAATCCGCCCACGCCGAGGCGATACTCCATCACGTAGGGCGACTTGAACCACCGCGCCGCGCTGACGGTGATGGTTTGTGCGGATGCCGAGCTCGGGAGAAGCAAGCCGGCGATTCCCAGAACGACGGAGTGGACGGTCATCCCGTGAGCTTTCATGGCGTGATCTTGTGCGGCATGCCGTCCTTGATGTTGATCAGGTACGCGGATTCGGACCGGCAATCGCGGAACAGCTCCGCCCGGAACGTGCTGTCGTCCACGCGGGTGGGCAGCGAGCCGGTGAAGAGCAGCGGCACCTTGAGCCGCACGCTGTCCCGCCGGACCTCGACGCTACGCTCGAAGCAGGGCGCGCCGGCCGAATCCGCCGCGCGGCGTCCTTCCGCGAGCCACACCGTGGCGCCGCCGGCCAGAGTCAGCACCAGCGAATCCGCTACCGCCGGCGGGGCTTGCTCCACCTCGGGTACCGCACCCGGCGCGGGCTCGCCTCGCGCGCCGCAGGCGGAGAGCATCATCGCGAGGGCAGAAGAAACCAGCA
>JAXIPC010000219.1:0-2430 GCA_045403135.1 Gemmatimonadales bacterium | reverse complement strand
CCGGCGGTCACTAACGCGTTCGCGGTGCTGGGGGCCCACGTGGTGCTGGAGTATCTCATCCGGTTGCTGTTGGGCGGGGTGCGCCGGTGGCCCGGCGCACGGCTCCGGCTCGACTCTTTGAGCCGGCGGACTGCCGACGTCTCACGCCGGCTCTGGACCCGGGCGAGCCCTGTAGCGGTGGCCGAGTTGTTTCTCATTGTTGCCCTGGTCGTATCGATCGCCGTCCTCAGCCGGTTCTGGCCGCTGCTTACTTCCCTGTCGTCCAGCGCCACGGAGCCGCTGTCGCCGGCCTTCCGGCCCATGCACCACGCCTATACCTTCGCCCTCACGGTGCTGATCACCGTCCTGGCCTTCGCCTGGCGCCGGCTGTTCCGGGACCGGGAGGCTCCTTCCGCGGGGGCGGGACGGTTCCGGCTGGCGAAATGGAGCGCCGGCGCGTGGATCCTGATCCTGGTGCTCATGCTGACGATGCCGTGGCGGCTGCTCTGGGACAACGAGCACCCCCGGGCATTGCTGGGGGGCGAGCGGGTCTACATCCTGATGGAACGTGGCCCGGACCAGGTTCTCTACAACGCGGAGCGGGGCCTCACCGAGACCTACCAGGTCGGAGCCGGTCCGGACCTGCAGCGGCTGCAGACCGTCGGCTACATCTTCGAAGACGCGGAAGCGTTCGCCGGGCGCGGTCCGGGACGGTGACCCGTCCCGGCGCCTCCCGGATGTCGCCATAACCCGGAGGATTTATGAAACGGCTGATCCAGAGCGTGCTCGTGGGGCTGCTGGTCTTCGGTAGCGCCGAGAGACTGGCGGCGCAGGATCTGGGAGGATTTCTCGACTGGCTGCACAAGCTGAGCGGCCCCCGCTTCGTGGGTGCCGGGCTGACGGCCTCCTACACCGTCCCCGGCGAGGCCGGGATCCGCCTTCGCTTGAGCGGGGTGTATCGGACATCCATCAGCGAGAGCGGGGAGGTGACGCCTGCCGATGCCAACATCACCATGATCTCCGTGCAGCCCGCGGTGGAGTTTCCGGTCCAGAAGATCCCGATCGATTTCGGGGTCGGCTTTGCCCTGCACCGGTTCGGCGGCGACGCCGCGGGCTTCTGGCACTACTCGGTGCCGATCTATGTCCAGTACCGGTCCCGGGGCGCCGGGCGAGTGAGTCCCCTCCTCGGCATTGGGGTCCACATTTTTCCGAAGTTCGATGCAACGGACTTCGCGCCCTTGGCGGTCACGGTGTCGCGGGTGGATTCGGAGGCGGTGCTCCAGCTCTTTGCCGGGCTGACTATTCGACCGTGACCCATTGCGAAGCGGTGCCGGGGACGTCTGTGGTGTAACGACCGCCCCTGGGGCATTCGGGGTTGGACTGGTGCGGTTGGCAACGTTGAATGCCCTCACCGCTTCCGCCCAAACCGGGCTTCGAGCTCCCGGTCGAAGTTCAGCACCGCCACGACTGGCCGAGTCACCTGGCGGCCGGGTGCCGGTTCCATCACGAGGAACAACGAATCTGCCGGAACCTTGAGGGCGACCTTTCGGTTATGGCGCACGTCGTGGGTAAGGTACACCGTGGCCATGCCCCCTTCACCGAGGCGTCGTTCGATCCGGTAGCGCTCGGCGAAAGCGGTCGTGAGACGGGCAGTGATTTCAGGCATCGGCGTGGTCGGCACGGTGGCTCCATCAAGGCATATGCGGGTGGCTGGACGGTCTAGGAACCTCCCACTCCTACAACTACCTATAGGGCTCAGCCCGATGCAGCTGATCAATTCTTTGTCACGTTGCGTAATCTCAACCGTTGGCAATATTGCTGATCAGGTTCATCCGAACGATCACACCAGCCGCCCGACCGGCTTCCGCACCCGCGGATGGACGGATCCGGGCAGATGCGCTATGCAGACCAGTGTCCTGGTGGCCGCTGACCTTCGCCTGGTTCGCGAATGGCTCGCACACGATCTCGCATCGGTGCCTGATCTGACCGTGGTCGGCGCCGCGGCCGATCGCGTGACCGCCTTGTCGCTCGCCCGCCGCCTGTCTCCCGATGCGCTGGTGCTCGATCGCAGTATGCCCGACAGCCTGCGCGCGGTCTGCGAGATCGTCGCCGAACGGCCCCGTATGCGAGTGCTCGCGTACGGAGTGCAGGAGACCGAGCCCGAGGTCGCTGTCTGCTGGGATGCCGGCGTCCACGGCTTCATCCCCCGCGACGCCAGCCGCGAGGTCCTGATCGACAGCGTCAGGCAAATCGTGCGGGGGGAGTTCGTGGGGTCCGCCACAGTGTCCGCATTCCTGCTCCGGCACTCGGTCCGGCGCACCGCCCCGCTCGCGGGCCACGGGCTGACCGGCCGGGAAATGGAGATCGTGAAACAGCTCGAGCTGGGTCGCTCCAACAAGGAGATCGCGGCCGCGCTCGGCATCGAGGTCGCCACGGTGAAGAACCACGTGC
>JAXIPC010000177.1:0-22082 GCA_045403135.1 Gemmatimonadales bacterium | reverse complement strand
GGATGACGACGAGCTCGCTGCCTTTCCGGTCGGTGCTCAGGAATTCCCGGCCCTTGAGCAGGGGAATGCCGGAGATCCGGAAATAGTCAGGCGCCGCGGTGCGCCCTTCGGCGTGCGGTTGGGCTTCGCCGGGAGCGAGGGTCCGGCCTTCGGCCTTGATGTCGAGCGCGAATTGCTCGGAGCGGAGCGGGACGGTCGAGCCGAGGCCCACCTCCTTCACGCCCGGGATCGCCGCGACCTGGCTCTGGATCCGTTCATAGCGCGCGACCGAAGCGGTCTGGGGCTGGGTGTAATCGGGCGGAATCTGCATCGTCAGGAGTTGGCCGCCGGTGAGGCCATCGTCCACCACGCTGAGCCGCTGCATGGTCCGGGTGAGCAGACCCGCGCCGGTCAGGAGCACCACCGACACCGCAATCTGGGCCACCACCAGGGTCTGCTGCAGTCGCTGGCGCCGGCCACCGCTGGTGGTCCGCTTGCCGCCCATCGCCAGGGTGGCCCCCAGGGCAGTCTCCCTGGTGAGCCGGGGCGCGTAGGAGAGCAGCAGGGCCACGACCAGGGTGAGCAGCAGCGTAAAGCCCAGCACGACGCCGTCGACCCGGATTTCTCCGGCGCGCGGGCTCATCCGTCCGGCGAATGCCGCGAGCATTCCGACGCCACCGAAGGCGATGAACAATCCTAACCCGCCGCCCAGCAGCGCGAGCACCAGGTTCTCCGCCAGCAGCAGGCGGCGCAGCCGCTGGGTACCGGCGCCCAGCGCGGCGCGCACCACCAGCTCGTGCTCCCGGCGCACCCCGCGCATCAGGGTGAGGTTGGTGACGTTGGCGCAGGCGATGATCAGGACGAAGGCCGCCGCGCCCATGAGGAGCCAGAGGGTGAGCCTGGCCTTCTGGCCGAGGACTTCCTGGAATGGGGTGAGGGTGACCTGGTAGCCCGAGCCGGCGTCGTAGGCCTCGGGATGGTCGGCGTGGACCTTCCGGGTGATGTCCGCCACTTCGCCCCGGGCCTGGGCGACCGTCGCGGCAGGCGCCAGCCGCGCGATCATCTGGGTCATCCGGTGGGTCCGCTCCGTCACCATCGTCGCGGAGATGTGGTGCTCGCTGTTCACCATGTTCATCAGCGCGTCCATGGGCTGCGGAAACGCGGGCGCCGCCTGTAACACGCCGACCACCGGCACCGCCTTGCCGCCGATGTGAAGCGACCTGCCGACGATTGCGGGATCGCCGCCGAACCGTTTCTGCCAGTAGTCGTAGGTCAGCATCATCACTGGGGCCGCCCCGGGGCCGTCGTCACCCTTGTCGAAGGCGCGGCCCAGCACCGGCGAGAGGCCCATTACCGAGAAGTAGTTCCCGGTGACCAGGCCGACATCGATGCGCACGGCCTCCCCCTCTTCGACCATCGTGAAGGTCACCGGGGAGTACTCGGCGATGCCGCCCAGGGTCTTGGAGGCATTCCGGAAGTCGTCGATCTCGGGAACCGAGAAGGCGATGTCGTCTCCTCCGGGGCCCTTGACGGACTGGCGCAGGTACATCAGGCGGCCGCCCTCCCGGTGGGGCAGGGGCTTGAGCAGCACACCCCGGACGACGCTGAAGATGGCGGTATTCGCACCGATCCCCAGGCCCAAGGTCAGGACCACCGCGGCGGTGAAACCCCTTGCGCGGGAAAGACTTCGAAGGGCGTAACGGAAATCGAACATGGAGCAATTCTCCTGTGGCTGTAGCTGGTTCTATATACGCGACGAGCGGGGGCCGGCCGGATCGACACGCCGCGCGAGTCGGCGAACGACCGAGGGGCTGGTGAGCTTCCGGAGCGCGTCCTTCCCAATCCACCGCGGTGCGGCATCCGCTGAATTCGCCAGCCGCCGGGCCACCGCCACCGCACCGGCGTTGAGCGCCGGGCTGCGTCCGCCGACCGCGCGGAGCGCCATGTTCACGGCCTTCTGGACGAAGTGCCGTTCGTCGGTGGCCGCGCGCTCGATCAGGCGCAGTCCGTGCGCGAACGGCTTTTCGCCGGCGAGCTTGTCATGCACGGTGAGACCCCACAGCAGCGCAAAGGCGGCGCGCTTGACGTACTCGCCGCGCTGGTCACTCCACTGGGTGACCTTGGCCCAGGCGTGGGGGGTGCGGTCCCAGAGCGCGAAGCACAAGGTATCGCAGATGGCCCAGTTGTCGAAATCCCTGGCCCAGCGGTCCATCTGCGCCGGCGTGACCCGCGCCGGCTCGTCCACATACGCGGTCAGCATGCGGGCCTCGTACCAGGCGGTGTCCCAGAGTGCGAGGGCGAGCTCGTGGCTGCGCCCGAGCTGCTTCGCCAGCTTCTGGATGTTGCTCACCGATACGCCGAACGCCTTGTCCGAGGGGATGGCGTACCGTGCCATCCCGTCTCTGACCTTCTTGGTACCGGTGCGCTTGAGCCAGGTGAGCGCGACCTCGACCGGTTCAGCGGTGTTCTTCATGCCTGATCGTAGGCCCGCTGCAGGCCCGCGATGTCGATCTTGGTCATTTGCAGCATGGCCTGGAGCACCCGGCCGGCCTTGACCCGGTCCTTGTCGCCCAGCAAACGGCCCAGCGCGCTGGGGATGATCTGCCACGACAACCCATACTTGTCCGTTAACCATCCGCAGCGATCTTCTTTACCGCCTCCCGACGTGAGCTTGCCCCACAGCTCGTCCACTTCCTGCTGGGTCTCGCAGTTCACGAACAGCGAGATGGCCGGAGTAAACTTGTATTGCGGGCCGCCGTTCAGGGTGTGGAACTTCTGTCCCTCGATCTCGAAGGTGGTCCCCATGGCCTTCCCGCCTGGACCGGGCATCACGCTCAGCCGTTTGGAATTCTTGAACACGGAGAGGTAGAAGTCGGTCGCCTCTTCGGCATTGCCGTCGAACCACAGGAACGGGGTGATCTTCTCCACGGGATGCTCCTCGGGTACGCGTTGAGTGTCGGGTTACCGTTTGCCGGCCTGGGTCGCCGCGAGGAGCTCGGCGAGCCTGGCGTAGCCCATCTCCATCCCGCTGCTCGCGCCCGACTTGACCACCATGTCGCGGGCCTCCTTCGACTCGTAGCGGAGCGTCATCGTGATGGTGGTCTTGCCTCCCTGCTCGGTCAGCACCTGGGAGACCAGCGCTTCACCGGGATACCAGGACTGGTCGAACTCCTCCGTGACGGTCATTCGCTCCGGCGCCACGACCTCGCGAATCACCCCGCCCATTCCCATCACGTTGCCGTCGTCCTTGCGCCACTCGTAGCGATAGGCGCCCCCGACCCGGAGATCCATCTCGCACCTCGTCATGGTCCAGCCGGGCATTCCCGACAGCCAGCGCCGGATGAGCGCCGGGGTGGTCAGCGCCTCCCACACCAGGGTACGGGGGGCGTCGAAGCCGCGGGTCATCACGATTTCGCGGTCGGAAGGGGTCGTCACCTTCAGGCTTCCGGGGTTCGTCATCGGGGCATCCCTCTATCGCTTGGGGTGGGGGGATTTCTTCTGAACAGATTTGAGCTCGTCGAGCAGTGCGTCGAGGCGCTGGAAGTTCCCCTCCCAGTTCTTGCGGTACCGCTCCAGCCACTCGGTGGCTTCGGCGAGCGGCCTGGGCTCGAGCCGGCGGGGCCGCCGCTGCGCGTCTCTGCCGCGCGACACCAGGCCGGCGCGTTCCAGCACCTTGAGGTGCTTGGAAACGGCCGGCTGGGTCATCGCGAACGGCTCGGCCAGCTCGGTGACCGAGGCTTCACCGGAGGCGAGCCGGGTGAGAATGGCCCGCCGGGTGGGATCGGCGAGTGCCGCGAAGGTCGCGTCGAGGTGATCTGGGGTCAGCCGTTCATAACCCTTTAGTATCATAACCATACGGTAATGTACTTCGGGGCAGGACGACCGTCAAGTCCTCCGCAATCGGGCCGGCTTGGATCCCCGGCCCCCCTCGGATTTCGGCTTGTCTAGCGCCACACGCCGAGTAGGACGGCCATGAGCAGTACCTTTACGAGCGCGTCACCGGCGTGGATCGCGTAGAGCTTCCAGGGCATGTTCTCCCAGATGACCGCGCCCGCGAGAAGTGCGGCTTGGAAACCGATCCACAGCCAGACTCCAAGCTGCAGGGCATCCGTCCATTCGTTGACCCCCAGTAGCACGACAAAGCGCGCGAGCACATAAGCGACAACGAGGCACCGCAAGACCTCGCCAAGGATTTTCCCTGCCGGAACTCTCGTATCGGCCACGGCATCCGGCCTGATGCCGAGCAGCATCTGTCGCGCGTTGCCGAACAGCAAGGGGCCATTCCACACCGCGCCGACCCCGAACGCCACAACAGCCGCCACGACGACGGCCGGATAGTTTACGGCAAGCACGATGAGTCCTCCGTTTCGTTGAGCGAAATGCCATGTGCAGGCGGATGGGCGTTGTCTTCTCGCGCGCAACGATACCTTTCGCCTCCAGATCGAGCTGAACCGCCTTCGTCCACCAGCCCGCCTTGGCTCCTCCCGGAAACAGCTGCTCGGGTAGATGGGCCAGCACGCCTCTCTGAATCTCCGCCACTGTCAGTCCCGGCGATGCCTTGGGAAGGATCTTCAGGAATGCCCGTCGCATTGCATTGTACATGTCCGCGTCGAGGTGCTGGACGCTCCCAGCGTGATTCACATTCTCTACGCCGATTCTTTCGGTATTTGTGGTTGCCACGGCTCGTTGCTCCTTCGTGAAAGCGGATTCGGGGCTGGAGGTACCGGCCGGCTCGACCCGGGCTCTCCTTACTCGTCGAACCAGGGGTGGCTGAATCGACATGGCCCGAGATTGCTTCGCCGCCGGAGGCGGCTCGCAATGACCTGTCTCCCGCCAGGATCAGGGCGACACCGGCCATGCCGAGCGCCCCGAGCGCCCGGTTCACATACTCTCGACGCCGGGCTGGGCAGGATGAGGGGGATTTGGATGACCACGACCCACGAAGGGAACTTGACGCTCACCGCGACTCGGGGCGAAGAATGTAGAACGCCAGTGGTTCCGCGGACAGTACCAATTGCTTTCAAATGCTACGTACCACTTCATGGTCCGGCTGGCTCGGCGCAATGGCAGAGCTCCTGACGGAGCTGCCGCAGGGTGATCCGCTCCCAAATCGCTTTGCCCTGCGCGGCGCCTCCGATAGCTCCGGTGGAGGCGCCGTCCATGGCGCCGGCCAGCGCTCCGGCCACGATCATGCCGCCCACGTCGATGTCGCCCCACCACGAATCGGATCCGGCAATCACCCCCAAGATGCCGCCCGCCAGCGCGCCGAGTCCGGCCCCCAACAGCGCTCCCTTACCGGCTCCCTCGGGGCGGCCTTTCCGGTTTCCCCCTGCCCACGATAGAGCTCGAGCCGCACCCCCGGCTCCTCCCGCATCACGAAGCGCGTCTTGGCCTTGAGGTCGTACAGCACGAGGGAGTCTGCGTCGGCCAGGACCAGGCTGGCGACCCGAGAGGAGCTGTCGGCCGCGATGACCCGAAGGACCACCGGCGCGGGATGGGGGCCGGGCCCCATCTGCTGCATCATGCAGGCGGAAGTCGCCAAGAGGAGGACGGTAGGAGACAGGAGCTGCCGGGAACGCATAGGACCTTCCGCTCGAGTGATGAGCGGAAGGTCCTTGCGGGGGGTCAAGCCGGGATCAAGCTGCCGGCGGGCGACTCAAATCCGCAGGTGCCCGGCGAATCCGACGCGCGGGGAGGCTCCTGCGGACACGATCGGCACCAGGCGGAGGCGGGCCGAGCTGGCGATCTCGGCCCGTGGCTTGGCCGACAAGGCCCGCGCGCCCAGGATCATCGCGCCCGCCCCGACGGCGAGATTCACGACTCCGAGCGCCTGCTGGGCGCCGCCATCCTTGCCGACGTAGGCCAGGCCCAGGGCGAGATTGGTCGCGCCCGCGCCCAGCCCGACAAGCGCGCGGGTGCGATGCCCGGCCAGCCGGTCCATCGACCGCGCGTTCCACAGCATGGACACCGCCGAGAGCCCGCCCACGGCGACGGACGCGACGACGTAGCCTGTGCTCGGGTCATCGTAGGGGTCCGGATAGGGTCCGTAGGTGGGCTGGATGCGCGCCGCTTCCGCGATCGTCAAGCCATGCCGGTCAAGCCACGCCGCGAGCCCCGGCTCGTCGGCGAGCGCGGGGACGTAGGCATTGTTGCGGGTCCGGGCGACACGGTCCACCAGGTCGCCACGTCCGGAGGCGGCGATGAGGAAGGCCATGGCGCAGAGATTCCCGCGGCTGTCGCGGAAGAACGGGACCCGGCCGGGCAGGTAATCGTTGCGGGGGAAGTTGCCTTCTGCCGCATAACGCCGGAGGAGCCTCACCTGCTCGGCCCGCGCGGCGCGCTGGGTGGGGCTGAGGCTCGACACATCACGGCCGAGCAGCTCGCGCTCGACGACCGCGAAATGCCGGCGGAGCCGGGCCGCTTCGCGTGCCCCGAAAGAGTGGCGGCCGATCCGGTCGGCACCCAGGACCTGCCATCCGAGGACGGTGCAGGCGAACAGCGCAAGCGCCAAGACAATCCGATGTTTGGGCATGGTAGCTCCAGGTGGGAGATTGCTTCGCCGCCTTCGGCGGCTCGCATCGACAGGGTCAACCGATCGGCGGCAGCTCAGCCCATCGGCGCGTGCCGTCCGCGGGCGGTGACCGATTCGAGGCCTTGGACGGCCCGATCCTTCACGATGACCGCGTGATCGAAGTTGTTGACCGTGGGACAGACGTGACTGGGCAGGAGCCAGAGGGTTTCGCCGCGACGGGGGAGAGGCGTGCCCGGCGGCACGTCCACCGGCAAATGCTCCTCGCTGGGATGGCGCGGGGTGAACTCGGGATGGCCGAGAACCTCGCAGGTCGGGTCGCCGGCATCGGCGGAGATGGACTTGTGGCCGGTGTCGAGGCAGAAGCGCGACGGGCCCGGGTGGCTCACCACCCGTCCCAGCACCAGCGCCGCGGGCAAGTAACCCGCGCGCGCGGGAAGCTGCTTGAGGCTCTTCCGGTCGTTGTAGACCACCGTCCCGGGCGACACCCGATGGGCTACTCCAGCCTCGGTGAAGCGCGGGTAGGTTGCGGCGTGGGGGAACGCCGGGGTTCCCGCGGTCACGACCTCCGGCGCAGGGATGCCGGCGACGGCGAGCCGCTGGACCAGCGCGAGCAGCCGGTCGTAACCCGCATGAACCCGCGCGGCGGCGTCAGCCGGTGCGAAGTCCGAGGCGTGCCCGTCATAGAAGTGGAGTCCGGCAAAGCGAAGGCCGGCTTCCCGAATGCCCCGCGCCAGCCCGACCACCTGATCGTGGCCGTCGAGCCGCATCCCGGTGCGGTCCATACCAGAGTTGAGATCGATGAACAGACGGACCGGAGAGCCGCGCCACTCCGTCACCATGGCCGCATCCTCGACCAGAACCGAGATCGTGACGGCGGGGAACTTCGCCGCAATGCGGCGGACCACATCCACCTGGGGTCCGGTCACCGGATAGGCGACCAGCACGTCGGTGAACCCGGCCGCGCAGGCGGTCTCCAGCTCCAGCGTGGTCGCGGTCTTGGCCTGCAGCACGCCATGCGCACGGATCTTCTGTATGACGAGGCCGAGCTTGCTGGTCTTGAGGTGAGGGCGCCAGCGGTTCGGGTCGCCGCCGAGCAGGCGAAGGGTGGCGTCGATGTTGGCTTCGACCGCGTCGAGGTCGATGACGAGGGCCGGAGTGCGGATGGTCTCGATGCCCCGGATGACGGGAGCGGGCAGCATGTCACTGGGGCGGAAGGCCTTGATCTGGACCGTCCCCATGCGAGGATCGTTCAGCTCCATTGCTCTATCGCTCCAACCCAGGCAGTGAGGAACGCGTTGGCCTGGAAGCCGTCCAGCGCGCGGTGATCGATGGTGAGGGTGACGTAGAGCATCGGGCGGGCGACGAAGCCACCGGCGGAGTCCACCCGCACCCGCTGTTCCAGCTTGCCCACTCCGAGAATGGCAGACTGAGGCTGGTTGATGATGACGGGAGCCGCGAGCAGGGACCCGCTCACGCCGTGATTGGAGATGGTGAAGGTGCCGTTCTGGACCTCGCGGGGCTCCAGCCGGTTGTCTCGCGCTCGGGTGGTGAGGTCGGTGAGCCGCGCCGCCGTTTCCGCGAGGTCCAGGTCCTGGGTCTCGTGCAGCACCGGCACGATCAGCCCGCCGGATGCGAGCGCGGTGGCGATGCCGATGTTGCAGTCGGCCATGAGCTCGAGGCCCTCCTCGTGCCAGCGGCTGTTGACCTCGGGAACCTTTTGCAGCGCCGTCACTGTGGCCCGGACGAAATACGCGGTCAGCGTGTGGGCCTTGCCGTGCGCTTCACGATGGGCCAGCACCCGGGAGAGATCGGCCTCGAACACCGCGGTGACGTGGGGCGCGGTCGCTGCACTCTTGACCATATGCGCGGCGATGGCTTTCCGCATCCCGGAGTGCGGGACGAGACGGGAGTTTGGACGGACCGGCGGAGGGGCGGATGGGCGGACGGTTGCGCTTGCCAAATGCGTCTCGACGTCTTGAACGGAGATTCGGCCGCCGCGGCCGCTGCCCTTCAGCTGCGAGGCGTCCAGGTTGTGCTCCTGGAGCATGCGGCGGACGGCGGGGGAGAGATCTGGGTCACCCGCGGTGTCACGCTGAGGCCCCGGCGGGGCCGAAGCGGCGGAGCCTCCGGCGGAGATGGGCCCCTTCGCTTCGCTCAGGGTGACGCCCGCGCTCAGGGTGACACCGCCGTGGTTCCCAATCCGGCCCAGGACCGCGCCCGGCTCGACGGTCGCCCCCTCGGCCTGCAGTATTTCCGCCAGCACCCCGGCCGCCGGCGCCGCGATCTCGACCGTCACCTTGTCGGTGATGATCTCCAGCAGCGGGTCGTTCAGTTCCACCCGGTCGCCCACCGCCTTGAACCACTTCCCCACCGTGTTGGTGGTGCCCTCAGTCTGGTCGGTCGGAAGGACGATGTCGGTGGGCTCGGCCATGCCTCCATTCTAACACCCCGGCGGGGCAGCTACTCGATCCGGTACCTCCCGATCCGGGGACCCATTCGCCTAACCGACCATTTCATGCCGCCCAGTTGGTCACCGTATTGTGCGTCACCTGATTCTTCCCCTTGCCCTTCGACGCATACGTGAGCTTGTCCCCCCGGTCGAGCAGGATCTCCACCGAGGTCGGGGCCACGTCGGCGGTCACAGCGCCGATGCTCGCCGTGGTTCCGGAGCCGATACCCTGCAGGGCACGCCCCAGCACCTCCTGGACTTTGCCGATGACGATAACGGCGGACTCGGTCCCCGTCTCGGGGAGCAGGACGACGAACTCGTCTCCGCCGAGTCGCGCTACCAAGTCGGTGCGGCGGAGGCTCCCACGGAGCGCGGCTGCTGTCCGCTGAAGCACCACATCTCCGGCCGCGTGTCCGAACTGGTCGTTGATCGTCTTGAATCCGTCGAGGTCGATATAGAGGAGCGAGAGTGGGCGCCCGTATCGCCGCGCGCGCAGCAGTTCAAACTCGGCGCGTTCGCCAAAGGCCCTGCCGTTGGGCAGGCCGGTCAGCAAGTCGGTTCGCGCGAGCTGGCGCTCATGGTTGAATGCGTCGCGGAGCGAGCTGAGCAGCTCGGAGACCACGAGGAACAGCACCGCGCGGTTGAACGCGCTGGCCAGCACCACCGGTATCGGCGTGCTGATCGGTCGAAGCGCCTCCTCTATGACCGACCACGCGACGGCGGAGAGCACCGCGACCAGCCGCCCCTGCCACCGTCCCACGAAGTAGGCTGCGATGCTGATTGGCGCGAGGTAGAACACGACCGTCGCGATCTCGCTTCCGATCGCCGAGCTGAGCCCCGCGAGAGCGGCCACCATGATGCCCGCGCTCGCGAACAACTGGGTCCGCGGCTGGCCGTCGAACCAGACCACCAGCCGGGATAGCAGCCCAGTCCGTGGCGGGTCGTGCTGCGCCGAGGGGGTCTCCATGGGACTACCGGGACGGCTTGCGCGCGTCGAGATCGATCCGGTTCAGCGGCACGTCCCAATGCGCGATCAGCAGCTCGAAGCGGCGTTGTTCCTCCCGGGCGAACCTCGCGCGATCAGGGAACAGCGTCGCGATGATCTCCTCATCGGTCGGCGTCGCCGGCGCGCCCGGCGGGACGACGAGCTCCACCGCGAAGGTCCAGTCGGCTCGGCCGTCGCCATGGAACTCGGGAACAAACGTCCGAACAGACCGAAATTGCCCGGCTTTCTCCTTGGCTTTGAGAACGGGGTAGTGGTTTCGCTGGAACAGATCGAGGAACTCGTCCTGAAAGCCCCACTTGACGGTGTAGAAGTACCACGTGGTCTTCGGCTCTCCCGCGCCTTGCTTCGGCGGGGCTTGTGCGCCGGCCGGCAGCGATCCGAGCAGTAGCGCCGCCACGGTCGCGGTTGCGATGAATCGTCGCATGGGTCGGTCTCCCTTGTTAGTCGCCCTCAGAACTCCACCAGCTCTACCATCCGGGCCGCGATCTCCCCCACCTGGGGCAGAATCGCATTCATCAGGGCCACATTGTAGGGCGTCGGCACATCGGGGATCGCCATCCGCTGGATCGGTGCGTCCAGGCTCAGGAACGCCGCCTCGGCGATCACGGCGCTCACCTCGGCGCCAAAGCCGGCCGTAAGGGTGTCCTCGTGGACGATCAGGCAGCGGCGCGTTTTCCGGACCGAGGCCAGCACGGCTTCCTTGTCCCAGGGCGACACGGTGCGGAGGTCCAGAACCTCCACCGCATAGCCGGACTCCTTTGCGGCGGTCTCGCAGCGCTCCACCATGGCACCCCAGGTCACCACGGTGAGCTTGTCGCCCTGGGAAATGACCCGCGCCTTGCCGAACGGCACGATGAACCCATCACCCGGATAGGGCCGGCGAGCCCAGGTGCCATCCAGCAGGGCCCGGTGCTCGAAGAAGATCACCGGATTGTTCCCGCGCATCGCGGCGCGGAGCAGCCCCACGGCGTCTTCCGCGTTCGAGGGAATGGCCACCTGCCAGCCGACGGCATGGGCCCACATCACCTCGCCACAGACGCTGTGCCAGGGGTCGCCACACTTGGGCGCGTAGCCGCCGGGCATCCGCACCACGATCGGTGCGGCCCAGCGATTGTTGGTGCGCCAGCGCAGGGTGCCACAGTTGTTGAGCTGCTCGGTGGCGGGATCGGCGTACTTGCGGAACTGGATCTCCGGCACCGGCATCAACCCCGCCAGCGCCATTCCCACCGCGCGTCCGATGATGCCCTCTTCGGACAGCGACGTATCGAAGACCCGCTTGGCGCCGAAGGTGTCCTGCAGGCCGAGCGTGGCTGCATGGACCCCACCCTTGGGGCCCACGTCCTCGCCGAAGATCATGGCCTTGGGATTGGACCGGAGTTCGGACTCGAGGGTGCGCCGGATGGCGGTGAGCATGTTGATCCGCGCGCCCTCGGGCGTTGCGGTTTCACTCGAGGTGGGGAACGTGTGCCCGGCGGGGGCGAGCCCGCCGCGGCGCTGAAGCACCGAGCGGCCGCCCGCGTCACGATCCTCCATCCGAAACCGCGACACATTCGCCGGATCGGGCTCGGGACGCGCCAGCGCCTCCGCGAGCCCTGCCTCGGCGTCCCGCTGGGCGGCGGACTCTATGCCGGTAATCTGCGCGTCGGTCAGCCCGCCCGTGCGCAGCAACTGGTAGAGGCGGGGAAGCGGGTCCAGCGATTTCTCCAGCTCGACCAGCGCGGGATCCTTGTAGGCCTGGGTGTCCTGGCCGGAATGACCGGAGAGACGCGGCAGGGTGAGCCGCAGCAGCGCCGCACCCTTGCCGGCACGGGCATGATCCACCACCTCGCCGATCAACCGCGCGGACTCGGCGGGATCGGTGCCGTCGCCGTCCTTGATGAACAGGTTTCGGAAGGAGGCGAGATTCGCCGCGATGTTGCCGCCGGGGGTCTGGAACCGGCCGGGCACCGAGATGCCGTAGCCGTTGTCCTCGATGTAGAACACCATCGGCAGCTCGAGGGTGGTGGCGATGGTGAGCGCCGACCAGAACCCGTTGGTGGCGACGGAGGCCTCGCCGCCTAACACGCACGCAATCGCGCCGGCGTACTCCGCGTTTTCCAGGACGTCCCGGTGGTAGGTGATGGCCTGGGCCCATCCGGCGGTCGGGGTGTACTGGGAGCCCACGTCGCCCGACATCGGGAGCACCACCGGCCCGGGATCGCTGGGGAGATTGCACACCACGCCGATGTCGCGCCCGTCGCTGAAGCCGCCCGACTTGCCCATTGGCCCCGCGAAGGCATCGGCGATGGAGAGGCCGAGCGACAGCAGCAGAGGGCGGGACCGGTAGTAGGCCCCGGCGGCGTCGTGCCGGTGGGTGAGGTGCTGGCCCAGGATGAGCTGGGCGACGTCGTGACCTCGGGCGGAAAACTGGTAAAGCACCTTCTTCTCGGGCACCAGCACCTGTTCCTCGGTGTCGTCGAGGAAGCGGGAGACCAGGGTGAGATAGAGCACGCGCTCCCAGGAGATCGCTTCGCCGGCCGAGATGGCTTCGGCCTCTGCGCGGTCTCGCAATGACTGCGGCGTCACTTACGGGTGCTCCTGGGAAGTCTTGTAGGCGGTGCCACGGAAGAGGGCCACGGTTTCGTCCTTCTGATTGGTGACGACGACGCGGTAGAAGCCGAGGCGCTGGGAGGCGGTTTCCTCGGTGGCCACCGCGGTGAGGAAATCGCCGGGGCGCACCGGCTTCGGATAGGTAATGCCGTTCTCGATGCTCATGGCGATGCGGCCCTGGGTGTTGCTGGCAAAGGCGAAGGCGCTGTCGGCCAGGGAGAAGACGATTCCACCGTGGGCCACACCGAACCCGTTGACCATCTCGTCCCGAACCGTCATCCGGCAGATGCAGAAGGCGGGCTCGAGCCGGGTGACCTCGATGCCGAGCCACCGGCTGAACTCGTCTTTGGCGAGCATGCCGAACACCACCTGCTCGGCTCGCTTGATCGTATCGGTCACGAGTAGAACCGGATTCCGTCGCGTACCATGCGGCGGAGCAGCGGGCTGGGCCGGTAGCGATCCTCGCCGTATTCCTCCTGGAGGGTCGTGAGGCGGAGCAGCACCACCGGCAGGCCGATCTCGTCACCCCACTTCAGGAGGCCTTTGGGGTAATTCACGCCCCGAGTCATGGCGAGGTCGATGTCGTCGCGGCTGGCGATCCGCCAGAAGAGCGCATCGACCGCCTCGTTGATGAGCATGGCAAGGACACGGTCCAACACCGCCTTGGCTACGACCGGGTCGCGGGTGGGAGGCGGAAGCACGGCCTCGTCGCGGTACTCGTAGTGGCCGAGGCCGGTTTTCCAGCCGAGCCGGTTGGCCGCGACGAGCCGCTGCTGGGTCAGGGACGGCTTGTAGCGAGGATCGTAGTGAAAGGCCTCGAAGATCGAGGTGGAGACGGTGAGGTTGATGTCGTTGCCGATCAGGTCCATGAGCTCGAAGGGCCCCATCTTGAATCCGCCCAGCTCCTTCATCGCCCAATCGATGGTGGGCTTGTCGGCGATACCTTCCTCGAAGATCCGGAGGGCTTCGCCGTAGAAGGGCCGGGCGATACGGTTCACGATGAACCCGGGGGTGTCGGCCACTGTCACGGGCGTCTTGCCCCAGGATTCGACGGTGTCCCGGGCGGTGGCTACGGTCTCCGGGCCGGTGGTGAGGCCGGGCACGACCTCCACCAGCGGGATCTGGGGGGGAGGATTGAAGAAGTGGAGCCCGACCACCCGCCCGGGAAGTTTGCAAGCGCCGGCGATGGCGGTGACCGAGAGCGACGACGTGTTGGTGGCCAGGAGGCAACGGTCGTCCACTACTTCTTCCAGCCCGCGAAGAGCGGTCTTCTTGACGCCGAGGTCTTCGGCGACGGCCTCGATCACCAGGTCGCAATGGCGGAAGATGGCAAACTCCCCCGCGGCCCCGGGCGCCCAGGTGATCCGCTGGGAGAGCTGCTCGGCGTCGTCGGGGGTCATGCGGGCCTTCTCGACCAGCTTGATGAGAATCTTCCCGAGACGGACGGAGGCCTTCTCGAGGGCTTCGGCCTCGACATCGGTGACCATTACCTGATGCCCCGCCGCAGCGGCCACCTGGGCAATGCCGCTTCCCATGGCGCCGGCGCCGAGCACTCCGATGGTCGCGTCCTTGGGGAGTGCAGTCACGTCAGGCACCGGTAAAAGACGGTTTCCGCTTGTCGAGAAAGGCCTTCACTCCCTCGGCGTAATCGAGACTCCGGCCGGCGCGGCCCTGGCAGTCGGCCTCCAGCTCGAGCTGCTGCTCCAGGGTGTTGTTGGCCGAGGCATTGAGCAGCTTCTTGATGAGACCGAGCGCATAGGTGGGCTGGCCGGCGAGCTGGGTGGCGAGGCCCATGCCGACGGTCTCCACTGCTTCGAGAGGACACACTTTGTAGATCATGCCGAGCTCGAGGGCGCGTGGGGCCGAGAGTTTTTCGCCGAGCATCATGAGGGCCGTGGCGTGAGCGGTTCCGGTGAGCCGGGGAAGGATCCAGGAGGCACCGGTGTCCGGCACCAAGCCGATCTTGATGAAGGCTTGGAGGAACGACGCTTCCTCGGACGCGACGACCAGATCGCAGGCAAAGGCAAGGCTGGCACCGGCTCCCGCAGCGACTCCGTTCACCCCGCAGACGACGGGTTTCGCCAGGTTCCTCAGGCTTAAGACGATGGGGTTGTAGACCTTGCGCACGTGGGCCGCGAAGTCTGACATCGGCGGCCCGTCCTTGGGGCACGCCTCCGCCAGGTCCTGTCCGGCGCAGAAGGCGCGGCCGGCCCCGGTGAGGTAGAGGGCGCGGGTTTCCCGGTCCGCCGCCAGCTCAGCAAGGACCTCCTGGAGACTCCGGGACATGGCGGCGTCGAAGCTGTTCAGGATGTCGGGGCGGTTGAGCGTGATGCGGGCCACGCCGCCGAGCTTCTCGAGAAGGATGCTGTCTTGAGCCATGCGGTGCCGATCCGGAGAAAGCGTACTAAATTAGCACCGCTGCTCAAGTTAGGCCAAAGTTCCACCGAGACATCTCATGGCTGATGCGTATCTCATAGACGGCGTCCGCAGTCCGATCGGTAGTCTGGGCGGGTCGCTCTCCTCGGTTCGGGCCGACGATTTAGCGGCCCACGTCATCCGGAAGCTGCTGGAACGGCACCTCAAGCTCGAGCCCGAGGGCATTGCCGACGTGGTGTTCGGCTGCGCCAATCAAGCGGGAGAGGACAACCGGAATGTGGCCAGGATGGCGCTGCTGCTGGCGGGGCTGCCGGTGACGGTTCCGGGTGAGACAATCAACCGGCTGTGCGCCTCGGGGATGAGCGCGGTGATCAACGCCGCCCGAGCCGCGCGTCTGGGTGATGGGGATCTCTACGTGGCCGGTGGGGTAGAGCAGATGACCCGGGCGCCGTACGCGCTCTCCAAGGCGGGGCAGCCCTTCGGGCGGAATCAGGAGCTGTTCGACACGTCCCTGGGCTGGCGCTTCGTCAATTCCAGGATGAAAGAGGAGTACGGTACCGAGTCGATGGGCCAGACGGCGGAGATCGTGGCGGAGCGGCACAGGATCTCGCGGGAGGACCAGGACCAGTTCGCGCTGCGTTCGCAGCAGCGGGCGGCAGCGGCGCGGGCGAAGGGCCGGTTCAAGATGGAGATCGTGCCGGTAGAGATCGCTTCAGGCGCCGCAGGCGCCGAGGCAATCTTTTCAGAGGACGAATTCATCCGGCCCGACTCCACCCTGGAGGTGCTGGCCAGGCTCAAGCCGGCGTTCCGGACCGATGGCAAAGGCTCGGTGACGGCGGGCAACTCGAGCGGACTCAACGACGGGGCGGCGGCGCTGCTGGTGGCGTCCGAGGCTGGGCTGAAAGCGCATGGGCTCACGCCGAAGGCGCGGATCGTTGCGTCGGCCGTGTCCGGGGTGGAGCCCAAGGTGATGGGCATCGGTCCGATTCCGGCCTCGCGCGCGGCGCTCAAGAAGGCGGGCCTGTCGATGGATCAGATGAGCGTGATCGAGCTCAACGAGGCATTCGCGGCGCAATCGCTTGCGGTAACCCGCGAGCTGAAACTGGCGGACGACGATCCGCGGGTGAATCCGAACGGCGGGGCCATCGCGCTGGGGCATCCGCTCGGGATGAGCGGGGCGCGGCTGCTGCTTACAGCGATGCGGGAGCTCGAGGCGACGAGGGGAAAGTTCGCCCTGTGCACGATGTGCATCGGGGTGGGGCAGGGCATGGCGACAGTGATCGAGCGGGTGTAGGCGGTGGCCATCCGCATCGTCCGCCTCGGTACGCCGCGCCTTCCTGGCGAAGGAGCGCGTCTTGGCACGGTGCGGAGGCCGCCACGAGGCGTCCCCAAGCCCCGGCGCTCGGCCGACTTCTCGGTCGGATGCTACTGCGAGGACGAAGCGCGCTGCCATCGCTCTATTCTCCGCGAACTCCTGGCGGAGCGGCAGGCTGTTTTGGTCTAGTCGGCAGCCCGCCGACGGAATAGCGTCCTCCTGCCGGCTCATCTACCTTTTCTTCCCGTGGAATTCGTGGCCGATGTTGCTGGGTGGACCAATCACAGGGGGCAGTGTGCGCAATCTAACCCGACCGCTTTCGCTCTTTCTGTTGTTCGGAGCCTGCGCGGCCGCGCCGGCCGCGGCCCAGCCCAGCCTGACCGGCATCGTCTACATCGATCGCAACGGCAACGGCAGCCGCGAGGCGGGAGAGCCCGGTCTCGCGGGAGTATCAGTGTCGGATCAGGATCAAGTGGTGTCGACATCGGCGGGCGGCTCATTCCGGATTGACCACTCCCTGGGCTCGGGGGTGCTGTTCGTGAGCGTTCCCACCGGATTTCGGGCGGTCGGGCCGTTCTGGCGAGTGGCCGATTCCGCCTCGGCGGTGAAGGGGTTCGCCTTTCCGCTGGCGCCGGTGCCCCCTGCGGAAGAATTCATCTTCATCCACGCCTCCGATACCCACATCAGCCCGGCCAGCCTGGCCCGGACCCAGCGGCTGCGCGCCATGGTGGACTCGGTCAATCCGGCGTTCGTGCTGATCACCGGCGATCTGGTGCGGGATGCACTGCGGGTTTCGGAAGCCGAGGCCACCGGCTACTACGGCTTGTTCATGGGCGAGAAGGAGAAGTTCTCGGCGCCAGTCTGGACCGTGCCCGGCAATCACGAGGTCTTCGGGATCGAGCGGCACCTTTCGCTGATCTCACCGGAGCACCCGCTGTACGGCCGGCGCATGTATCGCCACTACCTGGGACCGGACTACTACTCGTTCACCTATGGCGGGGTGCACTTCGTCGGGCTCAACACCATCGACGTGGACGACCTCTGGTATTACGGACACGTGGACAGCGCCCAGGCGGCGTGGCTGCGGCGGGATCTGGAAAAAGTCCCGGCGAATGTTCCGGTGGTCACGTTCAACCACATCCCCTTCTTCACGGCGGTGGAGACGATCAACGGCTACATGGACACCCCGCCGGCCCCGACCGCCATCACGGTGCGGGGCAAGACCAGCTTCCGGCATTCGGTATCGAACGCCGGCGACATCATCGCGATGATGAAGGGGCATCCGTTCGACCTGGCGCTGGGCGGGCACATGCACGTGCGGGAGATGCTGCAGTACGAAGGCACGCCGATCCGTTTCTTCCAGAGCGCGGCGGTGGTGGGCCCCAGCGACGGGGCCGGGATCAATTTCAGGTCCGGCATCGTGGTCTACCGGGTGAAGAATGGCCGGGTAGACGACGGGACATTCCTGCCACTGTAGAGTAACCAGTAACCAGTGACCAGTGACCGGTGACAGCGATCGTTGACCGATGACCGGCCCCCCGTGTGCGTCGCGGCCATTGGCGGAACGTCCAGGAGGGATACGACCACTAGGAAGGTACATGGCCAACGCGAACCAGGGTGCCACCGTCAGGGAGAGACCCGCGTCGGCGCAGCGGGATCGGCTCGATTTCTACGCCCGCCCCAATACGATCACCTCGCCCGGCCAGTACGCCTCCTTGCTGGACCCGCTCCCGGACGATGTCGCCATACTCGCCGGCATCGTGCCGGGCCTGTCGATTCACGAATACATGGCTTCCGGGTACGGCGTGACCATCCCACTTGAGCGGCAGAGCGAATCCCATATCCGCCGGCTGGAGAAGATGCTGGAACGCCTCCTCTCCCTGGACGACCGGCCGCTGACCGAGGCCCGGCCGCCCGAGAAGCGCCTGGTCGGGGTCTGCAATCACTTCGCGGTGTTGCTGGTCGGCATGTTGCGCGCGAAGGGCATCCCCGCGCGGGCGCGCTGGGGCTTCGGCTCCTATTTCAATCCGCCGGTCTTCGAGGACCACATCCTCGCCGAATACTGGAACGCCGACGAGGATCGCTGGGTGCAGGTCGATGCACAGCTCGACGAGGTGTTCCGGAAGGCGCTGAAGATCGATTTCGATCCGCTGGACGTGCCGCATGACCGTTTCGTGATTGCGGGCACTGCCTGGGCGCAATGCCGAGCGGGTCAGGCCGATGCCTCGAACTACGGCATCTTCAAAGGTGACCTGCGGGGATTGTGGTTCATCGCGTGCGACCTGGTGAAGGACCTCGCGGCGCTCAACAAAGTGGAGACGTTGCCGTGGGATACTTGGGGTGCCATGCCCAACCCCGGCACGACGCTTTCTGAGGACCAGCTGACGTTCTTCGACCGGCTGGCGGGCCTGACTCGCGCGCCCGATGGGTCGTTCGCCGAGCTGCGCAGGCTCTACGAGAGCTCGCCGGTGCCGCCCATCGTCTTCAATGCGGTGCTACAACGCACCGAAGCGATCTGAGCACATCAACTCAAGGAGAGATCCCATGCGATACGTCGACGGATATGTCCTCCCCGTTCCCAGAAAAAACCTCGAGAAGTACCGTCGCATGGCGCAGAAGGCCGGCAAGATCTGGCGGGAACACGGTGCCCTGGAGGTTCGGGAATGCGTCGGTGACGACCTCAAGCCGAAGGGGGCGGTGCCGTTCCCGCGCCGGATCAAGGTCAAGCGCGGCGAGACGGTGGTGTTCTCGTGGATCATGTTCAAGTCGCGGGCCGCTCGCGATCGGGTCAACTCCAAAGTGATGAAGGACCCACGACTCGCGGACATGATGGATCCGAAGGAGATGCCCTTCGACGCCAAGCGCATGGTCTACGGCGGCTTCAAGACGCTGGTCGACGTGTAGGAGGCTAAGAGGCTAAGAGGCTAAGAGGCTAAGAGGCCCCCGGGGAGTTCCCCGGGGGCTGCCGCGCGCAGATTCACGCTCCTCTCGATCCCCCCTCACTCATCCGCACCACCAGGGCATACCGCATCAGGCCCCACTCCGTCGGGATCCCGAGCGCCTTGCGAATCCGGACCCGATGGAACGTCACCGTGTTAGGACTCACGTGCAATTCCTCCGCGATGCGCGCCGTGCTCTTGCCGTCCCCCAGCATTCGCACGACCTGCTGCTGCCGCGGTGTCAGCCGTCCCAGGTCGAAGGTGAGACCGTCCGGATAGGGGTCCGCACTGGAGGTGACCAGGGGAGAGACGTAGCGATCCCCCGCCAGCACCCGGCGGATCGCGGCGCGCAGCTCGTCGACCGCCGCGTCCTTGGGGATGAAGCCGGCTGCTCCCGCCTGCAGTACCGCGTCGGCCAGCACCCGGTCGCGATGCATGGTCACTATCAGAATCCTCATCCCCGGCATCTCGCTCAGTACATCGGTGATCACCTCCAGCCCGCTTCGGTCGGGCAGGCTGAGATCGAGCAGCAGCAGGTCGGGGCGAAGCTGCCGGCACGCGCCGGCGACGCCGGCACCGGCCGCCAGCGCCGCAACGATCTCGAATTCCTCCTGGAGCTCGAGCCGGAGGCCTTCGAGCACCAGGGGGTGATCGTCGACCAGCAGGAGCTTCGGCTTGGCACTCATGCCCTGCTCCGATCGAGGGGGGAGAACCATGCCCTCTTTCTGTTTCCTGAAAGCCCGGTAAGACCCTTCTGGCTCGCAACGAGCTGTCTCTAACCCGGCTTGCCCCCCGGTATCCGCCGGGAAACATCCCGGGATGAGCGACGTAACTATAGGATCTCATAGGGGATTGGTCCATACGGTGGGGATGTCTGTGCCCTTGCAGGCGCCAAACGACCAGAGGCTGGCACCGGCTTGCACGGGGTTCCCTGCAACATCCCATAGAGGTTTTCCCTTATTATTGGGCATGTCAGGAGTCTTCGAATTCGAGGGCGTTCGCCCGGTCATCCACGAGTCGGCCTTCATCCATCCCCACGCGGCGGTCACCGGCCGGGTGATCATCGGCCGGGACGTATATATAGGACCCGGCGCGGCGCTCCGGGGTGATTGGGGCGCGATCGAGATCCACGACGGGTGCAACGTCCAGGAGAACTGCACGATTCACATGTTTCCCGGCATCACGGTGGTGCTGGAGGAGGCGGCGCACGTGGGGCACGGGGCCATTATCCATGGAGCCCGCATCGGCAGGAATGCCTTGATCGGGATGAACGCGGTGATCATGGACAACGCGGTGATCGGCGCCGGCGCCATCGTCGGCGCGCTCTCCTTCGTGCCCGAGGGGATGAAGGTCTCCGACCGGATGATCGCGGTGGGCAATCCGGCCCGGATGGTCAAGGAAGTGAGCGACGAGATGCTGGCGTGGAAGACCGAGGGAACCAGGCTGTATCAGGAGCTTCCCGCCCGGCTTCACCAGACCCTTCGCGCCTGCGAGCCCCTGCGTGACGTGCCGGTGGACCGTCCTGAGCTGGGGCAAACCTACCGGAGCTGGAAGTCCCGGTGAAAACGCTCGCCAGCTATGCCCAGGGCGCCTGGGTCGAGGGCAAGGGCAAGGCCACCCCGCTCCATCACGCGGTGACCGGCGAGCCGGTGGCCGCGGCGTCGAGCGAGGGAGTCGACTTTGCCGGCATGTTGGGCTTCGCCCGCAGGATGGGCGGCCCCGCGCTCCGGCGGATGACCTTCCATCAGCGGGCCCGGATGCTCAAGGCGATGGCCCAGCACCTGATGGACCGCAAGGACCGTCTCTACGAGATCTCGGCCGCCACCGGCGCCACCAGGAACGACTCCTGGATCGATATCGAGGGAGGGATCGGGACGTTCTTCGCGTATGCCAGCAGGGGACGCCGGGAGTTTCCCGACGAAACCTTCTACCTCGACGGCGAGGTCGAGCCGCTCGGCAAAGGCGGAACCTTCGTGGGCCGGCACATCTGTGTCCCGCTCGAGGGCGTGGCAGTGCACATTAACGCCTTCAACTTTCCCATCTGGGGCATGCTGGAGAAGCTGGCCCCGTCGCTGCTCGCGGGCATGCCCGCGATCGTCAAGCCGGCCACCGCCACGGCCTATCTCACCGAGGCGGCGGTTCGGGACATGATCGCCTCGGAGATCCTCCCGGCGGGCGCGCTGCAGCTGATCGTGGGCGGAGTGGGCGACCTGCTGGACCACCTGATCTCGCAGGACGTGGTGAGCATCACCGGCTCGGCGAGCACCGGCCGGAAGCTCAAGACCCATCCGCGGATCGTGGCCGAGTCGGTGCGGTTCAACATGGAAGCGGACTCGCTCAATTTCTCGATGCTGGGCCCCGAGGCGGCGCCGGGCACCGAAGAGTTCGATCTGTTCATCAAGGAAGTGGCCCGGGAAATGACCGTGAAGGCGGGCCAGAAGTGCACCGCCATCCGGCGTACGCTGGTGCCGGCGATCATGGTGGAGGATGTGATCCGCGCGCTGTCGAAGCGGCTCGACGGAACTACGCTGGGGAATCCGGCGGTGGAGGGGGTGCGGTGGGGGCCGCTGGCGAGCCGCGGCCAGGTGGACGCGGTGAAGCATAGCCTGTCCGGTCTGACGGCGGCTTGCGATATCGTCTATGGAAACCCGGACCAGTTTGCCGTGGCCGGCGCCGACCCCACCAGGGGTGCGTTCTTCCCGGCGGTGCTGCTCCACTGCAAACGGCCGATGGAGCGGAACGAGCCGCACGACATCGAAGCGTTCGGGCCGGTGAACACGGTGATGGGTTACGCCTCGGTGGAAGAGGCGATCGAGCTGGCCAAGCGGGGCCGGGGGTCGCTGGTCGGGTCGGTGTTCACCGCGGACGACGGCGTGGCGCGCCAGGTAGTGCTCGGC
>JAXIPC010000071.1:0-3398 GCA_045403135.1 Gemmatimonadales bacterium | reverse complement strand
GCTGACCCAGCAGGTCGAACACGATGTGCTGGCCGTCGGCGGACAGGTCGAAGCCGAGTGTCGTCGCCTCGCTCACCTGAAAAGCAATGGTTTCAGTCCGGGCGGCTGACGTTGCCGGGTCCCGGTCCGGGACGCATCCGGACGTCAGCAGGAGAGAGAGCGGGAGAGTGATGAAGCGCGCGCGGAGGGTGGGCATGGTGAGGCTGGACTATACGATCCAGACCGCGTTCGTGCCAGCGGAGGCCACGGGGCGCGCGAGTTGGACGCCGATCGGCGCCTGGGTTAGACTTGTCCTTCCCCCGACTCACGCGAATCCTCGATGACTCTCCGTGACGAAGCGACCCAGGCCGCCCTCGGCAGGTTCCTCGAGGAACATGGCCTCGCCGGCGAGAGGCGATTATACCGGGAGGCCGTGCGCGAATCGCTGACCCCCACCGACGTAGCCGGGGTCTATCGTCTCTCGGCGAATGCCACCCCGAGCGAGGCGGTCATCGACGTGTACGGTCAGGGCTACGTGGTCCAGGCCGAGCACGTCGGCCCGGGACTCGCCTTCGCCGAATCCGCCACGCCGGACTGGCAGGAGACGATGGAGATGCGGACGCTCCGGGCCGGCCGGGACAGGCCCGATGCGCCCCTGCCGGATCGCGTCGAGGTGGAGGTCCGGCTGCAGGACATTCTGCAACAGGGAGGTCTGGTCTATCCGGTGGAATCCGTGGCGGTGGAGCGGGCATGGTACTGTACCCTGCCCGCCGGGTCGGTAAACGTTCGTGAGTTTCGCAAGGACTCACTCGGGTAGATCCGGAATCAGAGGCGAATCCGAATGTCGATCGCCAGCAGGATGGCCGGAGGCGTCTCGACGAAGACGATCCGATTGGCCTCGCGCCGAATGACCATCTTTTCCAGCTTGCCCTGCCCTTTGCCCTTCCCCTGGTTTCCGCGACGGTAGTAGACCACCTGAGTGGCCTTGACCGTTTCGACCCGCACGACCACAAAGCCTTGCTGGATCAGAACCTCTCGGGCCACGGCCAGCGCTTTATCGTGGGTGACGGCATAGCGCTTGGGGCCGCCCTGGGCCGCGACAGGGGCGGTCATCAGGCACAGGGCCAGGGCACCACCGCTAAACCCGACCAACCTCCGCAATTGCTGGTACATACGCCCATCCTGAAAGGGGTGGAAGCTTCCCGCAATAAGTTGGTAGACTCTCAGCACAGCAAGCGACATGCCCTGGAGTTGCCAGCCCCCAGCCACCCCTTATTACTATTCCCCCATGACGACCAAACTCGAGAAGCCCCTCAAGCGCGAGATCCTGATCGACGGCGAGCCCCACGTCGTCACCCTCACCCCCGACGGGCTCAAGATCACCCAGAAGGGCAAACGCCTCGGCAAAGAAGTCACCTGGAAGGCCCTGGTCAGCGGCGACGCCGCCCTGGCCGCTGCGCTCAACGCTTCGGTGGAACCGGCGCACTAACGAGCCTTCCGGATGCACAAAAGCAGGCTCGAAGCGTTCAGCGACGGCGTGATCGCCATCATCATCACCATCACGGTGCTGGAGATGAAGGTTCCGCACGGCGAGACGTTCGCCGTCCTGACCCCCCTCTTCTACGTCTTCCTCAGCTACCTGCTAAGCTTCGTCTACCTCGGCATCTACTGGAGCAACCACCACCACATGCTCCAGGCTACCCGCCGGGTGAGCGGCGCCGTGCTCTGGGCCAACCTCCATCTCCTGTTCTGGCTCTCCCTCATACCGTTCGTGACCGGTTGGATGGGGGAGAATCACTTTGCCCCCGCCCCCACCGCCCTCTACGGCGGCATCCTGCTGATGGCCGGAGCCGCCTACTCAATCCTGGTTCGTGCCATCCTCGCCGTGGAAGGCCATGACTCGGTGCTCGCCCGGGCCATCGGCAAGGACTTCAAGGGCAACATCTCCCTGCTGATCTACGCCATCGCGATCCCCCTCGCCTTCGTGAAGGAATGGGTCGCCGGCGCCCTCTACGCGGCGGTCGCCCTCATGTGGCTCATCCCCGACCGTCGCATCGAGCGGATGTTCCCCCCAGGCGCCGGACACCCCGCCGCCGGATGACCCTCCCGGAGCGGCTGGTCCACGACGCCGAAGGCCTGAACAGCGGCACCTGGGCCATCCCCAGCGCCGAGGGATTCATCACACCGGTGGACCGCTTCTTCACCCGGAGCCATGCCCCCATCCCCGCCATCGATCCCGCCACCTGGCAGCTCGAGGTGGACGGGCTGGTGGACCGGCCGCGAAGTTTTTCCCTGGGGGAGCTGACTCGGACCTTTCCCGACAAGAGGCTGACCGCCACGCTGATCTGTGCCGGGCTTCGCCGCCTCGAGTTCCTGGCCCAGGGGCCCCTACCGGGCGAGCTGCCCTGGGGGCCCGAGCCGGCCGGCAACGGCGAGTGGACCGGCATCGGGCTGGGCGACCTGCTCCGCCACGTCGGGGTCGACGCCGGTGCCCGCCACGTCGAGCTCACCGGCCTGGACCAGGTCGAGCGCCACGGACACCGCTTCGGCTTCGGCGGCTCCGTCGACCTCGAGAAGGCGCTCGACGGCGACGTGATCCTGGCCACCGGGCTCAACGGCGCGCCCCTGCCCCCTGCGAACGGCTATCCCCTGCGCGCGCTGGTGCCCGGCTGGGTCGGTGCGCGCAGCATCAAATGGCTGGGCCGGATCACAGTCTCCGAGCACCCATCCACCAACTATTTCCAGAGCAAGGCCTACCGGGTCCAGCGCGAGGTCAACCCCGATAACCCGCGCGACGTGTCGGCCGGCGTCGCCATGCGCGCCGTGCCGATCAACGCGGTGATCCTCGAGCCGGTGGCGGAGCAGAAGGTGCCGGCCGGTCGCGTGATGGTGCGCGGCTGGGCCTGGGGGTCCGAGGCTCGGCCGCTCACCTCGGTCGAAGTCTCTCCCAACGACGGCCACGCCTGGGTACCCGCCCGGATCTCGGTGGCGGGACGGGAATGGACCTGGAGCTTCTGGGAAGCGGAGCTTTTGCTCGGGCCCGGGCGGCACACCCTGGTGGTCCGCGCCACCGACAGCGCGGGCACCGTGCAGCCGGAGCATCTCGGAGATACCTGGAACGTGAAAGGCTACGGCAACAACGCCTGGTACCGGGTGACCGTCAGGGCCGGATAGCCACCCAGCAGTGCAATCTGAAGAAATTGCTTCGGCGGCCACGCCGCCTCGCAATGACGGCATCACCATCCGCCCAGCGACCGCGCTGCTCTCACCACTTCGGGTGCCACCGCCTCCGCCGCACCGGCCGCATTTACTTCGGCGTGCGCCTGGCGATACCATCGCTCTCTCTCCAGGAGCAGCTCGCTGATTCGGGCCGCGGGATCGGCAGCCTGGAGGAGCGGGCGCGATCGGTCTCCCGCAAG
>JAXIPC010000105.1:0-54694 GCA_045403135.1 Gemmatimonadales bacterium | reverse complement strand
AGATGATGCCAGCCCGACGTCTCGCTGGTGTAGGCCAGCGTCTCTCCGTCGGGCAGCCAGGTCATCGGCGTCGGCATCGCGGTCCAGTAGTGGACCAGCCAGGCGTCGTCGTGGAAGTGCTCGAGCGTGCGTTCCTGCTTTCCGGTTGCCGGGTCCACCAACACCAGCCAGCGATCCTTGTAGTCGTGCGAAAGCACGTCGGCGGCCAATCGGGTGCCCTGGCGGTTCCACGCCGCCTGCATGACGCTGACCGGCTTGCCGAAGCCGGTCGTATCCATCCAGATCACCTTGACGCTGTCGGGAACGGCAAAGGGATCCGCCTTGACGATGCCGAGCCTCACGGGGGCCTGGTTTTGCCCGACTTTTGGGCGCGAGCTGCGGGTGAACACGAACCCCGAGTCGTTGACGTAGTCGCCGTAAAATGTCTGGGTCGTCTCCACCTTTGGCGTGACGATGAAGGTGGCGTAGGCGCCGGTCGCCGACAGCGTGAGCTGGCTGACGGTGTCGTCCTTCTTTCGAGGAATCACGATGGGTTGCGGCGCCGCGTCGCGGAGGCGGCGCGCCTCGGCCGTGTCCCGATCGGCCTTCTGTCGCTTGACGAAATCGAAAATGCCCTGCTGCTCGGTGCGCAGCGCCTCGGCCACCTTGTTGGCCCGGGGCGTGTCCGGCACGGTGAAGCTCCGGGTGAGCTGTCGCTGGCTGCCGGTCTCCGGGTCCACCGCCCAGAGATCCCCGGCGCTCAGGAACCAGATCTCCCGTTCGTCCGGGCTCCACCGTGGACCGACGTTATCGGTTCGCTGCAGCAGCAGGCGGGGCGTCGTGCCCTTTTTCCAATAGCGAAGATCTCCACGGTGGAAGTACACCGCCCGGGCGCCGTCCCGGGTGTAGGCCACGCTGGTTGGCACCATCAGGGCATCTTTGCGATCGACCGCCTCCACCCGCCTGCCGTCGCGCGACACCCGCCACCAGGGATCGTCCACCGTCCCCGCGACCACCGGCTTGGGATCCAGGGCGTACTGGAAGTAGACCCAGCGACCCTCGACGTCCCAGCGGGGCAGGGTCGCGCCGCCACCGAGCCAGCGTCCATCGAAGGTCGAGTCGAGCTCGATCCGGAAGGCCGGGTCTCGTGCCGACCAATCGAGCGTCGATTGGCGGAGTGGGAGCGCCTGCTGGGCCCGGACAGCGGCCGGACCGAGGCAGACCAGCATGATGGACGCGCTGAGCCGGAATCGTGGGCTCATGTGCCCTGTCCAGGTGAAGGGGAATGGGCGGATACTACCAGCCCCTAATGGACCACGCGAGGGGACGGTGCCGCGCCGGCGCGGAACCGAATCGACCGATTGAGCACGGAATGGATGGTATCTTATGAGATCGATGAGAGAATATACATCATGTCGTGCAGTGTAAATCAGCTCAAGCCATGGTTTAATGGCGCAGCAACAAAGCCAGACAGCCGATCGACACTGCGACCGAGGATTGATACGCCGTCGGCTTCCCGTTAACCTTATTGGGTCCTTGCCCAGAACGAGGGGGCGACTGGTTTCGACGGGTCAGTAGAAGGTGTGGCAGCGTGCCCAGGTCCAGGTCCCTGGTTAAACCGCTTGGAAACGTTCAACTGCCAACTCTGATTTGGCGATGGCTGCCTAAGCTGAGCTAACGCTCGCGAAGGCACCTTCGGCGACGAAGCCCGTCCGGGGCGGCGGCGTCGAATAGCAAAGCCGGGCTGGCCTGCCGCGGTCCTCCGACACGGCGGGCGAGATTCCTCGGAGGTTCGTTCCGGGAAGGTCGGCCGATAACCGGCTCGGGACCACGCACGAAGATCGGCCTACGCACGTAGACGCTGTGCTGGACGCTGGTTCGGACCAGGGTTCGATTCCCTGCGCCTCCATCATCTTGCGCCCCCGCTCTTGGGGGCGTAAGTGTTTCCACCGTGTCTCAAACTCTTGACAGGTTCCGCCCCCTCCGATATACCACGGCGGACGGCGGCAGGAGCGGTCTAACCTTCGCGGGGACCGCTATCGCCTGTCCCGACGACCGTGATTGTCGCCTTAAGGAACCCATGAGTCACACCCTTCCGAGGCGTCTAGTCCGCCGCGGCCTGGCGCTGTTGGGCACGATGGCCGCCGTCGGCTGCTCGTCTGGAGACGGAGGCATCGGGCCCCGCACCATCGCGCTGGCAATCGTTCCGACCAGCGCCATTATCCTGCAGGGCGGCTCTGCTACTGTCGCCGCGACCCTGACCCGAAGCGAGGGTATCACCGGCTCCGTGATTATGACGGTCACCGGCGCGCCGACCGGCGTCACCGGCGTCATCTCCAACGTGGTGACCATCGGCACGACCACGACCGCCACCATCACGATCACGGTGGATGCCGCCACCACGCTGGGGACATTTCCGCTGGTGGTGCATGCCACGGCGACCGGGGTGACCGAGGCGACGGCGACCTACACGCTCACCGTCACCGGGCTCGTCGTCGGCCCTCATTCCTGGACGACCACGGCATCGATGCCGACGCCACGCTTCGATCTCTCGGTCGGCGTGGTGAACAGCGTTCTCTATGCCGTGGGCGGGGCGGTTTCCCCCGTTCTTCTCGGGAGCGTCGAGGCGTACGATCCGGCCACCAACTCCTGGACGACCAAGGCGTCGATGCCGACGCCACGCTACGGTCACTCGGTAGGCGTGGTGAATGGCATTTTCTACGCCGTAGGCGGGTACGGCGGCAATGGCGCTCTGGGCACCGTCGAGGCGTACGATCCGGCCACCAACACGTGGACGACCAAGGCATCGATGCCGACGCCCCGCGTGGATTTCTCAGGCGGCGTGGTGAATGGCATCTTCTACGCCGTCGGCGGGTACGGCAGCGGTGGCCCTCTGGGGACTGTCGAGGCGTACGATCCGGCCACCAACACCTGGTCGACTAAGGCATCGATGCCGACGCCCCGCGCGGGTCTCTCGGGCGGCGTGGTGAACGGCATCCTCTACGCCGTGGGCGGGGGCGACGGGAATGGCGCTATGGGGATCGTCGAGGCGTACGATCCGGCCACCAACACCTGGACGACCAGGGCATCGATGCCCACGCCACGCTACGCGCTCTCGGTCGGCGTGGTGAACGGCATCCTCTACGCCGTGGGCGGGCTCAACCTCACCGATGTCGAGGTGGCGACCGTCGAGGCGTACGATCCAGCCACCAACTCCTGGACGACTACCGTATCGATGCCCACGCCACGCTACGGGCACTCGGTCGGTGTGGTGAACGGGATCCTCTATGCCGTGGGCGGGGAGAACGGCACCGTTCTTCTGGGGCCCGTCGTGGCGTTTTCCCCCTAAGCGCACCTCGGCTGAAGAGCCCCAGGCCTTCGGGTTCGCTATTATTCACCAATGCCCCGCCTCACCGGTCTGTCCCTCCTCGCCCTCTTCGCCCTTCCCTCCCTGACAGCCCAGGCAGGGCCCACCCCACGGCTCGGCACGGTCGTCTTCCCGACGTCCGGGACTCCCGCCGCGCAGGACGCGTTTTTGCTGGGAGTCCGGCTTCTCCACAGCTTCCAGTATGAGAGCGCCGAGAAGGCGTTTCGGCGGGCGGAAGCGCTGGAGCCCGGCTTCGCGATGGCCTATTGGGGTCAGGCAATGACCTACAATCACGCGGTGTGGAACGAGCAGGACCCCGCCGCCGCCCGCGGCGTGCTGGGACGGCTGGCGCCGACACCCGAGGCCCGGCGGGCCAAGGCGCCGACCGTGCGGGAACAACGCTATCTCGAGGCGGTGGAGGTGCTCTACGGTCCCGGCGGGAAGCCGCGACGGGACACACTCTACGCGGCCGTGATGGAACGCCTGGTCCGTGAGGAGCCCGGGGATCTCGAGGCCAAGGCGTTCTACGCCCTGGCGCTCCTCGGACTCAACCAGGGAATCCGCGACACGGTCGCGTACCTGCGCGCGGCCCAATACGCCGACACCGTATTCCGCGCCAGCCCCGACCACCCCGGCGCCGCGCACTACCTGATTCACTCCTACGACGACCCGCTCCACGCTCGCCTTGGCCTCCAGGCGGCTCGCGACTATTCGAGGATTGCGCCGGACGCCGCGCATGCCCAGCACATGACCACCCACGTTTTCCTGGCGCTGGGCATGTGGGATGACGTCGTCTCCCAGAATCGCATCGCCGTGGGACTGACGTCACTCCTGCCCGGCCACTATTCCTCCTGGCTGGTGTACGGGCTGATCCAGCAGGGTCGCTTTGAGGCGGCCCGCGAGATGATGGAGACGATGCGGAGCAACGTCGCTACCGGTGGCACCAGGGCGCAGCTCACGGCGTTGGTCGAGATGCGGGCGCACTTCCTCCTCCATTCGGAAGATTCGAGCGGCGCCATCTTCGGATCCCGGGTGAGCTCCGAGAAGCTGACCGTGCCGGGACAGGTCGCAAGTGTGTTCACCGACGGGATGATCGCCTATCACAGGCGCAGTGGCGACGGCGTGGCCACCGCCGCGCGCGAGGTGAAGCGCCTGGCGGAATCGCTGCGTATAGACCGGGGTGCGACCGATCCCGCCACCATCACCGCGCGGGTCATGAGCCGCCAGCTCGATGGGATGAGCTTTCTTCTTGGGGGTTCGCGCGATCAGGCGCTCCGTGCCCTCCGCGAGGCTGCGGCTCTGGAAGACGCGATGCCGATGGAGTTCGGCCCGCCCGCGATTGTCGAGCCCTCGCACGAGGTCCTGGGCGCCATGCTCCTGGAGGAGGATCCGGCCGAGGCCAAGCTCGAGTTCGTCCGCGCCCTCCGCCTGGCGCCGGGGCGATCTCGCGCGTTGCTCGGCTTGGCGCGCGCCGCGGTCGCTGCAGGGGACAAGGCCACCGCTCGGCAGGCCATCGAATCGCTGACCCTCAATTGGCACGCTGCCGATCCCCAGGTCCGCGACGAGCTTGCCCGGTTGTCAGCGGCAGTGAACCGGATGCCCTAGGACGCCAGCCGGTCAAGGGCCAGCCGTGCGAGCTGGTAGGCTTCTTCCGCGGTTCCCGCCAGGCAGTTGAGGTGCCCCATCTTTCGCCCGGGCCGCGCCTCCCGTTTTCCATAGAGATGGAGCTTGACTCCCGGCAGCGCGAGAGCCGCCGCCCAGTTCGGGTCGCCCCGCTGCCAGAGATCCCCCAGCAGGTTGATCATGCACACCGGGGTGAGTAGTCGCGGCTCGGTGAGCGGAAGCCCGCAGAGCGTCCGCACCTGCTGCTCGAACTGGGAGACGTCGCAGGCATCCTGGGTGAAGTGCCCGCTGTTGTGGGGCCGCGGCGCCAGTTCGTTGGCAAAGAGCCGGCCGCCCTCGGCGATGAACAGCTCCACTCCCAGCACGCCAACGTAGTCGAGCCGCGTGGCGGCCTCCGCTGCGATCCGTCGGGCACCATCCGCGAGCGAGAGGGGCACGCGGGCCGGCACGGTCGTGGTGTCGAGGAGCCCGCGGAGATGCACGTTTTCTCCGGTGGGGAATGATGCCAGCACGCCATCGGCACCCCGCGCCAGCACCACCGACAGTTCGCCCTCGAGACGCATCCGCCGCTCCAGCACGCAGGGTACCCCGCCGAACCCTGCAAACGCGCGCCGGGCTTCCTCGCGGGTTTCGATTGACGCCTGTCCCTTCCCGTCATAACCCAGCCGGCTGATCTTGAGCAACGCCGGTGCCCCGATGGATTCCCACGCCGCCTCGAGGGCGTCGGCATCCAGGACGGGGCGGAATGGCGCGGTGGAGATGCCGGCGTCGCGAAGGAACGTCTTCTCGCGGATGCGGTCCTGCGCAATGGCGACCGAATCGGGTTCCGGGCGCACCCGGAGCCGTGCGGCGAGGAAGGCGAGGGCAGCGGCGGGAACATTTTCGAACTCCGTCGTTACCGCTTCGGCGCACCCAGCGAGCTGGTCCAGCGCGGCCGGATCGTCGTAGGCCGCAACCAAGTGCCGCGTCGCGCTGTGACCCGCGGGAGAGAGCGGGTCCGGATCCAGCACCACAACCTCGTACCCCATGGTGCGTGCCCGGACGGTAAACATCCGCCCGAGCTGCCCCCCGCCGAGCAAGCCGAGGGTCGCGCCGGGCAGGATCATCCGGAAACGGGTGCGGGGAGGGTGATCGAGCGGACCTGCGTCTCCTGGGTGGCCCGGAATCGCTCGAGTTGTACCCGGAGCCCGGGATCCGTCACGGCGAGCATGGCGATCGCATGCAGTGCCGCGTTATGCGCGCCGGCTTCTCCGATGGCGAATGTCGCGACCGGAACGCCCGCAGGCATCTGGACAATGGAGAGCAGCGAGTCGAGGCCTTGCAGGTGTTTCGATGGCACTGGTACTCCCAGCACCGGAAGCACGGTCTTAGCCGCGAGCATGCCCGGCAGGTGAGCCGCTCCGCCGGCCCCGGCAATCAGGCAGACCAGCCCCCGTCCCGCAGCCCCAGCCGCGTACTCGAACAGCAAATCGGGCGTTCGATGGGCGGAGACCACCTTCGCTTCATAGGCGACCCCGAACTCGGCCAGCTTCCGGGCGGCGTGCTGCATGACCTCCCAATCCGAGCTCGAGCCCATCACGACGCCGACCAGGGGATTCGCCATGCAGGGGCCTCGGATTCGGGTTGGTCCAGGTGGGCCGCGGAAAATCGCCAGAGCCGCCCGCCGGATCAAGCAACGAAAACTCCGGCAAATGTTGGCTCCGGTTCATGTTGGAATGCAACTCATTGCCGTTGCTGGTACTTAATCCGGCCGAGGTGAATGGCCCGGGGCGTGCTCTATAATGCACCCGCCAGGCGGCAGACCCGGCCAGAACCCTCCAATCCGGATGTCATGACCCCGAACCAGGAACCCGTTCACGCCGCCAGGCCGCTCGCCGAACGCCTGCTTCTTCGGAGTCGTTTCGGTCGTCGGCTGCTCTTCTTGTTCATGGCCTGCGCGCTCGTGCCAACTTGTGCAGTTGCCTTCCTGTCGTTTCTGACCGTCACCCAGCAGTTGACTGACCAGAGCCGCGAGCGTCTTGCGGCGCTCGCGAGCGCGGCGGGGAAGACCCTCTATGATCGCCTGACGTTTCTCGAAACCGACCTGCGGAAGGTGCTTCCGCGGCTTGACCGGTGTGTTGGAGATGGGATGGATTCGGCCCACGTCGACTGTGGTCAAAGCCTGCTGTACGCGGTCGAAGGATTGGTGCGCGTGTCGGACCGGGGTCAGAAAGTGCTGTTCGGACGAGCCGACCGGGTATCCGGCATCGACGCCCTGAGTTTGCCCGAGCTCTCGCCCGGGCAGAGCACCGTGATCGTGACGGGCGATCCCAGCGAGGATTTCGGCCTGTTCCTGGTGCATCGTCCGACCAGCGCGCCCGCCTCCCGGCGGTTCGTGGCTCGCCTCGACCACACCTACCTCTGGAGCGCCACCGATGAGGACGCCCTGCCGGGCAGCGTCGATCTGTCGGTCTGGGACCCCAAGCTCGGTTTGCTGCTCGGGCAGGCCAGCCTCCGGAGCAGTGTTTCACCCGGCTTCCTGCGCGACTTGGCCAACGCGCCGAGGGGCTCGGTCGAGTGGCCCGGCAAGTCCGGCGCGTCGGTCGCGACCTGGTGGTCATTGCCGGAAACCCGGCGCTTCCGGCTGCCGCCGTGGCGGGTGCTCCTGAGCGAGCCGCGCTCCGAAGTGCTGGCCCCAATGGCGGCATTCTCCCGGACCTTTCCCCTCTTCCTGGCCTTGGCGCTGTTCGTGGTGTTGATCCTCGGAATCAGCCAGATCCGCAAGAGCCTCGTCCCGCTCGCTGAGCTTCGCCTGGGGACTCGCCGGATCGCGGGGCGCGACTTCGGGAGCCCGGTGAAGGTGACGAGTGGAGACGAGCTGGAGGAGCTGGCCGGCTCTTTCAATGCCATGACACTCCAGCTCGGCCGGCAGTTCTCCGCGCTGAAAACCGCGGCGGAGATCGACCGGGCCGTGCTGTCCTCCGTGGATAGCGCCTCGATCGTCCAGACCGTGCTGGACCGGGTTCCCGAGATCTTTCCCTGTGACGGACTCAGCATCACCCTGATCGAGCCCGGCAGCAGCTCGATCGGCACCACCTGGTCGGCCCTGCCCGGCGAGGCGCGTCACGCCCGGACCGCCACCATCCTCGGCCCTAATGACCTCAAGGAGACCCGCCGCAGCCCGGAGCGTCTGGTCTACGGCACCGGCCCCTTCACGATCCCCGACTATTTGACCCATTTTCGCAGGCCGGGTCAGGAATCGGTGGTGGAAGCCTATCCGCTGGGATACGGCGGAGAGCTGCTCGGCGTCCTCGCCCTGCGGCGCCAGGCCGGTGCAGTGCAGGAGGATGACACGACGCAGGTGCGGCGGCTGGCGGACCAGATCGCGGTGGCGCTGTCGAACGCGCGCATGGTGGATCAAGTTCGTTTCCTGGCGTTTTATGACAGCCTGACCCGCCTGCCGAATCGCGTTCTCTACAGGGAGCGGCTGGCCCAGGCCCTGGTGCGAGCCGAGCGGACCCACAAGCTCGTGGCGGTCTGCTTCCTCGACCTCGACCACTTCAGCCGGATCAACGATACGCTCGGGCACGATCTGGGCGACGTGCTCCTCAAGGAAGTGGCGGCCCGCCTGGTGGCCTGCTCCCGCTCGGGCGACAGCGTAGCCCGCGCCGGCGAGGATACCGTGGCCGAAGTGTCGCGGCTCGGCGGGGATGAGTTCACGGTGATCCTGCCCGACATCTCCGATCCGCAGGACGCCGTGCGGGTGGCCCGCCGGCTGCTGGAGACCTTCAAGCAACCGCTCCGCCTCGGCACCCAGGAAGTGTTCGTCACCGCGTCGGTCGGGGTGGCGATCTACCCGTTCGACGGCACCGATACCGAGGAGCTGCTGAAGAGCGCCGACGTCGCCATGTATCACGCCAAGGAGCAGGGTCGCAATACCTACCAGATGTACTCGGCATCGATGAACGCCGAGGCGATGGCGCGGATGCAGCTCGAGGGCCAGCTCCGGAAGGCGGTCGAGTCGGGAGAATTCACGATCTGGTACCAGCCGATCGTGGACTTGCGGACTCTGAAGCCGACCGGCGCGGAGGCCCTGGTGCGCTGGGCCCACCCCGAGCGGGGCCTGGTCTCGCCGGGCGAGTTCATCTCCCTGTGCGAGGAGTGTGGCTTGATCGTGCCGCTCGGCGAGTGGATTCTGCGCTCGGTGTGCACCCAGGCGCGCACCTGGGAGGATGCGGGTCTGGGCCCGATCGGCATCTCGGTGAATCTCTCGGCGCGGCAGCTTCGCCATGACGGCATCGTGGACACGGTTCGCAGGACGCTGATGGAAACCGGGCTCAAGCCGAGATACCTCACGCTGGAGCTGACCGAGTCGATGCTCATGGAGCCGACCGGGGTGGCGGGGCGGACCATCCGGGAGCTTGCCGACCTGGGGATCAGCCTGGCCATCGACGACTTCGGAACCGGCTATTCGTCGCTGAGCTATCTCAAGAACTTCCCGGTCAGCACCCTCAAGATCGATCGCTCGTTCATCGCAAATGTCACCAGCGATCCGGGCGACGCGGCGATCACGACCGCCATTATCGCGCTGGCCGGAGCGATGGGTCTCGACGTCGTGGCCGAGGGTGTGGAAGGCCAGGCGCAGTCGGATTTCCTGCGGGCCAAGGGCTGCCACCGGGCGCAAGGGTACTTGTACGGGAAGCCGGGTCCGGTCGGGGAGTTCGAGGAATGTCTGCGGAACGGGATTCCCGCGCGCCCCGACGGCGCGGTGCTGGTCTTAGCTGGTGACCCTGCCGAAGAACTAGACCGTGGCCCGGGTGCGGTTCATCGTGCCCCGCTCGGCCAGCGACGCCTGCGCCGCGGCCAGCCGCGCGATCGGAACCCGGAACGGTGAGCAGGAAACGTAGTTCATCTTCTGCGCCTCGCAGAATGCCACCGCGTCCGGCTCACCGCCGTGCTCGCCGCAGATTCCCACCTTGAGATCGGCCCGCGCTTCCCGCCCCAGAGTTACCGCCATCGCGATGAGCTTGCCCACTCCGTCGATGTCGAGCTGGATGAATGGATCGAACTCGATGATGTTGCGCTCGAGGTATTCGGGCAGGAACACCCCCGCGTCATCCCGGGAGAGTCCCCAGGTTGTCTGGGTGAGGTCGTTGGTGCCGAACGAGAAGAACTGAGCCTCCCGGGCGATCTCGTCCGCGGTGAGCGCGGCGCGGGGCAGCTCGATCATCGTGCCGAGCAGGAAAGGGACCGTGATCTGCCGCTCGCGGAAGACCTCCTCCGCGATCTGTCGTACGATCAGCGCCTGCTTCCGAAATTCCATCACGTGGGCCACCAGCGGAATCATGACTTCCGGCTGCACCCGCCCCTTCCGCGTGGCGATGGTGCATGCGGCCTCGAAGATCGCCCGAACCTGCATGGCCGTGATCTCGGGGTACATGATGCCCAGCCGGCAGCCGCGAAGGCCCAACATCGGATTCACTTCCGAAAGCGTGGCGATGGTGCGCTCGACCTCGGCCACCGTCTTTCCCATGTCTTCCGCCAGCGCGGCGATCTCGGCGGGCTCCTTGGGCAGAAACTCGTGGAGCGGCGGATCCAGCAGTCGGATGGTGACGGGGTACCCCTCCATCGCCCGGAAGATTCCCTCAAAGTCGGTGCGCTGCATGGGGAGGATCTTCGCCAGCGCCTTTTTTCGCCCTTCGGTGTCCGAGGCGAGGATCATCTCGCGCATGGCGCCGATGCGCTCGCTGTCGAAGAACATGTGCTCGGTGCGGCAGAGGCCGATTCCCTCGGCCCCGAAGTCGCGGCCCCGGTGGGCATCCGCGGGCGTGTCGGCGTTGACCCGCACCCGCAGATGGCGCATCTCGTCGGCCCACCCCATGAGCCTGGAGTAGTGCCCCGACAGCTCCGGGGGAACCAGGCGGGCGCGTCCGGCGTACACCCGGCCGGTGCTTCCGTCCACCGTGATCCATTCTCCGTCGCACACCCGCCGCCCATTCACCGAGAACGCCATCGCCCGCTCGTCCACGTCGATTTCGGTGGCGCCGGCCACGCAGGGTTTACCCATGCCGCGGGCCACCACCGCGGCGTGCGAGGTCATGCCGCCCCGCGCGGTGAGGATAGCCTTAGCCGCCACCATCCCGTGAAAATCCTCAGGGCTGGTTTCCCGCCGGACCAGAATCACCGGTTCCCCTCTCCGGCCCCGCGCCTCGGCTTCGTCGGCGTCGAACACGGCGGCGCCGCTGGCCGCCCCCGGCGAGGCCCGGAGGCCGGTGGTCAGCGGCTCCAGCGCCTCCTTGGGGTCGATGGTGGGGTGCAACAGCTGATTCAGATCGTTGGGCGGAACCCGGGCGATGGCTTCCTCTTCCGAGATCAGGCCCTCGTCCACCATCTCGACCGCGGTACGGACCGCCGCCTGACCGGAGCGTTGGGCCCGGCGGGTTTGCAGCATGTACAGCCGGCCCCGCTCGATGGTGAACTCGAGATCCTGCACGTCGCGGAAATGGCGCTCCAGCGTCCGGGCCACCCGCTCCAGGTCGGCGTAGCCCTCGGGCATGCGCTCCTGCAGCGTCGCGATCGGCTCCGGCGTCCTGATACCGGACACCACGTCTTCTCCCTGCGCGTTGAGGAGGTACTCCCCGTAGAGTTTGCGCTCGCCGGTTGAAGGATCCCGGGTAAAGGCCACCCCGGTGCCCGAATCCTCGCCCATGTTCCCGAAGACCATCGCGACGATGTTGACCGCGGTCCCCATGGCGTCGGGAATATCGTGGTGCTTCCGGTAGTCGATGGCGCGGCGCGTGTTCCAGCTCTCGAACACCGCGGCGACGGCCCCCCAGAGCTGGTCCATGGGATCTTCGGGGAACTCCTTGCCCGATTCACGCCGGATCAACCCCTTGTACTCGCCGACCAGATCCCGCAGCGCCTCCCACGGAAGGTCGATGTCCCGGGCAGCCCCGGCGGCTTTCTTTCGCTGGTCGAGCGCCTCATCGAAGACCCGTTTGGACACCTGGTTCACCACAACGCCGTACATCTGCACGAACCGCCGGTAGGAGTCGAAGGCGAAGTTGGCGTTGCCGGCGCGGGTGCGGAGGCCCTCGACCGTCGTGTCGTTCAAGCCGAGGTTGAGGATCGTCTCCATCATCCCGGGCATGGAGACCGCGGCGCCGGAGCGCACCGACACCAGGAGCGGGTTGTCGGCACCGCCGAACTGGCGCCTGGTGGCCGCCTCCAGACGGCCGAGCGACGCCTCGAGCTGCGGCTTGAGGCGCGGAGGGAAGCCGCCGGTTTCGAGGTAGGTGCTGCAGAGATCCGCGGTGATGGTGAAGCCCGGGGGAACCGGGATTCCGAGATTGGTCATTTCCGCGAGCCCGGCGCCCTTGCCGCCGAGCGTGTCCTTCATGGCGGCGGTGCCGTCGGCACGCCCCTGCCCGAAGAAATAGACCAGCGGCTTGGGCGCGGCGGTCCCGGTCACGGAGGAGTGGTGGCCAGAGGGGAAAGGTCGATCGCCGGGGTGCTTACACGGCGGCCAACCGGAATCGGGTAGCGGCCGGAGAAGCAGGCATGACAGAACTCGTTGCGGACGCCGGCGGCCCGAAGCATGCCCTCGAGGGAGAGGTACCCCAGGGTATCCACGCCGAGGAAATCCCGGATCTCGTCTACCGAGTGGGTGGAGGCGATCAGCTCTTCCTCCGTCGGGGTATCGATGCCGTAGTGGCACGGTCCGGTGATCGGTGGCGATGCCAGGCGGAAATGCACCTCGCGGGCGCCGGCCCCCCGGATCATCTGCACCAGACCCTTGCTGGTGGTGCCCCGCACCAGGCTGTCGTCCACCACTACGACCGAGCGTCCGGCGATGACATCCTTGACCGGGTTGAACTTGATCTTCACCTTGGCCACCCGCAGCGCCTGGGAAGGATTGATGAACGTCCGCCCCACGTAGTGATTCCGGATCAGGCCATGCTCCAGCTTGAGCCCGCTCTGCTCCGCAAAGCCCAGCGCCATGGCGTTGCTGGAGTCGGGCACGCTGAACACCACATCGGCTTGCGGAGCCGGATGCTCCACGGCCAGCTGGCGGCCCAGCTCGCGGCGTACCCGGTCCACCGATTCGCCGAACACGGTGCTGTCGGGCCGGGCAAAGTACACCAGCTCGAACACGCACCGGCTCACCGGCTTGGGTGCCAGCGAGGGAAGGTTCTTGATGACGCCGTGAGAGATGCGGACGAACTCGCCGGGGAGCAGCTCGCGGAGCAGGGTAGCGCCCACCAGATCGAGGGCGCAGGTCTCCGAGGCGACGATGATGCCGTCGCCCAGACGGCCGAGCACCAGGGGACGAAAGCCGCGCGGGTCGACCACGGCGTAGAGCGTCTTGCCCGCGGAGATCACCAGGCTGAATGCTCCCTCGATCCGGGAGAGGGCCTCGCGGATCTGGGCTTCCGGATCCGATGCCATGGAGCGGGCGATCAGATGAACGATCACCTCGGAGTCCGAGGACGACTGGAAGATCGCTCCTTGCTCCACCAGCTCCTGCTTGAGTGCCGCGGCGTTGGTCAGGTTGCCGTTGTGCGCCAGGGCGAGCGGCCCGCCCCGGTAGTTGGCCAGGCAGGGTTGGGCGTTGGCGAGCACCGAGCTGCCGGTGGTTGAATAGCGGGTGTGGCCCACCGACACGTCGCCGGGCAGATCCCGCAGATCGGTGGTGTTGAAGATGTCTCCAACCAGCCCCATCCCGCGGCGGGTATGGGCCTGGCAGTGGGGGTCGATGGTGACGATCCCGGCGCTTTCCTGGCCCCGGTGCTGCAGGGCGTAGAGCCCGAGGTAAGTCACCCGCGCCGCGTCAGAGACCCCGGAAACTCCGATGAGGCCGCACATGCTAGCGGCCCGCCTCGGCGCCCATGCGGCGGGGGAGAGCGTCGAGGTAGGCGCGCCGGAGCTCGACGGTCGGCCACCGCAGCGTGGTGTGACTGTCGCGCAGGTGGATCTCCAGCGTCTCGTTCGGCGCGGCCACCGTTCCGATCGGCTCGATCGGCACTCCATGCTCCTCCGCCAGGGTGCGGAACACCGCCGCCTCGCGCGGCCGGCACGATACCACCACTCTGCCGGCGTCCTCGCCGTACAGCAGAGCGGTTACCGGCAGCCCGCCGGCGTTGGCGAGGTTGACCCGGGCTCCGAGCGGCGCCGGCGCATAGGGCTGCCCGATCGCGGCTTCGGCGAGGGCCACGGCCAGTCCGCCGTCGGCGCAATCGTGCGCGGATTGGAGCAGTCCTCGCTCCCCGGCCACCGCGAGCAAACGCTGCAGGCGCTTTTCGGCGGCGAGATCGACTGGCGGCGGCGCGCCACCGAGGAATCCGTGCACCACCTCCCAGTAGCTCGAACCGCCCAAGTGGCCCCTGGTTTCACCCAGCAGGAGAATCGTGTCGAGCGGGGTGCAGAAGTGGCTGGGCACCCGGAGCGACACATCGGGGAGCAGCCCCAGCATCCCGATGGTCGGGGTGGGATCGATCGCCCCGGTCGGGCTTTCATTGTAGAGCGAAACATTGCCCCCGGTCACCGGCGTGCCGAAGGCGCGGCACGCGTCGCCGATGCCGCGGCACGCCTCGCGGAATTGAAAGAAGACCTCCGGCTTGTCCGGATTGCCGAAGTTGAGGCAGTTGGTGATGCCGAGCGGCTCGGCCCCGGTGCAGGCGACATTCCGCGCCGCCTCGGCGACCGCGGCCTTCCCGCCCTCATAGGGATCCAGCGCCACGTACCGCTGATTGCAATCCACTGAGATCGCGAGCCCGAAGCGGGTCCCCGGCACCCGGAGCACTCCCGCGTCGGCACCAGGGCCGAGCACCGTTTGGGCCTGGACCGTGGAGTCGTACTGTTCGTAGACCCAGCGTTTGCTGGCGATGGTGGGGTCGTCCAGCAGGAGCGGCAGCGCGCCGAGCGCGTCGGTACGGGGTGCCTCGGCCGGCACCGCCGAGCGCCGGGTGATGGCCGCGGCGGCTTCACGCGCTTCGGGGTGGTAGATCGGGCATCCGTCCACCAGACGCTCGCCCGGGATCGCCGCCACGGTGATGCCCTCGTGCACCACCCGAAACAGCCCGTCGTCGGTGACACGGCCGACCGGTACCGCGGTCAATTCCCACTTCGCGCAGACCGCCTGGATGGCCGGGACCCGGTGCGGCTCCGCCACGACCAGCATGCGTTCCTGGCTTTCGGAGAGCATGATCTCGTACGGCGTCATTCCCGCCTCGCGGGTCGGCACCAGGCTGGTGTCCAGCTCGACGCCCACGCCGCCGCGCGCCGCCATCTCGGCGGACGAGCTGGTGAGACCGGCCGCGCCCATGTCCTGGATCGCCACGGTGAGGCCCGCCTCGATCAGCTCGAGGGTGGCCTCCAGCAGGAGCTTCTCGGTGAATGGATCGCCGACCTGGACCTGCGGGCGGCGTGCTTCGCTCTTGTCCGAGAGCTCCTCCGAGGCGAAGCTGGCCCCGTGGATCCCGTCCCGGCCGGTTCGGGATCCCATGGCGAGCAGAACGTTGCCGACGCCGTGCGCCTTGGCGCGCATCAGGTCGGTCTCCCGCAGCAACCCGACGCACATCGCGTTGACCAGCGGGTTCCCGCTGTATCCCGGTGCGAAGCCGACCTCGCCGCCCAGCGTCGGCACGCCGATGCAATTGCCGTAGTCCCCCACACCCTTCACGATCCCCGCGAAGAGGTAGCGATTCCGGGCATCCTCCAGCGGGCCGAGGCGGAGCGAGTTGAGCACCGCGACCGGTCTTGCACCCATGGTGAACACATCGCGGAGTATGCCGCCCACGCCGGTGGCCGCGCCCTGGTAGGGCTCGACCGCACTCGGGTGATTGTGGGACTCGATCTTGAACGCCACGGCCCACCCATCGGGCAGACGGAGCACGCCGGCGTTCTCCCCCGGTCCCTGGACCACCTGCGGCCCTTCGGTCGGAAAGGTCTTGAGCACCGGCTTGGTGTGCTTGTAGGAGCAGTGCTCCGACCAGAGCGCCGAGAAGATGCCCAGCTCGGTCAGCGTAGGCGTCCGGCCCAGCATGGCGGTAATCTCGCCGTATTCGTACTCCGTCAGGTTGTGCTCGCGCACGACCTCCAGGGTCACGGCCCGCTCGCCGGGGAACGGATGCGCGTCAGCCGACACGGCGGCGTGGGTCACTTACGCTTCCGGAGCGAGCCCACGACGTCGCCGAAGACTCGGCGCAGGATGCCGGGATCCTCCTCCTTCATCAGGAGGTCGATTTCGCCGGAATCCAGCCAGATCCCGTTGTCTTCGGGACAGCGCTCGATCTGCACGCCGTGAAAGGTCTCGGAGTGGAGCGAAGCCCCGCACTTGGGGCACTTGAGCAGGTGCGATTTTCGCTCAGCGGCAATCCGATCGGCGGCCTCCCTGGCCCGCAGCTTGGCCAGGCGCTCGGCCTCCTCGCGGGCGAAATACTCATCCTCGTTACGGCTCGGTTTGTCGGTCGACATAAGACTCAAGAAAGCAGGGGTCAGGGGTCGGAGAACAGGGGTCAGATTACCTCGGCGGAACGAAACTGCATCAGGGACGCAAAGACGCCATGCCCCGCGTCGGAGCCCAGCACCCGCTCCGCCAGTCGCTCGGGATGCGGCATCATGCCGACGACGGTGCCGCTCGGGCTGCAGATGGCCGCGATATCCTGCACCGAGCCGTTCGGGTTTGCCGGCGCGTCCATTCCCGAGAGCGGTGCGTAGCGTAATACCACGCGACCCTCGGCCTCCAGCAGAGCCAGCTGCGACTCTGGCGCCACGTAGCGGCCGTCCCCGTGCCCGATCGGAAGCCGGATCACTTCGCCGGCGCGGTAGGCACTGGTGAAGGGTGTGTCGACCCGCTCGATCCGGACGTCGACGGGGCGCGAGAGGTACTTGAGTCCGGCATTCCGCACCAGCGCACCAGGCAGGAGTCCCGCTTCGCAGAGGATCTGGAACCCGTTGCAGATGCCGAGGACCGGCCCGCCGGCTGCGGCGTGAGCCTTGATGGCCTCCATGACAGGACTGAAGCGGGCGATGGCACCGCTCCGCAGATAGTCGCCGTAGCTGAATCCGCCGGGGAGTATCACGGCATCGGCTCCGGAGAGCGTGGTGTCGCGATGCCAGACGTAAAACGCCTGTCCTCCGGCGCGCTCGACGGCGCGGCAGGCCTCGGGCTCGCAGTTGCTGCCCGGGAAGCGAACCACGGCCACGCGCATCATGCGGGCGCCCCCGACTCCACTTTGATTTCGTAGTCCTCGGTCACCGGATTGGCGAGGAGCTGCTCGCACATCGTGCGCACCCGCGCCTCGGCCTCCTCCGCGGTGCCGGCCGCGACATCCAGTGCGATCGCCTTCCCGACATGCACATTGCTCGCTTCGGGGAAGCGCAGGGCCGCGAGGGCATGCTCCACCGCCTGGCCCTCCGGGTCGAGCAGCCCCATGCGGGGCAGAATGCGAACGTGAACCCGCCAAGTCATTCGTCGCCTCCCAGGTCGAGGAGCCTCAAGACGACGTGGCGCACCACGCCGAAGGTCATGTAGGTGAGGAAGAACGGAAACACGAACGAGGACGGGGCCACGATCGAGCCGACGACGAATCCGAGCAGCACCGCGAGCACGACGATCCCGCTGGGCTTCCGGATGCTGATCGGGCCGCCGCGAGGATACTGCACCTTGCTCACCATCAGCGCGGCGAGCAGGAGGAGCAACACCACCAGGCCCTGGTGCTGCAGGTCCATGTAGGCCAGCGAGGCCCGGTACCACTGGGTCTGGCTGAACGCGAAATACGAGGCCAGCGTCATGCCCGCGGCGGGGGACGGAAGGCCGGTGAACCACCCCGGAGTCGGCTTGCCGTGGGAGAGTACGTTGAAGCGGGCCAGCCGGAGCGCCGCCGCGACCACGTAGAGGAAGCAGACCACCCACCCGAACCGGCCGGCGGTCGAGAATTCGAGGAAATAGACCAGGAGGGCAGGGGCCACCCCGAAGGAAACCAGGTCCACCAGGGAGTCGAGCTCGGCGCCGAACCGGCTACCGGTTCCCATGCGCCGTGCCACCCGTCCATCGATCGAATCCAGGATACCGGCGTAGACGATGAACCAGCCGGCCTGCTTGAAGTTCCCGTTGAAGGCCAGGATGATGGACCAGAAGCCGAAAAAGAGATTGGCGAGCGTGAAGGCGCTCGGAATCACCACGACGACTTTGCGGATGCCCTCTCGGGGAGGCGGGGCGGAGGCCGTGGTCATTTCCACCTTGCGATCACGGTTTGAGCCGCCCTGGTTTTGTCACCCACCTTCACCAGGATATCGACGCCGGAGGGCACGAACACGTCAACCCGGGAGCCGAAGCGGATCAGTCCCATGCGCTGCGCCTGCGCCACCTCCGTGCCTTGGGAGTGATCGGTGACGATCCGCCGCGCCACCGACCCCGCGATCTGACGGATGAGCACCCGACCCCGCGGCGTGTCCTCGCCGGTGCTCGATTGCTCGTTGTCGGTCGACGCCTTCTCCGGCCCCGCGTGGCCGAACCTGCCCTTCACATAGGCTCGGTGGGCCACGACTCCCCGGGACGGATACCGGTTCACGTGCACGTCGAACACGTTCATGAAGATGGAGACCCGGGTGGCCGGTCCGCCGACAAAAGTCGGCTCGTCGATCGGGATCACACTCACCACTTTGCCGTCCGCGGGTGCGAGCACCAGCTCGTCGCCCCTCGGCCCGTCGCGCACCGGGTCGCGAAAGAAGGCAACCACCCAGACGGCCACCGGGAACATGAGGACGACGCCGGGCCACACCTGAAACCACGCGAGCACTCCGAGCCCGAGCCAGGCGATTGCGATGAAGAGCAATCCTTCCGGTGCCACCCGCATCATGAATGCTCCGGCAAGGGAGCGCCGGTGATGAGCCGGTAGGCTTCGAGGTATCGCGCGCTGGTCGCCGCGACCACCTCAGGCGGCAGCGGCGGCGGCGGCGCATTGCCGTTCCAGCCGCACTGGCGCTTGATCCCGGTCAAGTAGTCTCGCAGGGGCTGCTTGTCGAAGCTCGGCTGGCCTTGGCCGGGAATGTACCGATCCTTCGGCCAGAACCGGGACGAATCCGGTGTCAGCACCTCGTCGATCAGCAGCAGCTCGTTGGCGGGCGAGACGCCGAACTCGAACTTGGTATCCGCGATGATGATCCCCCGGTTTTCCGCGTGCGCGCTCCCGGCCTGGAAGAGCGCGAGGCTCCTGGCCTTGAGCTCCGCGGTCCGCTCCTCGCCGAGCGCCGCCGCCATCGCCGCCTCGGTCACGTTCTCGTCATGGCCGCTGTCCGCCTTGGTGGCCGGGGAAAAGACCGGCACCGGAAACCGGCCGCTTTCCGCCAGACCGGCGGGGAGTCGCTCCCCGGCGAGGGTTTCGTTCGCCCGATATTCCAGCCAGGCGGAGCCCGAGATGTACCCGCGGATCACGCACTCGAACGCCACCGGGGCGGCTCGGCGCACCAGCATGGAGCGGCCCGCGATCTCCTCTCGATGCGGTGCGAGGGCGGGGATCTCGCGTACGATGTCTGAAGTATCGGCGGTGAGGAAATGATGCGGTCCGAGGGGTCCCAACATCCTGAACCAGAAGGCGGAAAGCTGGGTCAGGACGGTGCCCTTTCTCGGGACCGGCTCGGCCATGACCACGTCGAACGCGCTCACCCGATCGCTCGCAACCAGGAGCAATCGAGTGTGATCCACCTCGTACACTTCCCGTACCTTGCCGCGGCGCCAGAGCGGCAGCGGGAGGCGGCTGGCCGTGAGCACGGTCAAACCCGGACCTCCTCGGTGGCCACCGGAGCGGCCATCGCGGCAGCCCGCGCCAGTACCGGGTTCAGGTATTCCTTCAGGAATTCGCCCACCTGCGCCTCCGCGCGCCCGGTGTATTGGGCCGGGTCCAGCGCGGCGGCGAAGGCGCCAGCCGGCACCCGGGCGAACCCGGGATGCGACGCCAACCGCTGCTTGAGGTCGTTCTCGCCTCCGGTACTCACCTGGGCCGACACCGCGATGCTCGCGCTCCGGATGACCTCGTGCAGGACCTGACGGTCGCCCCCCGATTCCACGCCCAACATCAGCCAGCGTTCGGTGGCCATGAAGGGCATCTGGGCGATGACGTTGCGCGCAATGACCGGCTCCCGCACCTCGAGGCCTGCCAGGATGTTGGTGGCCAGCACCAGAATCGCATCGGCGGCGAGGAATGCTTCGGGCAGAACCAGGCGCCGGTTGGCGCTGTCGTCGAGGCTGCGCTCGAGCCACTGGGTGGCCGCGGTCTGCGCCGGATTCTGCTGCAGCGAAATCACGAACCGGGCCAGGCTCCCGATCCGTTCCGCCCGCATCGGATTCCGTTTGTAGGCCATGGCACTCGAGCCGATCTGTTCCGACTCGAACGGCTCCAGCAACTCGCCTTCGTGCTGCAGCAGGCGCAGGTCGCCGGCCATTTTCGCGGCCGACTGCGCGATGCCCGACAGCGTGTCGACCACGGCGCTGTCAGTCTTCCGGGGGTAGGTCTGTCCCGATACCGCGAACGGTCGCTCGAACCCCATCCGCTCGGCGATTCGCCGGTCCAGCTCGCGAACCTTGGCGTCGTCTCCCTTGAAGAGCTCGAGGAACGAGGCCTGGGTCCCCGTGGTGCCCTTGCAGCCCAGGAACCGGAGAGTCTCGATGCGATGGCACAGTTCTTCGGCGTCGAGGGCCAGGTCCTGGGCCCACAGCGTGGCGCGCTTCCCCACCGTGGTGAGCTGCGCCGGCTGAAAATGGGTGTAGGCAAGGCAGGGCAGCGCGGCCCGCTTCCGGGCGAACGTTGCCAGGATGTTGAGCAATGCGACCAGGCGTCCCAGCAGCAGGCGCATGCCGTCGCGCATCACGATCAAATCGGCGTTGTCGGTGACGAAGGCGCTGGTCGCGCCGAGGTGAACGAAGCGGCGGGCGGAGGGGGCCAGATCGCCGAGGGCGTGCACGTGAGCCATCACATCGTGACGGAAGCGTCGCTCGTACTGCGCCGCGGCCGCCAGATCGATGTCATCGAGATGGGACCGGAGCTGCTCGACGGCCTCGTCGGGGATGTCGAGACCCAGCTCCTGCTCGGTTTCCATCAGGGCCAGCCACAACCGCCGCCAGAGCCCGATCCGGTTGACCTCACCCCAGAGGTGTTGCATGGCCGGCGAGGCGTAACGCGTGCCGAGGGGGGACTGGTAGGCCGCCCCGCTCACCGGAACACCAAGTCGGTGAAGATCATCTGGCCATTCCGCTCGAAGTAGATCCGGAACATCTGCCGGGAACCGAATGACTCGATCACATCGGCCACCTGCTTAGCGGTGGTGATCAGGCTTCGGTTGATGGCCAGGATCACATCCCCCTCCTGCAGGCCGGTGCCCCGGGTGACCTCTTCGGTGATCCGGATGATCAGGGCGCCCTTGCCGGTCTGTAGACTGCGCTCGGTCTGAATCGCCGGAGTCACCGAGACCACCTCCAGGCCGCGCAGCACGGTGACCTTGGTGGCGGTGCTGGTGGGGAGGTCTCCGGTGGTGAGCTCACGGATCTCCTCGCGGGTGCCGCGCTTGAACCGGACGGTCACGGCATCACCGACATGGAGGTCCAGCTTCACGGCCTCCCAGTCGAGGTAGTTGCGCAGCCGGCGCCCGTTGGCCTCCATGAGGACGGCGCCCGGGGTGATGCCGACCCGTGCGGCGGGACCATCGGGCGCCACCCGGGTCACCGAAACGCCGGACTCCTTCCTTCCGCTCTGGAGCGCCTCCTGACCGCCGACCTCGAGCCCGGTCCACGCCCGGCGCAGGTTCCCGGTGCGAAGAATCTCCTCCTGCACCCGGAGCGCGCGCTCGATGGGGATCGCGAAACCAAGGCCGATGGAGCCGGTACTGCCGCCCCCGCCGGTGAAGATGGACGAATTGACCGCGACCACCTCGCCCAGCACGTTGGCCAGGGGCCCGCCGGAATTGCCCGGGTTGATGGCGGCATCGGTCTGGATCATGTCCAGATACAATCCGGGCTGGTCGCTGTTGGGCAGAATGTTCCGGTGGGTTGCGCTCACGACGCCGGCGGTGACCGTCGGTTCGTTGTTGCCGAGGAGAAAGGCGTAGGGGTTGCCCAGGGCCACCACCCACTCGCCGATCATCAGGTCGGTGCTCTTGCCCATCGGAGCGACCGGGAGGTTCTGCCGGTCGATGCGAATCACCGCGATGTCGGTGGTGGGATCCTCCCCCACCAGCCGGCCTTCGAGGTCGGTCCCGTCGGGCAGCGTCACGGTGATCGACTCCGCACCAGCCACCACATGCTGGTTGGTGATGATCACGCCGTCGGAGCGCACGATGAATCCGGTGCCCGAGGATTGCACCAGTTGGTCGTTGCGGGGCGGCAGGAAGAGGAGATCCCAGGGTCCTTGCTCAGCCACGCGGCGGCGGGAGGTGACGCTGACCGAAACCACCGCCGGCGCCACGCGCGTGGCCGCGTCCACGACCGCGGTTCGGCGCGAGGTGTTCAGGGCCTGGTTCTGGGCGGCGCGCTGGGCGCGGGCCGGAGGCACGATCCCATCGTCCGCGCCCCGGCAGGAAGCGGCCACGGCGCAAAGCAGAACGGCCGCGACCAGGCGGCGCATCAGGTGAGCCATTCCTTAGTGTAGTCGGCCGCCACGAAAAAGAGGCCCTCGGCGGGAGCGGGAGGGCTGGTGCGCACGCCCGGGTCGAGTGCGAGCAGTCGAGTCATATCGCGAATCGCGCGCCGTCCTAGGCCGATGTCCACCATCGTACCCACCAGCATACGGACCATGTGGTGAAGAAACCGGTCCGCGGCGATTTCGAACACGAGCCCGGCATCCGCGGGGCGTTCCACCCACCGTGCCAGCCGGATGCGGCAGCGCCGGTGGGCCACCGGGGAGCGCCGCACGCTGAAGGCGTGGAAGTCGTGTTCCCCCGGCAGCGGGGCCGCCGCTGCCGCCAGTGCCTCCCGATCGAGTTGCTTACCCAGCGCCCACTCGTATCGCCGCCGGAAAGGTGACGCCGCCATCACGTCGGTACCGATCACATAGCGATACCGGCGCCCGAAGGCTTTGGTGCGGGCATGGAAACCGGCCCTGGCCTCGAGGACCGATTCGGCCCAGCAATCCTCCGGAAGGAGAGAATTGAGCGACTTGCGGAGGGATGGCGCCGACCACCGGTCGGGCAGGGTGAAGCTCGTCGCCATGCCGACCGCATGAACACCCGCGTCGGTCCGTCCGGCGGCGTGAACCCGGATCGGGCGTTCGCAGAGCTGTTGTAGAATCGCCTCGATTTCGGCCTGGACCGTGCGCCCCGTCGCCTGCCGCTGCCAACCGGCAAACCGCCCGCCGTCGTAGTGCAGCGTGACCAGAAAGGTGCGCGCCATTGCGCGTCAAATTTAATCTGGAGAGGGGGCTTAAGGCAGGGAGCTAGGGAGTCAGGGAACGAAGGAGATAGGGAGGCAGGCTAGGTCCCCAACCCCCTGGCTCCCTAGCTCAATACCTCCGAATCACCCCCACCACGACCCCCTGAATCATGATGTCGTCTTCGGGAAACCGAAGGGGCTGCATGGAGGCGTTGGCGGGCTGGAGCCGCACCCAGCCCCCCGGTTCCCGGAAGAACTTCTTCACCGTGGCCTCGGATCCGTTTACCAGGGCGATGACCATCTCCCCGTTGTCCGCACTTTGCCGGCCGTGCACGACGACGTAATCGCCGTCCACGATGTGGTCGTCGACCATGGAATCGCCCCGGACCCGGAGCGCGTAGTTGGGCCCCTTGGCGGGGAGCATGACGTCCGGCACCGCGAGCGTTTCCTGGTGCAGCACCGCCTCGATCGGAAAGCCGGCGGCGACCACGCCGAGCAGGGGCACTTCGGTGGCACCGCTGATGCTCTTGGGTGGCAGCACCCGGACCGACCGGCTCTCATGGGGCGAGCGGCGGATGTACCCCTTGCGCTCCAGGTTGGTGAGATGCTCGTGTACCGTGGCGAGCGACTGGTAGGAAAAGTGCTCCGCAATCTCCTCCATGCTCGGGGCATACCCGCGGGACTGGATATGGCCCTCGAGGTAGGTCAGGATTTCCTTCTGCCGTTTGGTGAGATGCATGGGAGAGCGTCCTGACCCTGGAGGGCGGCGTGATGAACCCAAATGGATACCATAGGTTAACCGAATAATTGCCGAAAGTCAATCCAGGCATTGGAATGACCGACCCAATCCCTTAACCCGCAGCCCCATGCTATTTTGCGGTGACATTTCCCGCTCCTCTCCCGTTCCTCGGCCCTCTCCAGCCGCTGAGGTCCGCCCGTGACGCTGCCCCACGGATCCGATCTCGCCCTGCCTGTGACCCAGGTGGAGGAATTGGTCCGGACCATGGCCAAGGCGCTCCGCGCGTTCCAGATGTACCTCCCGAACAACCCGATGTACCAACGGGCGGAGCAGGCCCTCCAGCACTCCTTCCTGCCCATTTGGTCGTCCACCCAGCAGCTCGGCCTGAGCGTGGTGGAAACCGACCTGCTCTGGGAGGACCAGGTGGTGTACCACCAGCCCACCAAGAACGAGAGTTTTGCCTGGATGATGTACAAGGACGGGATGCGTTTCCTGACCCTCAAGCCGGGGGTCGAAGAAGGGGAGATCATCCGGTTTCTCCACCTCGTGGCCCGGGCCCGGCTCCTCCCGAGCGACGCGGCCGACGATCTGCTGACACTGCTGTGGGAGCAGGATTTTCTGGCGATCGAGTACCAGTTCGCCGAGATCATCACCGACGCGCTCCTGGTCCTCGACCCCCAGGCCACCGACGCGTTGTTGCACCAGGACCTGGCCACTCAGGCCGCCGTGCAAGAGGAGGTCAAGAGCGACGCCGCCGACCGCCTGGCCACCGGCCTGGATATCGACGACTTCGATTCGACCATCTTCTTCCTCGACGAGAAGGAGATCCAGCAGCTCTCCCGCGAAGTCGAGGCCGAGTACACGCGGGACGAGCGCCGGGCCTCCTTCGACGCGTTGCTCGACATCTTCGAGCTCCAGCCCGCGGTGACGGTGCGGCGGGACGTGCTCGTCATCTTCGACCATCTATTCCCGAACCTCCTGAACCGCGGGGAGTTCCGTACCGTGGCGAGGCTGCTCCGGGAGTTCCGCACCGTCTCGCAGCGGGTGACGGTCCTGGAGCCCGAAATCCGGGAGACGTTGCTGTCCTTCCAGGCCAGGTTGAGCGAGCCGGCGATCCTTTCCCAGCTCTTGCAGTCGCTGGAGGAATCGGCGTCGGTGCCGGCCGAGGAGGACGTCGGCGAGGTCCTAGGCGAGCTCCATGCCACGGGGCTCGAGACGATGCTCACCTTCCTGCCGACCCTCTCGCGGCCGGTGATTCGCGGGATCCTCGAGGCATCGGTTGACCGGCTCGCGGCGGCGCGCACCGACGTCGTACTGGCGCTCCTCGGCAAGCATGAATCGCCGGCGCTGCCGGGTGCCGTCGCGCTGTGCGGTCGGCTCGACCTGCAGGTCGCCGTCCCGCTGCTCGACGGTCTGGTCAACCATGGCGATGCGACGGTTCGCCTGGCGACGGTCGAGGCGCTCACCAAGATCGGCTCGGCCGGCGCCCTGACGGCTCTGGAGCGCGCGCTCGATGATCCGGACCGGGCCGTTCGGCTGGCGGCGGTCACCGCCGTCGCCTCCAACGGATATCGCGCCGCGCTGCGCCGGCTGGAGGCGGTGGTGCTCGGCAAGGGACGTTACGAGCTGGAGCGGGCGGAAAAGCGCCATTTCTTCGAGGCGTACGCCGTGGTGGCTGGTGCAGCCGCCCTGCCCGTCCTGTCCAACATCCTCGAGCCGCGCGGATTCCTGCGAAAGAAGGAATCCACCGAGACCCGAACCTGTGCCGCCTATGCGATCAGCCGGCTGCAGAGTCCCGCCGCCCGGGAGGTGCTCGAGCGAATCCAGCAGGATAAGGACCTTCCGGTGCGGAACGCGGCGCACCGGGCGCTGCGCGACTGGCCGGCATGACCGACGACCCGTTCGGCGGCCGGGCCGTGGGAGGTGACGAGGGCTTCAGCCGCCACGCTGGCCGGGGGTTTCTCCTCACGTTCTACGCCGCCTTGCGGGCGCTGAAGCTGTACCCGGTGGAAAACGCCACGGTGCAGAAGGCGCTCGACGAGTTGCAGGCATCCACGACGACCCTCCTGCACGGGGAATCCGAGCTCGAGCTCAGGCTCGCGGGCGACTTCCTCTTCGTCAACGGCACCCGGCTCCGGCTGGAGCTGGACAACTTCGCCGCCTTCAGCAATCTGCTCACCACGTTGCGGGCCTTCGATATCGGCATCTTCCGCACCCAGGCCGGGGTGGAGCGCCGCGAGTGGCAGGCGCTGCTCAGCATCCTGCTCAGTCTGCTCTCGGAAACCGGGATCGAAGACCGCTACACCGCGCTGATCGAGCGGCTCGGCAACGCCGACACGCCCCACATTCAGTTCGAACCGGCCACCGAGGTCAACGAGGAGCTGAACGCGCAGGAGGCCCGCGCAGTGGCGAAGCGCACCTACGCCCAGGGTGTCGCGGTGACGAAAGACGTGGTGAACAGCATTCGGATGGGCCGGACCAGCAGCGTCAAGAAGGTCAAGCGGGCGGTGCAGATGATCGTGGATCAGGTGCTCACCAACGAGACCTCGATCATGGGCCTGACCACGCTTCGCGACTACGATGAGTACACGTTCACCCATTCGGTCAATGTCTGCATCTTCTCGGTGGCGCTGGGCCGGAAGATCGGCCTCACCAAAATCCAGCTCTACGACCTCGGGATGACGGCGTTGCTCCACGACATCGGCAAGGCCAAGATTCCGATCGAGGTCCTCAACAAGGTCGATGGCCTGTCCGAGGACGAGTGGCGGGTGATTCAAGCCCATCCGTGGCGCGGGTCGATGACGCTGTTCGGGCTGCGAGCCTATGAGGAGATTCCCTACAAGTCGATCCTGGTGGCGCATGAGCACCACATGAAAACCGACCTGACGGGTTACCCCCGCGCGATCCGGCCCCGGACGCTGGGGATCTTCTCCCGGCTCGTGGCCGTGGCGGACGGCTTCGACGCCGCCACTACGCGGCGGGTGTACCAGACCGTGCCGATCGAGCCCGACCAGGTGCTCCGGGAAATGTGGACCAACCCGCGGCGCGGCTACGACCCCATCGTCGTGAAGGCCCTGATCAATCTGATCGGGGTCTACCCGGTCGGTACCTGCGTGGTCCTCGACACGTTCGAGGTCGGAATCGTGTCGCAAACGAACCCCGACCGGGAGCTGCTCAACCGGCCCGTCATCCGGGTCGTGATCGATTCCGGCGGGAGCGTTCTTCACCCGCCCGGCATCGCCGTCGATTTATCCGAACGGTCTCCGGGAGGGGAATACGCGCGGTCCATCGTCAAGGTCACCAATCCCGACCGCTACAACCTCACGGTGGGCGACTATTTCCTCTGATTCGGTGCGGCCGGACTTCTCCGGCAGGCTGATGGACGCGTACGGCCGGGGCCTCGCGCTTGCGGGACCGCCACTGGTCCTGATCACCGCGGTGTGGGACCCGCGCTGGATCCAACACACGATCGCGGCGGTGGTGATGCTGGCGAGCGTGGCCACGCTTCGGATCGCGCCGGTCCGGCTCAGCAAGTATTCCTATCTCACGCAGATCGGGATTCCCGCCGTCGTCGCCGCTCTCACGGTGCCGGCGTCCGTCGCGGTGCTGGGCCTGGCCCTGGGCGTTTTCGCGGCCGATGTCGGCTGGCTCCGCAAGCCGATGCGCGCGGGTGCGGTGAATGCCGGGCGCGAGGCGCTCGCCTTTGCGGTGGCATTCGGATACTACGCGCTGGCGATGAGGTTGGCCGGGCCCACGACGGTCTCCCTCGACTTTCTCGCTCCGTTCGTCGTGCTGGCCGGGATCTATTTCGCGGTGACCCGGGTCCTCTTCTACCTCTCGCTCCTCATGCGCGGCAAGCTCGAGGTCGAGGACCGGCTGTTCATTCTCCGTTGGGAGATCATCGCATTCCTGATGACGCTCCTCGGGGCCGGGATCCTGGTCTGGGCGCTGACGGCGCTCTCCCCACCCGGGTGGGTGGTGGTGGTGCTGGCGCTCGGTGTGGCGGGGTTGGTGACGCGCGCCCTGCTCGAGGAGGCGATTTCCGCGGAGGACCTGAACAAGGTCCACTCCATGCAGGCCAACCTGGCCAGCGACTCGAGCCTGCGGGTCACCTTCGAGATGATCGAGCAGCTTGCCTACCGTCTCCTCGACTGGGGAGACTTCCGGATATATCGCGTCACCGGCGGAGGGCCCGTGATGGCATACCGGGCCCACCAGGGGCGGCCCGATCGGGGCGACCCCGATCCGGGCCTTGCCGCATTCCGCAGCCGCGTGCTGGCGGAGGGGGAGCCGATTTCCATCGACGATACCTGGCGCGATGCCGGCCTCGAACGGCCCGACCCGGCGGTGCGCACCATCATGATCTTTCCGCTTCGCCATGCCGACCGGATCGTCGGCACGCTCGAGCTCGACCACCATAAGCGGCACCATTACCGGGTCAGGGATCGTTCGGCCATGCGGGCCATCTCGAGCCAGATCTCGACCGCGATGCACATCGCCGAGCTGCGCCGGCCGCTGCTGGAAACGGTCGAGCAGATCACCGGGCAGATCCATGCACTGGCACGCGCGGCCAATTCGCTGCGGTCCTCCGCGCTGGCCCTGCAGCTGGCCTCCGAGAACATGCGCCGGGAAGCGTCCGGCCAAGAGACCTTCGCGCGGACCGGGCTCGAGGCCACCGCCGAGCTCGGCCGTTTGGTCGAGTCGGCGGCGGTCGCCGGCTCGCGCGCCTCCACCGTGAGCGCCGCCGCCGCGGGGGCCGCGGCCAAGCACCGGCAGGAGATCGGCGATGCGGTGGACCGGCTGATCCACGTCCAGGCGTTCGTGGCCGACAGCTCGCGCTCGGTGTCGGCCCTGGGCGCCACCACGGTCCGGGTCCGCAACTTTCTCGCCTCGATCCAGGAAATCGCCGAGCTCACCAACGTCATCGCCCTCAACGCCTCGATCGAGGCGCACCGCGCCGGTGCGTCGGGGCGGGGCTTCGCCGTCGTCGCCGAGGAGATCCGGCAGCTCGCGATGCAGAGCGCCGCGGCCGGAGCCGATGCGACCCGGCTCACCAGCGACATCTCCCGCGAGGTGTCCGGCATGGCCAGCCAGATGGAACGCGGCGAGCAGCTCGTGGCCGATGTCGGCGAGCTCTCCGCCGATACCGCCCGCGCACTGGATGAGATCGTCCGCGCCACGCAGGAGGCCGGCGAGCAGTCGCGCGCGATCGCGGATTCGCAAAAGGCTCACGAACACGCCGGGCGGCGGCTGTCCTCGCAGATCCAGCAGTTGGCGGAAGGCGCGCAGCGCGCCCGCGGCCAGACCGAGACGCTGGCCCGCGAGGCGGGGGAAGCCACCCGGGGTCAGGCCGACCTCGAGTCGGCCATCGCCGAACTGGAGCGCGTGGCGGGTGAGCTGCGCGAGATCGCCCGGCACTTCATCGTCTAGCGATGCCGCCGCTACGCGCGTACGTGGCCCTCGGGAGCAATCTCGGAGATCGGCAGGCCAACCTGGCCCTCGCGCGCGAGCGACTGGCCATGCTGCCGGGGGTCGCGCTGCGGGGCGGGTCGGTTGTTGAGGAAACGGTGCCGCTGGGCGGGCTCGATCAGCCCATGTACCTGAACCAGATGCTCGCCCTCGACACCACACTCTCGCCTCATCAGCTGCTGGCGGCGTGTCAACGGATCGAGGCGGAGGCCGGCGGGGTCCCCCGGGCCCATTGGGCGTCGCGAGCGCTCGATCTGGACATCGTCCGGTACGGAGCCATCTCGCTGGAGGAACCGGGGCTGACCCTGCCACATCCCGGACTCAGCCAGCGGGAGTTCTGGCAACGCGAGCTCGCCGAGCTGGAACGGAAGGGGGTCTGAACGCATGTCTGCATTCTCAGCGTACCGATGACCAAAGCCGCCGGGGACTCCGGGATTCCCTCGGAGCTCAGGCCCACACTGCCGCCGTGGGCGCGCGTCACTCCCGCGCGAATCCAGCACATCCAACGCGTGGCCGAACTGGTCGCCTGGTGGGCCGACCAGATGGGCACGCCGGATTCGGAGCGCAACCGCTGGCTCAAGGCGGTCTGGCTCCACGATGCGCTCCGGGATGCCGAGGAAGCCGAGCTGTCCCGCTGGGCCTCCTCGCGGCCCGGTGCCGTCGAGCTCCGCCATGGGCCCGCGGCCGCGTCGCGCGCCAAGTCCGAGGGCGAGTCCGACCGCGGCGTGCTGGATGCGGTGCGCTATCACTCCCTCGGACTGGCGGAGTGGGACATGGTCGGGCGGGTGCTCTATTGCGCCGACTACCTGGAGCCCGGACGCTCCTTCGACCAGGCCGAACGCGCCAGACTGGTCGAGCGGTTTCCGGTCGATCCCAAAGCGGTCCTGCTCGACGTCGCGAGCCGCCGGCTCCTGCGCACCATCCGCGCCGGCTGGATCCTCCCAGAGCCGACGGTACGATTCTGGAATTCACTGGCCGATTGCGCGCCCTCGCGTTAGGGGCGGTGCTCGCCGCCCTGCTGGGCATCGGGGTCTGGGCGCTGATCCGCGACGACACCGGCTCGACCCGGCCCGAGGCCGCCCCGCTCCTGGGCGGCGAGCGGATCGTGGTCGAGGTCTTGAACGGATCGGGTCGACGAGGCCTGGCGCGCGCCGCGACACGGGCGCTCCGGAACGCGGGTTTCGATGTGGTCTACTTCGGCACCGTGGCGGATTCCGTTGCCGTCACCCAGGTGCTTGCTCGCAGGGGAGATTCATCTGCGGCCGTCCGGGTGGCGCGGGCGCTGGGCACCGGCCAGGCCCGCGTTCGGGGAGACACGCTGTTGCGCGTGGATGTGAGCGTCTGGCTGGGCGCGGACTACCGGCCGCCTCCCGGATTCCGCCCCTGATTACACCCCCAGCTCCTCCGCAATGACCAGGATGTCCTCGCGCAGGATGCGCCGCTCCACTTGCAGGTGTAGAAAGCTCCGCCGGCCCAGAATCCACAGACCCAGCGCTCGCAACGCGCCCATCGCCCGATCGGCCAGCTCGGCGAGCCGGAGCGCGGCGTAGCCGCTGAGCGGCGCCAGCACCAGCACGGTGAGCCCGGCCGCCGGCCCCTGCCATTTCCAGAACAGGATCGTCACCACGACCCAGGTGAGCGGAAAGACCACGAAGGCCGACGCCGCTTTGGCGGTGGCGAGGATGTCGTCGTACTTGCCTACCGCCCGCTGAGAGAGGAACCCGACCAGGCGATAGGGCAGGTAGTGCAGCACCAGCCCCGGAAGCCCGAGCGGCAGGAGCAGCGCGAAGCGGAGCAGGAAAAGTCCGATGCCGACCAGGATCCCGCCGGTGCTGAAGCGGCCCACCGGCACATCCCATGGGTCGAGCCCGGCGCCGCGCAGCTTGTCCTCGTAGCGATGCACCCGCCGCCGGATCCCCTCGAGCCGTTCGGGGTCTCTCGCCTTGAGCGCCTCGTACCCGCGCAACACGCGACGCCGGAAAGCAAACTCTTCGGCGAGCTCCGGTCGCGGGGCATCGTCGCTGGCCCGGCGCTGGCTGGCCAGGATGCGCTCGGTGCGCGCCACGAAATCGTGGGCCTCGAATGCATCGGCCTGGAGGGTGACTTCGCCCAGGGAGTGGCCAATCTGGTCGGTCACGGTTCTGACGGCTTCGCCGGGGGGCTCGCCGGCATCATCGAGCGGTGCCGGGCGGACCTCGAACGGCTCGCCGTAATACACCAGCGCCGCGCTCCGAAACGTGCGCTTGTCGGTGTAAAAGAGCCCTACCGGCTGGATCCGGAGAGGCGGAATCGCCGCCACGCCGAGCGCGATCCGCGCCGCGCCGGTCTTCATCGGTTTGAGCCTGGGGTCGCTGTGGCTGGTGCCTTCGGGGAAGAGCGCGACCGCGCCACCCGCCGACAGATGCGCGCGGACCCGGGCGAACATCTCCCGGTTCTTGGTGAGGTCGGCTCCGGGGTCCTGCTTGCGCTCCACCGGGATGGACCCGGCGGCGCGTACCAACCATCCGATGACGGGAATCCGGAACAGCGGTGCCTTGGCCAGGAACGACACCGGCCGCGGGGCCAGGCAGAGGATGAAGACCGGATCGACCAGGGAATTCGGGTGGTTGAGCACGAACATCACCGGGCCGCCTGAGGGGACCCGCTGCAGGCCCTCGACCTCGACGCGGCGGAAGAAGATCCGGAGCGTGAAGCGGAGCAGCGCCACCACGACGGTCCGTGGCGCGGCCATTAGACCACCGCCGCCGCGCGCTTCTTCTTCGCCATCTCGACGAAGAGCTGGCCGCAGGCGGCAGCGATGTCGAGCCCCCGGCTCCGGCGCACCACCGCCTCCACCCCCTGGTGGGTGAGCCGGTCCGCGAATGCCCGGATGCGGTTTCCCGAGGCGGGGGAGAGTCCCGCCGCGCCGCCGGGATGGAGGGGGAGCACGTTCACATGAGCGCCAAGCTGGTGGGCGAGTTTGGCCAGCTTGTCCGCGTCGGCATCGCTGTCGTTCTTTCCCGCGATCAGCACATACTCGAATGTGATCCGTTTGCGGAACGCTCGCGCGGCGCGCAAGACTTCCTCGAGCGGGTACTTTTTCTGGATCGGCATCAGCCGCAGCCGTTGCGCCGGCCCGGCCGCATGGAGCGAGATGGCGAGGCGGAACTGCTCTGGTCGCCGGGCCAGCTCGAGCATGGCCGGGACGATTCCGACGGTTGAGACGGTGATGTGCCGGGCCCCGATCCCGAAGCCCTCCGGGTGATTCAGGATGCCGAGCGCCGCGCTCACCGCTGGCCAGTTGAGCAAGGGCTCGCCCATGCCCATGAACACGATGTTGGTCGGCTTCTCCGCGGCGTTCGCCAGGACGATCTCGCGGACCTGGCCGGTGATTTCCGCGGCCGAGAGATTGCGCCGGAATCCCATCCGCCCGGTCGCGCAAAAGGTGCATCCCAGCGCGCAGCCGGCCTGCGAGGAGATGCAGAGGGTGAGCCGTTTTCCCGAAGGAATCAGCACCGACTCGATCGCCTCCCCGTCCGCGAGCCGCCAGAGGTATTTCCGGGTCCCGTCGGTCGATTGCTGCACCGTCTCCGGCACGAGCCGTTCCAGCGGCGCATCTCGCTCCAGCTCGGTGCGCAGGCCGAGGGGCAGCTCAGTGGCTTCCCGCCAGGCTCCGATGGGAGCCCGCCAGAGCCGGCGCAGGACCTGCGGGGCGCGATACGCCGGCAGGCCGTGTCCCTCGACCCAGCGCCGGATTGCCGAGGCGGCGTCGGCCGGGGGAAGGCTCTGGAGAGATGCCAGGAGAGACTGAGTCATGCCGAAATGTAGCGGCCGCTAGGTCGAATCGGGCCGGATCCGCGCGCGAATCAGCGGCAGGTGGGGCACCAGCGCGCTGTCCAGTTCGGCCGCCGGAACCCTGGCCGCCTCCGCGTCGTCCACTACGCGACGCCACGGGCGGGGTCGCGCGTACTCATAGGTCCCGAAGACCACCACAGGCGTACCATAGGCGACGATCGACCTGCCATCCCTCGAGAGCCGCCATTGCCGTGCCCAGGCGTAGATCCATTCCGCGTCGGCCGCCAGCAGGCGGACGCAGGCATGGCTGGCGGGATACCCGGGGAGGTCGTACTCGTGAAAGGAGATGCCGCGCGCGTTTTCGAAGTTGAAGTACCACTTCAGCAGCCACTCGTCGTTGTCGGTGCTGACGGTCTGCTTTCGCTTCCAGTTGGTGAAGTACAGCCCGTTCGATGTCGGGGTCTTCGCCTTGCCGGTGCTGGTCGGCCCCCAGCGGACCAGCCTTCCGTGCTCGTAGGCACCGAAGCCCTGGACCCGCTGGGCCACCGCGATCAGGCGGGGCACCGAATCCAGGGCGCTGACGGCCGCGGGGAACGGCGCGAACCCCAGCTCATCGTCGATCGTTTCGGGCACCAGGAGCGTGTCCCCGGCGCGCGCGCGCGCCAGGTCGATTCGATTGAGCTTGAGAATCGTGGTGACTCCCGCCGGGCCAAGCGAGTCCATCAGCAGCTGGAGATCGCGGGCTCCGTGGAGGACGTACGCCCGGAAGCCCCGCCTCGGTTCGATGGTGGGAACCGGTGGGCCGGAATCGGCACGGACCACCGTATCCGGTCGGGTGCCGCCCGAATCCTGGTGCGCGGCCGCCGGGGGCTGGGGAGCCCGGTCCCGGCAGGCCGAAACCAGGCAGCACAACGCTCCCACCCACCACCGATGGCTGACCACACGTCCTCCCCTGCCGCGCGCGTGAATGCGAGGCTGCAAGATACCTCTTCGCGGTGCCCAAGTTGCTTGATCCCCCTCTCCGCGCCCGTTACGTTTGCGCATGCTCGCAACCTCGCTTCGCACGCATGCCGGCGGTCTGCTCACGCGCGCCGATGTGGGCTGCGACGTCCGTCTCGGGGGCTGGGTCCATCGCCGCCGCGACCTGGGCGGCCTGGTGTTCATCGACCTCCGCGACCGCTATGGAATGGTGCAGCTCTCTTTCGATCCGGCGTTCACACCCCTCGAGGTGCTGGAGCGAGCCGCCGGCTGCGGCGTCGAGACGGTCCTGCTGGCCGCCGGCAGCGTGGCGCTCCGGCCCAACGCCGCCCGCGACGCGGCGCTCGGCTCCCGCGAAGTCGAGGTGCGGGTCAGCGCGCTGGAGGTGGTCGGCCCCGCGGTAACTCCCGCCATTCCGGTGGGCCGCAAAGAAAAGGAAGAGCTGCCCGCGGAGGAGCTCCGTCTCAGACACCGGGTGCTCGACCTGAGGCGGCCGGAGCTGACGGCGAATCTCGTGCTGCGCCACCGCTTGTTGCAGCGCGCCCGCCGCACGCTGAGCGACCTCGGCTTCCTGGAAATCGAGACCCCGATCCTGACCAAGCCAACGCCGGAGGGAGCGCGGGACTATTTGGTGCCCTCCCGGATCCATCGAGGGGAGTTCTACGCGCTGCCCCAGTCGCCCCAGATCTACAAGCAGCTCCTGATGATCGCGGGTTATGATCGCTATTTCCAGATCGCCCGCTGCTTTCGCGATGAGGACCTGCGCGCCGACCGTCAGCCGGAATTCACCCAGATCGATCTCGAAGCGTCGTTCATCACGCAGGAGGACGTGCTTGAGGTGGTGGAATCGGTGCTGGTGGCGCAATGGGACGAGGCGGGCCACGTCATTCCGTGGCCGTTTCCCCGGATGGTCTGGCGGGATGCCATGGAGCGCTTCGGCATCGACAAGCCCGACCTGCGATTCGGGTTCGAGATCGCGGACCTCACCGCGAGCGTGGCTGACGATGCGGCGCCGTTCGTGCACGAAGCCCTGAGCAAGGGTGGCCGGCTCCGGGGCATCCGCGTGCCGGACGCGGGCGCGCTTTCCCGAAAGGACCTGGACGGCTTTGCCGCCGCGGCCAAGGATGCCGGGGCGGGCGGCCTGCTCTGGGCCCGCCGAGGCGCCGCGTGGGAAGGGCAGGGGGTCAAGGCCATCGGCGCGCGCGGGCTCCAGGCGGTGGGCGGCGCCGAGGGCCAGCTGCTGCTCGCCGCCGTGGGGCCCGACGCGGTGACCTCTGCTGCGCTCCACGCCGTTCGCAGCGCGCTGATCAAGCGGCTCGCGCCGGCGCCCTCGAGGCAGCATGCCTTTCTCTGGGTGGTCGACTTCCCCCTCTTCGAGCCCGCCCCGGACACGGGGAGCCACATCTTCGTCCATCACCCGTTCACCTCGCCGCACCCCGAGGACATCGGCTTCCTCGAAACCGACCCCGGCCGCTGCCGTGCCCTGCATTACGACGCGGTGTACAACGGCGTGGAGCTCGGCAGCGGCTCGATCCGCATCACCGATCCGGAGGTGCAGCGGCGGGTATTCGGCCTGCTCGGGATTCCGGCCGAGGAAATCCGGCGGCGGTTCGGCTTCCTGCTCGAGGCGCTGAGTGCGGGCGCGCCGCCGCACGGCGGATTCGCCGTCGGCTTCGACCGGGTGGTGATGCAGCTGGCCGGTGCCGGCTCCATGCGGGACGTCATCGCGTTTCCCAAGACCACGGCGGCGCGCGCCCTGTACGAAGGGGCGCCTTCCCCCGTGAGCCAGGCCGACCTGGCCGGGCTCGGCCTGACGGTGATCCAGTGAGGACCGGCACGATGGGCGAAGACACCACCCAGCGCGTGAGCATCGAGGGCGCCGATCCGCTGCTGCTCGCCGGCGTCAATGACGCGAACATGATGGAACTGGAGCGCGCCACCGGCGCACGCGTCTCCTTGCGGGGGGACACGCTCACCCTGTCCGGCACCGCGGAACAGGTCGATCGGGCGGCCGGCGTCGTGCAAGGTCTTCTCGACATCGCCCGCACCGGGGAAGCGGTGTCGGTCGAGGATGTCTTTCGGTTCGTCCAGGACGGCGTTCCCGCGGACAGCCCCCTGGGCGGAGGCGAGGGAAAGATTGTCCTCCCCGGCCTGCGTCGGGCGATCGCCCCCAAGACGCAGGGGCAGCGCGATTACGTCCACGCCATCGCCACGACCGACATCGTCGTCAGTATCGGCCCCGCCGGGACCGGCAAGACCTACCTCGCCGTCGCGAAGGCGGTCGAGGCCATGGCCCGGAAGCGGGTCAAGCGGATCATCCTCGCACGTCCCGCGGTGGAAGCCGGCGAGTCGCTCGGGTTCCTCCCCGGCGACCTGCAGGCCAAGGTAGATCCCTACCTCCGTCCGCTCTATGACGCCCTCGAGGATATGATGCCGGCCGAGCGGGTGCAGAAGGCGCTGGAACAGCGCACCATCGAGATCGCGCCCCTGGCCTACATGCGCGGGCGCACCCTGAACGACGCGTTCATCATCCTCGACGAGGCCCAGAACGCCACCGGCGCGCAGATGAAGATGTTCCTCACCCGGCTCGGGGTGAACAGCAAGGTCGTAGTGACCGGGGACAAGACCCAGGTCGACCTCCCCAAGCGGGAAGATTCCGGCCTCATCCAGATCGAGCGCATCCTTCCGGGCATCGAGGGGATCGCCTTCTGTTACCTGGACGATGCCGACGTCGTGCGCCATCGGTTGGTGCGAGAGATCATCAAGGCGTATGCGGAGGATCAGAACGGCTGACCCGGAACGCAAAGCCGCGAGGGCGGAAGGACGCGAGAGTGTCATAGCGGTATCCGGGCGTTCCCATCCACTCCGGCGCACCGACGCCGTCCGGGCCGCCCTCACGGTCCTTGACGCGGAGCGACGCGTGGCGATGATCTCGATCTCGTTCGTCGGCCGCGATGCCATGCGCGCCCTTCATCGGCGGTGGAAGGGAACCCACTCACCCACCGACGTGCTGGCCTTTCCGCTCTCCGGCCCCGGCGGCAGCCTGGTGGGCGATATCTACATCTGCCCCTGGCAAGCCGTGCGACATGCGCGCGCCCTCCGCGTCCCGGTCCGGCGGGAGCTGACCCGACTGGTGATCCACGGCGTCCTCCACGTCCTGGGATACGACCATGCCGAGAACGCCGGGCGGATGGAGTCCCCGATGTGGCGCCGCCAGGAACGGTATCTCCGGGGCCTTCGATGATTCAGATCGTACTCGCCGCGCTGCAGCTCTGGGTGGCCCCGCTGTTGGCGGGCGTGTTCACTCTGTGGGCGGCGCTGCTGGCGCTCGCCGAGCCGGACGACGCCGGCGTGCCCCGCCTGCTCACGCCGTCCCAGAGCCCGGCGAGTGCACCGCTGTCCTCTCCTCGCAGCCTCCACATCCTTCACCTCGCGCTGCTCGCCATCGCCGCCGCGCTGGCCGGAACCGCGCTTGCCTGGTGGGCCTGGCCGTTTCCGCAGTCGGTCGGTCGGCTCCTGCTTGGCTCGCTGCTGGTCTGGATCCTCGGCGATCTGGCGCCCCGCCTCTGGGCGGCGAACGAGCCGGGACTGGTCCGTTTCGACGGGTGGTTCGTGCAGCACACGCTGACCCTCTTTCGGCCCCTCCTGGCGGCGGTCGCGTGGGTCGACCGTGGCTTCCGGCTTCGCCGGAGCGGCCCCCGCCACCAGGAGCCCGCCGAGAAGCAGATGCTCGCTGGAGTGCTCGGCCTGGCGGACATGACGGTGACGGACGTGATGACGCCGCGGCTGGACATCAAAGCCGTGGATTTCTCGACCAGCCGCGATCAGGTCGTGGCGATGTTCCGGAGCGCCGAGCACTCCAGGCTCCTCGTGGTGGACGGCGACCCTGACTCGGTGACCGGGGTCATCTACGCCAAGGATCTCCTCCCTGGACTGGGTCCCGAGTCCGCTCCGTCCGACTGGCACCCGCTCATCTGGCCCGTCGAGTTCGTGCCCGAGGCCAAGAGCCTGAGCCGCCAGCTGCGCGATTTCCAGCGCGGCGCGAGCCATCTGGCCGTCGTCGTCGACGAATTCGGCGGCACCTCCGGCATCGTGACGCTGGAGGATGTGCTGGAGCAGATCGTAGGCGAGATTCGCGATGAATACGACACCGACGAAGTGGCGCCGGTGCAGCGGCTCCCCGAGGGCGGCTGGGCGGTACTGGGTGGCGTGCCGCTCGCCGATCTCGAGATGGAGATCGACCACAGCTTCGCCCGGGCGGACGTGAGCACGGTCGGGGGGCTGGTGCTGGCCGCATTTGGGCGGGTGCCCCGCGCGGGAGAGTCCCTTGCGCTCGATGGGTTCCGGATCACCGTGGATCACATGGCGCGCCGGCGGGTCCGGCGGGTGACCGTGCTGCGCGTGGCTGAGGCCGTCCGCGAGAATGCCGTGCCGGGGCGCTCGGCATGATCTGGCTCGTCGTGCTGGTCGGGCTGCTGCTCACCCTCTTCGGGGCGACCGCTGCCGCGGCGCTGGTGACGTCGAGCCGCGCTCTCCTGGCTGACGTCGTGGCTCGCCGGCTGCGCGGCGGGAACGATTCGCTGGCCTGGTTGCCACCGCTGGAACGGGACCTCGCGGCGGCTTCGGTGACCACGACCCTGGGGATCGCGCTGCTGGGGGCGGTTTTCCCGGCGATCTTCGCCGGCGTGACGCTGCCCCGGCTCGGCCTCCTGCTCATTCTGCTCGCCCTCCCCGCCGTGCTGCTGAGCGGATACGTGCTGCCCCGGTTCCTGACCCGCCGTCGCGCCGCGAAGGTGGCTGAGCGGGTGCGGCCAATCCTGCGGCCCTGGTCCGCCGTGCTGGCACCGATTCTCCCTGCGCCTCCCCTGCGGCCCGAGGCCCACATCACCGAGCTGTGGCGGGAACGGGCCGAAGGCAGGACGGGGGAGGCGGACGACGCGCTGCTCCGGGTGGGCGGAGTGATCAGCTTCTCCGAACGCTCGGTCCGCGAAGTGATGACCCCGCGGACCGACCTCATCGCCATCCCCGAGGAGTCGTCGGTGGAAGAAGTCCGGGAAGCGTTCGTGCAGACCGGCTACAGCCGGCTCCCGATCTACCGGGAAACCCTGGACGAGATGGTCGGCATGGTCCACGCATTCGACCTCTTCCGGCTCGCGCCGGGCGATCCGGTGCCGGTCCGTCCGCTGGCGGTCGCTCCGGGCAGCCGGAGCTGTGGCGATGTCCTGCTCGACATGCAGCGGGAACGCCGGCACCTCTCGATTGTGCTCGATGAATTCGGCGGCACCCTCGGCATTGTGACGCTGGAGGATCTGCTGGCGGCCATGGTCGGCGAGATCGTGGACGAGGACGGATCGCCCAAGCCGGCCACGCGAAGCGACCCGGGACTCCTCGAGGTGGATGCATCGGCTCCGGTCGTCCAGATCGAAGCGCGCTTCGGCGTCGAGTTTCCGGCCGGACAAGCCACCACGCTCGGGGGTCGGCTGGTGGAGCTCGCGGGGCGATTCCCCGCCAGCGGTGAGCGCTTTCTGATTTGCGGCCTCGAGCTCGACGTGCTGCACGCGTCGCCGACCCGGGTCGAGCGCGTCCTGGTCCGCCGCGGTTCTCCCGGGACGACGGCCCTGGACCGGAGCCCGCCGTGACGCCGCGGCCGCCCAAGCCCCTCGCTTCCGGCAAGATGATCGCGCTGCTTCGTGACGGTCATGTCAGCGAATTCTTCGCCCGTGCCCGCATGCTCGAGCCGGCGGACCTGGCCGACGTCCTGGCGCTCGCCGACGAAGACGAGCGCGTCGAGATCGCCAAGCTGCTCCCGCCGGAGCTGACCGGCGAGGCGCTGATCGAGATGCCCATGACGGAGCACGCCGGAGAGACGCTGGCTGCGCTCTCCGCCGCGCAAGCCGCCGAAATCGTCGGCGAAATGCCCGACGACGACGCGGCCGACCTGCTGGGCGAGCTCGATCTCGAGCAACAGCAACGCATTCTATCCGCGGTGGACGCTCCCGGGCGCGAGGACGTCGAGCGCCTGCTCCGGTACGACGAAGAGAGCGCCGGCGGGCTGATGACGGGCGCAATGGTCATGGTGGGAGAGCACGAAACGGTGCGCGACGCGCTGGGCAGCATCCGCCGGCAGGCGGAAGACGTGGAGGATTTTTCCGAGATCTACGTGGTGGACCCGGATCGCCGGCTGGCCGGAATCCTCGGCTTCAAGCGCCTTGTGCTTGGCTCCCCCGAACGGCCGGTTCGCGAGCTCATGGAAGAGCCCGACGTGACCGTGCGGCCCGAGATCGACCAGGAGGAGGTGGCCCGCCTGATGGCGCGCTACAACGTGCCGAGCATCCCCGTGGTGGATCGGGACGGACGTCTGCTCGGCCGGATCACCTTCGACGACGTCTCGGATGTGATGGAGCGGGAAGCCACCGAGGACCTGCTCCGATTCGGCGGCGTCTCCGCCCACGAAGACCTCGGCGCCCGGTGGTTCGAGGCCGTGAAAACCCGGCTCCCCTGGCTGATGGTCAACCTCGCGACGGCGTTCGTCGCCGCATCCGTCGTGGGGTATTTCAGCAGCGTGGTCAAGGCGCTTCCGGCCCTCGCCGCATGGATGACGATGATCTCCGGCATGGGCGGCAATGCCGGTACCCAAACCCTGGCCGTGACCGTGCGGCGGCTGGCGTTGGGTCTCATACCGCCCAACGCCTTTCTCAAGGTGGTCGGGAAAGAGGTGATGGTGGTGCTGTCCTGTGGTTTGGCCAACGGCATCGTGATCGGGCTGGTGGCGATGGCGTTCCACCAGCCGCCGATGCTCGCTCTGGTGATTGCCTTGGCGATGATCGGGAATCTCTTCGTGGCCGGCCTGGTCGGCGCGTCGATCCCGCTGGTGCTCGAGCGCTTCAAGATCGACCCGGCCATCGCCTCATCGGTGTTCGTCACGGCCTTCACGGATACCTGCGGATTCGCGCTGTTGCTCGGGCTCGGCGGCTGGCTCCTCCTCTAAGTCGGGGCCCTACCGCGCTCCGATCGCCGTCAAAGCACGCCTCCGCTCATAGTCCGATGACATCCTTCCGGCCGCCCGAAGGTAAGCCGGCCGGACCGAATCCACGATCATCCCGGCTCCTGCCGCCGTCACCAGCACCGAGGCGAGGTCGTTGTCGGAATCGATTCCGCCGGCGGTCTCGAGCAGATCCAGGAGCACCGCCTGGGAGAGCTGCCCCTGAGCCAGGACGGCGGTCAGAACCCGCCGCAGCTCGAAGGAGGACTCCATTCCTCGAGCAGCGCCGAAGAAATCGGCCCGCGTGGCGTCGGTGAGGAGGCCCCGCGCGGCATATTCGACCAGCACCCGGGCGCGGTCGTTGTTGCTCTGGATGGTGCCGGTCACCACGGTCGCCCGCTTCGCGCAGGCGGGCGTCAGCGGTCCCGCGCCCTGCAGCGCGGACATCGCCCTGGCCTTCTCGAAGTCGGAGTCGATCTTCGTCACCGAGGCCAGGTATCCGTCACACCGAGCGCCGGCCGACCCCGATGTCGCGATGCTCGCGATCAGCAGGTTGGCGAGCTCATAGGCTGACGTGATGCCGCCCGCCGCTTCGTACAGCCGGTTCAGTCCCGTCGCGCCAAGGCCGGGATGCTGGGCGTACGCTGTGAGCACCTTGGCCTTCTCGTAGTCCGAATCGATGCCGGAGACCGCGTCGAAATAGAGCGGGTCGAGATCACCTTGCGGCGGCGCGGTTTTGCTGACGGCCACCAGCACCCGGCTCCGCTCGTAGGACGATGTCAGCGTGGTCGCCGCCTGGAGCGCCGTCTCGGTCGAGGCGGGGTCCAGCCCGCTGGCGCTCGCGGTGAGCAGCGCCTTGGCTTTCTCGTAGTCGGACTCCATGCCTCGAGTGACGCCGAGATAGCTGGCACGGACGCCTGGCTCGCCCAGCAGCCTGCTTGGCAGCACGGCCAGAATCCGGCCCTTCTCGTAGTCGGAGTCCAGATGGGTGCCGGCGTGATCGAGCAGGACTCGCACATCGGCAGCTTCCGGCCGAACCGCGATCCCCGCCGCGTAATAGCGGCCTCTAGCCCAACCGGAAGGAATCGCCTCGATCTCATCGATCAGGCCGGGCATCCCATTCGCTCGCAGAATGCGCTGGGTGCGCGTTTCGGCCTGATACCCGCTCTGCCGGATGTATTGCAGCACGAGCGCCGCTCCCCACCGGTGGGCGGCCTCATCCATCGGGCGCTCGGCACCGTCTACTGTGTACCGCCGTGTCAGCGAGGTGCCGTCACCGCGTACCTCGTACTCCCGCTCGGAGTTTCCCTCGGCGTGCGTGACCGTGAATCGCCCCGATCCCCGGAATTCCGCCACGTCGGTTTCGTCGTCGGTGAAGACCGGCTCGCCCACGACGTGGACCACGATCGAGCAATCGGCACCGGTCCAGGCTACCCACCGGTTGCCCTTTCCGTCGTCCGTCGAGCCCATGCCGGTGATGCGGACCGAGCTCGAAAGCTGCACGCTGCGATGCGAGCCTTTGCTGGTGTAGGGGCAGGGAAGTCCGGCCTGAATAACCCGTGCTGCCGGCGTCGAAGCTGTCGGTCGGGCAAAGGTCACGCCGCCCGCTGCAGGAGCCGGGAGACCGTCTTTCGAACCGGCGGTCTGCGAGTGCGACGAGGCGGTGGATGACGCGATCGGTGGACCCGGCTCCCGCGCCGGTGCGAGCGCGGCTACCGGTATCAGGAGCGCCAAGGTACCCAACGAGGCGGTGCCGAAGGCCGTGCGTCCGAGTCTGCCGCGCCGCCGCCTTTCGTCCAGGACGGCCAGAAGTCTGGTGGAGAGATGTGACTGGCGGGCCATGGTAAGCCCGGCTGCCGCCGTCGCCCACGCCGGGCGCGAGCGTCGTGCCGTGTCGAGCAGGGCCTGCGCGTAGCTCGACGGAAGGGCGCCGGTCGCGAGCACCGCGTCGTCGCACGCGTGCTCGCGCTCCACTCGTGCCTGCCGCGCCGCCAGCCAGGCCAGCGGATTGAACCAATGCACGGCACAGGCGATCCGGCACGCGAGGTGGGTCAGGCAATCCCGCCTGCGGACGTGGGCCAGCTCGTGCAAGACCACGTCGCGTCGATGGTCGGGGGTCCACGCTATTCCTGAAGCCGGCAGCAGGACGACCGGGCGCAGAAGCCCGCTGGCCATCGGCATCGTGGCGACGGTCTCGCGGAACTCGACCCGGAGCTCATCGGCGGTGATCTCGAGCGCCTCTTCCACCGAACTGCGCCACAACGGCGAGAGCATCGGAGTCGACGCACGGACGATCGATCGAACCCGGAAGTGCCCGAAGATGACCCAGGCCAGGATCAGCGCGGCGCCCGAAGCCCATATCAAGAAGGCCATTTCCCCTACGCTTAGTCTCGGCACCGTGCCCACGGCTGGGGCGCCCTCGACGGACTCCTTCGCGCCGCCGGACACCGAGCTCGCCCCTGTCGCGCTTTCCGCCAGCGGAAGGGTCGCCGCAGCTTCCGTCGACCTGCGCAGCGGACCGACCGGATAGACGGATGGCACCGGTGCCACGGCAAGGGGAAGGGAAACCACCTCCCAACGCGGAAGGCCGGCAGCGAGTACCGGGACCAGGAGCAGGCCGGTGAGCCCCGCGGCCCAGAGCGCGTGGCGCACGCTGGCCCGGGCGCGGCGGGCCAGGATCGAAGCCAGCGCGGTTGCGCCAAGGAGAATGGTCCCCTTGACCGACAAACCCAGCAGGAATTGCAACTCCGCGGTGTTCATCGACCCTCCTTACGTGCCTGTTCGACGAGTTTCGCCAATTGTTCCAGCTCATCCCTGCCGAGCGACCGATCCGAGGAGTCGAGCAGGGCGGCGACCGCCTGAGATGCGGAACCGTCGAAGAATGTATGAAGCACCTGCCGGAGGGCACCCAGCCGGGCGCGATCCCGGGGCAGGGTAGGGAAATAGACGTATCGGGGGCCATCCTGTTCGTGCCTGAGATGGCCCTTCTCCTCTAGAATCCGGAGGTGGGACCGGACCGCGCTGTAGCTTGGCGGGTCGTCCACCAGGGCCAGGACCTCCGCCGCCGTGGCGAGTCCGAGGCGGTAGACGATGCTCATGATCTGTCGCTCTCGCCGGGAAAGATCGGCCACGCGCGGTCGGGGCATGCCGGCTCCACGAAGAAGTGCTAAGAAACCAACACTATGCTAAATAATTAGCACAACCCGAGGACAGGTCAAGGGGTCACTCCGATGGAATCGCTAAGCGTCCCGCGATCAAAGGGTTACGGTCCCGACTTCGCCTTGCCTCTCTCCCCGGCCGGTGCGAGTTTGCACAGATGGATCTGGAGAATCTGCTGGCCGAGCTTGCTGCGGGGCGCACCGCCGCGCTGGCCCGCGCCATCTCGATGGTGGAGAATGCCCGCCCCGGCTTCGAGCGGCTGCTGGCCGCGGTCCACCCGCGGCTCGGCCGCGCCCGCCGCGTTGGGATCACTGGTCCGCCGGGCGCCGGCAAGTCCACCCTTACTCTCCAGCTGGTCCAGGCGTGGCGCCGCCGCGGTCTGACGGTGGCGGTCGTGGCGGTCGACCCGACGAGTCCATTCTCGGGCGGTGCCCTCCTGGGAGACCGCATCCGGATGGAGGGAGTTGCCCTCGATCCCGGCGTCTACATTCGGTCGATGGCGACTCGCGGCTCCCTGGGCGGGCTGGCCACCAGCACCCGCGAGGTGACCGATGTGCTGGATGCGGGTGGCTTCGACCGGATCCTGGTGGAGACCGTCGGTGTAGGGCAGTCGGAGCTCGCGGTGGCGGGCATGGCCGACACCACCGTTCTGGTGCTGGTGCCCGAATCGGGCGATGGAATTCAGACCCTCAAGTCGGGCGTGATGGAAGTCGCCGACATCTATGTCGTCAACAAGGCCGACCGGCCCGGCGCCGACAAGCTGGCCCGGGAAATCGAGGTGACCCTGGGCTTCCGGCAGGGCAACGCGTTCCGGGGGATGCGAGCGCACCATGGGCGCTCGCTCACGGTTCCGGCCCCGACGTCGCTGATACCCGGCGCGGGGGCGTATTGGGAGGCGCCGGCGCTGCTGACCGTCGCCACCAAAGGCGACGGAGTCGAAAAGGTGATGGAGGCGCTGGGTGGTCACCACGACTGGATGGTGACGACCGGAGAGCTCGAGCGCCGCCGGCGCCGGCGGCTCTCCACCCGCACCCGTGAAGTCGTCGATCGCGCGATGCGTCAATGGGTCTGGCAAGAGACTCGGGCCGACGAAATGATCAGGGAGCGCCTCGATGCTGTGACCGCCGGCCGACTGAGTCCCTACGAACTGGCGAGCGAGATCGTCTCGGGCTTCAAGGAGGGAGCACGGGTATGAACGCGCGCGATGCGGAGCTGGCGCGTCTCCGGCAGGAACTCGCGGCGTGGCGCGCCGCCTACGGGATTCTGCCGCAGCGCGATGGAGTGGAATTCACCTCCGTCTCCGGCGGGGAGGTGGATCCCGTCTACACGCCGCTCGACCTGGAGAACACCCTGGGCTCGGCGGACGAGCTGCCGGGCGTTTGGCCGTTCACTCGCGGCATTCATCCGACGATGTACCGGGGGCGGCTGTGGACGATGCGGCAATTCTCCGGCTTCGGCACGGCCGAGGACACCAACCGGCGCTACAAATTCCTGCTGGAGCGGGGGCAGACCGGGCTCTCGGTAGCCTTCGATTTTCCCACGCTCATGGGGTACGACTCCGACCACCCCCGCTCCGAGGGGGAAGTCGGGAAGTGCGGCGTGGCCATCTCGAGCCTCAAGGACATGGAGGATCTCTTCGCCGGGATCCCGCTCGACCAGGTGTCCACCTCGATGACCATCAATGGCCCCGCCGCGATTCTCTTCTGCTTCTACGTGGCCGCGGCCGAGCGTCAGGGGGTGGATATCCGCCAGCTTCAGGGCACGGTCCAGAACGACATCCTGAAGGAGTACATGGCGCAGCATGCGTGGATCTACCCGCCGGAGCCGGCGCTCAAGATCATCGTCGACATGTTCGAATGGGCGGCGGAGCACACGCCGCGCTGGAACACCATCTCCATCTCCGGCTATCACATCCGGGAGGCCGGCGCCACGGCCGAGCAGGAGCTTGCCTTCACGCTGGCGAACGGATTCTCCTATGTGGAGCACGGCATCGCGCGGGGTTTGCCCGTCGATACCTTCGCTCCCCGGCTCTCCTTCTTCTGGGATGTGCACAACGATTTCTTCGAGGAAATCGCCAAGATGCGCGCCGCCCGCCGGATCTGGGCGCGCCACCTGAAGGAGCGCTACGGGGCGATCGAGGAGTCGAGCTGGAAGATGCGGTTCCACTGTCAGACCGCCGGGGTCACCCTGACCGCGCAGCAGCCGATGAACAACATCGTGCGGGTGGCGTACCAGGCGCTCGCGGCGGTGCTGGGCGGAACCCAGTCGCTGCACACCAACGCCCTGGACGAAACGCTCGCGCTTCCCACCGAGGAGTCGGTGCGGATCGCGCTCCGGACCCAGCAGATTCTCGCGGCCGAAACCGGCGTGCCCAACGTCGCCGACCCCTTGGGCGGCTCCTATTACGTCGAGGCACTGACCGACCGGATGGAGCGCGAGGCCGAGGCGCTCTTCCGTGAAATCGACGTCCAGGGCGGGGTCGTCCCAGCCATCGAGTCGGGTTGGTTCCAGCGCCAGATTGCCCGGAGCGCGGCTCGATTCCAGGGGGAGCTGGAGCAGGGGCGCCGCGTGGTGGTGGGTGTGAACGATTTCGTGGAGGACGAGGCGGCTCCCCCGGAGATCCTGCGGATCGGTGAGGAAGCCGACCGGACCCAGCGCGCCCGCATGGCGGCGCTGCGAGCCACGAGGGATCAGGCCGGGGTGGAACAGGCGCTGGGCGCGCTCCGAAGCGCCGCGGCGTCCGACCACAACGTGATGCCGGCAATGCTCGGATGCGCCCGGGCCTACTGCACCCTCTACGAGATCCGCGAGGTCCTGGAGCGAGTGTACGGCGCGTATCGCGAGCCGGTGTTCTTCTAGGGAGGGCAGCGCATGGCCTCGCAGGCCTTGACCGATATCCGCAGTCAGCTGCAGCGCCTGCTCCGGTTGCCGTCGGGGAAGCACTGGATCGTGTCCTGTTACCTGAAGCTCGAGCCCCGGGATCGCAGCCGCGGCAAGTATCTCATCAAGCTGAAGAATCGGATCCGCGAGGTCGTCGAGGCGCTGCCGGCCGAAGGACTGGATCGGGCGGAAACGGAGCGGGTCGTCGCCGACCTCCACAAGCTGCAGGCGACCCTTCAGGATCCCGACGCGCTCCCGGCTTCGCGCGGGATCGCGGCGTTTGTCTGCAAGCCCCTCGGGCTGTTTGAGATCATTCCGCTCCCCCGCGTTTACCGGTCGCGGCTGCTGGTCGATCGGAGCGCGCTGGTCCGTGAGCTGGCGGCCCTCGAGGACGAGGTCGGCCGCCTGCTTGCGGCCGTGCTCGACAAGAGCGGGGCGACGATTTTCGAAGTCACCGCCTTCGACACCCGGAAGCTGGCCGAGGTGGAGGCGCAACCGAGGAGGCCGGGGAAGTACCAGGCGGGCAGGGGAGGGGAGCATCACTTCCACAACCGGTTGCGTCACGAGCGGGAGCAGATGCTGGACGCGGTGGCCGCGAAGCTGTTCGAGATCGACCGGAGGGAGCCGGTCCGCGGCATCGTGCTGACGTCGGCGGGCAACGAAGCCGACGCACTCCGGATGTTCCTGCATCCCTACGTGGCCGGAAAGGTGATGGGGACCACCCGCCTGGGACGCAAGGGCGCTTCGCGTGGCCAGGTCCATGCGGCCGTGCTGGATGTCCGGGAGATCTTCGAGCGGAAGCTGGAACGGCACCTGGTGGCGGAGATGCTGTTGGGGCAGGGGTCCGGTTGGTCGGTCAACGGCATCGGGCCGACCCTGGACGCGCTCTCCAAAGGACAGGTGCGAACGCTCCTGGTGCGCGCCGACGCCAGCGTCCCGGGCTTTCACTGTGCCGCCACCGGCCGGCTGACTCTCACCGCCAAGGACTGCCGCGGGCTGGGCAACGCCGTGCCCGCACCGGACGTGATCGACGACGCGATCGAGGAAGCCCTGCGGCAGCGCGTGGACCTCGACGTGGTGTTCGAGCCGGACGCGGCGGATACGATTAACGGGCTGGCCGCACTCTTACGATTCCGATAGGAGGGGCCAGGAGTCAAGTGTCAGAGGTCAGGGAACGGCCGTCCCCTGATCCCTGACTCCTGAAACCTGAATCCTGAAAGGGAGCATGAAGAATCGCACCCAATCCCGCCCCATCCGCGTCCTCGTCGCCAAGCCGGGACTCGACGGTCACGACCGGGGCGCGAAGGTCGTGGCCGCCGCGCTGCGCGACGCGGGAATGGAGGTCATTTATACCGGGCTGCACCAGACTCCCGAGATGATCGCCACGGCCGCCGTGCAGGAAGACGTGGACGTCGTGGGTCTCTCGATCCTGTCCGGAGCGCACATGACGCTCTTCCCGCGGGTGCGCGCGCTCCTCGACGAGCAGGGCCGGAGCGACGTGCTCCTCACTGGCGGTGGCATCATCCCGAGGGAGGACATCGAAGCGTTGGCCCTGCGCGGCGTCGGAAAGCTTTTCGGACCCGGCACGCCCACCACGGACCTGATCGACTACATCAGCACCTGGGCGGCCGAACATCTTGAGCGCTGAAGCCGGCCCAACCCGGCCGTCGCGGCTTCGGGAGCTCACCGCAGAATACCGCGCCCTCGTCGCCACGCTGCGTGAGGGTGGCGGCAAAGCCCGCGTCGCGAAGATGCACGAGCAGGGCAAGCTCGCCCCTCGCGAGCGCGTGGCGGCCCTGCTCGACCCTGGTACGCCGTGGTTCGAGATCGGTCTGCTGGTGGCGCACGACCGCTACGACGGCCAGGCGCCGGGCGCGGGGGTTATCACCGGCGTCGGCGTTGTGGCGGGGCGCGAAGCCGTGGTGGTCGCCAACGACGCGACGGTCAAGGCCGGGGCGTGGTGGCCCGAGACCATCCCGAAGATGCTCCGTGCCCAGGAAATCGCGATGCGCCAGCGCATCCCGATTGTCTACCTGGTGGACAGCGCCGGCGTGAACCTTCCGTACCAGGGCGGCGTGTTCCCGGGCCAATACGGCGCCGCCCGGCTCTTCTACTACAACGTCATCATGCGGCGGTACCTGAATGTCCCGCAAATCGCCGCGGTGATGGGGAGCTGTGTCGCCGGCGGGGCGTACCTCCCGGCGCTGTCCGATGTGATCTTCATGGTCGAGGGCACCAGCTTCATGGGCCTGGGCGGCCCCAATCTCGTGAAGGGCGCTACCGGCCAGACCGTCGATGCGGAAACCCTGGGCGGCGCCCGGACCCACACCCGGATCAGCGCCGTAGCGCACTACCGCGCCGCCACCGACCCCTCTTGCATTACCGCCATTCGCCAGTATGTCGCCCGGCTGCCCGCGGTGGATGGCGTGCGCCATCACGTCATCGCCGCGGAACCGCCCGGCCGCCCCGGTACCGACTTGTACGACCTCCTGCCGCAGGACCACCGGATGGCGTACGACATGCACCAGGTCCTGGCCTGCGTCCTGGACGGCGGCAGGCTCGACGAGTTCCAGCCCGAGGTCGCGCGCGAGCTCCTCTGCGGTCACGGACGGATCGAGGGCTGGCCCGTGGCGATCATCGCAAACCAGCGTGGCGTCATCAAGGGCGGGGCCGGGGAGCGACCGCGCTTCGGCGGGATCGTGTATACCGAGAGCGCCGAGAAGGCCGCCTATTTCATCGAGAACGCGAGCCGCGAGCGCCTGCCTCTGCTCTTCGTCCAGGACGTCAGTGGCTTCATGGTGGGCTCGGAGGCCGAGCACTCGGGAATCATCCGGGCCGGCGCGCGCTTCGTCGAGGCGATGGCCGCGGCGGTGGTCCCCAAGCTGGTCCTGACGGTCAATCACGCCTCCGGGGCGGGATACTACGCCATGGCCGGCCAGGGATTCGATCCCGACTTCATCCTGAGCTGGCCCAGCGGCCGGATGGGCGTGATGGAAGGTGAATCGGCCATCGTGGCCGTGCATGGCGCGGAAATCGAAAAAACCAAGAGAGAAGGCCGTGAGCTCTCCCCCGAGACCGGCGCGGCGATCGACAAGATGCGGGCCGACTACGACCGGGATCTCGATGCCCGTCACGCGGCCGCGCGCGGCCATGTGGATGCCATCATTGTTCCTGAGGACACCCGGGAGACTCTTGGCTTTCTCCTCCGGACCACCTCACACTACGCCGGGCCGCACCTCGGGCCGTTCGTCCTGCCGCCGCTCGATGCCCTGCCGACGCGCTGAGCGCCGTCGGCGCGTTCCCCTCGGAGGCGTTGTCCTCCTGGTGGCCTGCGCCCGTGGGGCAGCCGCTCCCGAGCCCGGTCCGACACCGCTCCCAGCGCGCCCGCCCATCGTGACCGAGCCCGATACGACGGGTCCCACGCTCAATCCCCTTCCCATTCTGCGCCAACCGGCGGCACCTCCCGCCATGGCACGGATGCGCGGCTGGCTGCCGCTCGCAGCAACCGGAGTTCCCGGTTTTCTTGCATCGCATCCCGCCTGGGATGGACGGGGCGTGCTGATCGGCATCCTCGACAGCGGGATTGACGCCGGTATCCCGGGCTTCGACACCACCACGACGGGGCGACCGAAGCTGGTGGACCTGCGGGATTTCTCGGGCGAAGGCCGGGTGCCGCTGCGCCCCGTCACGCCGGCCGGAGACTCGATCGTCGTGGACGGCACAGTTGTACGGGGGTTCGGGCGAGTGCGGGGCTTCGCCGCGACGGGACCCTGGTATACCGGTGTTCTCCTGGAGCGGCCCCTGGGCGAGGCGCCGGCCTCCGACGTCAACGACAACGGCTGGGACGGAGACTCGCTGGTTGTGGTGGTCGCGCGCGCCAGCGATGGATGGATGCTGCTCGCCGACACCGATGGAGACGGGTCGCTCGCCGGCGAGCGCGCGGTGCACGACTACCTCGTCGCCCGGGAGACCTTCGGCTGGCACCGGAGCGGGGTGCCGTCCCCGCTGACCCTCGCGGTCAACATCACCGAAACCGGGGCCGGGCCCCGGCTCGACCTCGTCTTCGACACCAGCAGCCACGGCACCCACGTGGCGGGCATCGCCGCGGCACAGGGGATCGGCGGAGAAGCGGGATTCAACGGCACCGCACCCGGTGCCCAGCTCCTGGGTCTCAAGATCGGGCGCAACGATTTCGGCGGAATCACTACCACCGGCAGTGTCCTGACCGCGCTCGATTACGCCATCCGGTTTGCGAAGAGTCGCGGCACGCCGCTGGTCGTCAACATGAGCTTCGGTGTAGGCAACGAGCGGGAAGGAGCGGCCCGGCTCGACCAGATGCTGGACTCGGTGCTTGCGGCGCACCCCGACGTGGTCTTCGTCACGTCGGCCGGCAATGATGGACCCGGCCTTTCCACCGTGGGATTTCCCGGGTCGGCCCGCCGCGCGATCACCGTCGGGGGGACCGAACCCTGGGTACTTTCGGCTTCGGCCGCGACCGGTGGACGGCCCGCCTCCGACGCGCTGCTCTACTTCAGCTCCCGCGGCGGTGAGGTCAACAAGCCGGAGGTCGTGGTTCCCGGCATCGCGTACTCGACCGTGCCGCGCTGGGACATGGGCGAGGAGTTCAAGGGCGGCACCAGCATGGCGTCCCCTCACGTGGCGGGTCTCGCCGCGATTCTGCTCTCCGGCGCCCTCGAGCAGGGGCGCGCGGTGACCGCCGCCGACATCCGCCGCGCGTTGGAGGGGAGCGCGCTGCCTCCCGCCGGCGAGTCCCCGGTGGACGTAGGTTACGGCGTTCCCAACGTCGACGGGGCGTGGCAGATTCTCCGGGGCCCCGCTCCGACCGCGGAATTCGACGTGGAGTGGCTCGGCCAGGCTGGCGCAACCGCCGCGTTTCGAATCGCCCCGAGCGCCGATGACACGCTGGCGCGCTTCCGCGTAACGCGCCGGCGCGGCTCGGGTCCCATGGCGCTCAACTTTGCCAGCACCGCGCCCTGGCTCACCGCGCCGCGAACTCTCACGCTGGGCGGCCTCTCGGACACCATCACCCTGGTCCAGCATCCATCCCGTGTGCCGGGCGCCTACTCCGCCGCGGTGCGCGCCACAGCCCCCGGAGTCCGCGGGCCACTCTTCAGCATGGTCAGCACCGTGGCGATTCCGGCCACGACCCGCGCCGCCAATGTGCTCACAACCGCCGCGGTGCCTGCCGGAGGGCTCCGCCGCCTCTTCTTCTTCGCCGACTCCGGCCGCCCCTTTCGGGTGCGCATTGGCACCGCGGCAGCCGCGGAACATCTGACGGCGGCGCTGCACCAGCCTGGTGGAGCGCCGAATCTCGGTGAGAACGGCATCCCGGGAAGCGCCGATACCGCGGCGGCGGTGTACCAAGTGGAGGGCAGGGATGCCTTCGCCGGCTTCTACGAGGCGGTCGCGGTGGCCACCAACGAGCGTGCGATCACCGCCTCGATTCGGGTGGATCACGCACCGATCGCGGTGCGACTCCTTCCGACGCGGGACGATTCTCTGGCTTTCGCGGTCACCTCCCAGGTGGACTCCGCCCTTGCCGGCCGGCTCGACCTGGGAATCGTGGGGGCCGAGGGCAGCTTCGCCGTCGCGGGATCCGGGGGGGACGAGGTGAAGGCCGTCTTTCGGCTTCCGAAATGGACCCGTCGCCTCGTGCTGGATCTCGAGCTCGACCAGACCCAGTGGCCTCGCCTGACCGACTTCGGGTTTGCGGTGCTCGATGCCGAGGGGAGGATTCTGGGGAAGAACCCGGCCAACTACGCCCGCACGCGGCTGATCGCGGAGTTGCCGCCCGGGACCCCGGAACAGGAGGCCGCCATCGTACTCGCACCGGGATTCGCGGAGCCTGGGAGTCGCGAGCGGTGGGCAGGACGGGTCACGGTGAGGCTCGAGGCCGACCGCCCGACCGCCATCAGCACCGCAGGTGGAGACGAGTTCAATCTACCGGCGCGGGGATCGACCATACTGCGCGGCCGGCTCGGAGAATTGCCCTGGACGCTCCCGCCGGGATTCTCGCCGCTCGCGATCCTCATCGCGGAAAGCGCGGGAGTCTCCTGGCATTGGCAGCTGGCGGTCGGCTCGGCTCGGTGACCGCGAGGGCTTGAGCGGCGAAGCCACTGTCCGCGCTGTCCGGGTTATGCCGTCCGCAGTGGAGCACCGTATCCTGTCCAATGCACGAAACCCCGCTCGCGTCCGCGCGCGCGCGTCTGCGGCACCACTTCGGATACGAAGACTTCCGGCCGCTTCAAACCCGCGTGGTTGGGGCACTCACCCAAGGACACGATGTCCTCGCGGTGCTGCCTACCGGCGCGGGCAAGTCGATCTGCTTCCAGGTCCCCGCCATGCTCCGGCCGGAGCCGACCATCGTCATCTCGCCGTTGATTTCTCTGATGCAGGATCAGGTCGAAGCCGCGGTGGCGCGCGGCATTCCCGCCGCGGCGCTCAACAGCACTCTTTCGTCGGCCGCCCAGCGGGAGCGGCTGGAGCAGTTCATCGAGAGGAAGGTACGGCTCCTGTATACCTCGCCCGAACGGCTGGGGCGGCTGGCCGCGGATCTCGCGGAACGGGGCATCCGCCCCGGCCTTCTGGCGGTGGACGAGGCGCACTGCATCAGCGAGTGGGGCTCCGATTTCCGGCCGGCGTACCGGACTTTGCGCAGGCTGCGCGCGCGGCTGGGCTGGCCCCAGGTCATCGCGCTGACCGGCAGCGCCACACCTGCCGTGCGCCGCGATGTGTCCCTGGCCCTCGGTCTGGGCCGCGGAAACGGGCTGAGCGTGGTCCTCGGCTCCTTCGACCGGCGGAATCTCTGGTTCGGCGTGGCGTCGGTCCGGGACGAGCGCGAGCGGCTCCGGGCGCTGCTCGCCGCCCTCACATTGCAGGACGCGCTCGCCATCGTCTACGCGCCCACCCGAAATCTCGTCGAGGAGCTCGCCCGGGTCCTGGGCAATGCCGGCTTCCGCGCTGCCCCATATCACGCCGGCCTCTCCGCGAGCGCCCGTCGGGAAACCCTGACCCGGTTCCTGACCGATCAGCTCGGCGTGGTCGTCGCCACCTGCGCCTTCGGCATGGGTATCGACAAACCCAATGTGCGGCTCGTCGTGCATTGGACACTGCCGCCCACGCCCGAAGCCTACTATCAGGAGGCCGGCCGAGCCGGACGGGATGGCGGCTTGGCACGTTGCCTCCTCCTCTATCGCCCCGGAGACGCGTCCCTGCCGCGCCGACAGCTCGATGTCACGTTTCCCACAGAAGGGCTTGCCGAGCAGGTGTGGAGCGGCCAAATGGAGGTCGCCCGGGTTCCCCACAATCTCCGCGCGTCCCTGGAGCGGCTGCAGCGGGAGCTCCGCCCCGCCTCCGGCCGGATCGAATGGGAGCCGGTTCGCC
>JAXIPC010000252.1:0-15321 GCA_045403135.1 Gemmatimonadales bacterium | reverse complement strand
GACCGAGGTGCCCCACTAAGCCTGGCGCATCAATGCCTCGAGCTTTGCCATCGCGGCCAGACGCACTGCGCGGCTCTCTTCGCCAAACTCCAGGAACAGCGGCCGATGGTTCCAGTCGAACGGCTCGGCGGCTCCGCGCCCGAAAAACAGCGCGAGCGCCGCGGCGTGCACCCTCAAGTGCGGCGCTCCGTCCAGGGCGCAGCGAAGCAGCCCGGCGCGGACCGCCGGCGTATTGTGCTCTTCCGCCCGGTCCATCAGCGCGGCGGCGCCGATATCGGTGTCGGGATCGCCGAGCAGGCGCACGACTTCCCGCTCGGTGGCGCCGGCCGAGTCCCTCGCATCCAGCAAGCGGGCGGCCTGGAGCCGCACCTCGGCGCTCGGGTGGGTCGACAGCCGGCCGAGCGCCATCCGTGCCGGGGGAATCTCCAGCGCGGCCAACGCCTCCACGTCACGCCAGCCCGCGTCGGAGCTCTCCAGTCGTTCGTTCAGCAGGTCCAGCACGCTGGCGGCTTCCGGGTTGGTGAGCCCATGGAGCGCGGAGAGCTCGTACCCCTCGCCGTCGCGCCACTGGTCCATGTTCAGGCTCATGCTCCTGATGAAGCGCTGAACCGCGGGAGATTGCGCGGGATCAGAAGGCATGGCTACGGTGCACGTCTCCCGTCCGCGAGCAGAGCATCCATTTACTCTTACTCCCCTCTCAGCGCCTCCACCGGAGCGACCCGCGAGGCGCGCGCCGCCGGGATCAGCACCGACGCCGTGGCAACGAGCAGCAGCAGCACCGGGATGGTTCCAAAGGTGAGCGGGTCGAGCGGAGCGACTCCATACAGGAGTGTCCGGAGGTAGCGGGTGAGCAGCACCGCGAACCCCAACCCGATCGCGATCCCGGACACCGCCGGCACGAGACCCTGACGAAGTACCAGGGCGCGCACCGCGCTCACGTCGGCGCCCAGCGCCAACCGAATGCCGATTTCGCGGGTACGCTGGCTCACCGAGTAGGAAATCACCCCGTAGATCCCCACCGCCGCCAGCACCAGCGCCAGCCCCGCGAACCCCGCCATCAACGCCATGGTGAATCGCTGCTCCTGGGTGGCCGCGGAGAGCACGTCGTCCATCGTGGTGACCTGGGTGAGTGGAAGGTCCCGGTCCATCTGCCGCACCATGCTCCGGACCGGCGCGATCAGCGAGCGCGGATCGGTGGTGGTCTTGATGGCCAGCGTCATCGCCCGCCGCGTGTTTCCTCCGGCCGAGTTGGCCCATTGATTGAGGGGCACGAACCAGGCCCGCTTCACCGGTGTCAACAATCCGTTGTGGTGATAGTCTCCCACCACACCGACCACCACGCGCCAGGGCGATTGATCCCCGCCGAACGCGCGGATTCGCTGACCCAGCGGATCTTCTCCGGGGAAGTATTCCCGGGCCAGCGCCTTATTGATCATGATGGTCTGGACGCCGTCGGGTGCATCCGTCGCGTCGAAGAAGCGGCCGCTCGAAAGTCGCATCCCCATGGCCTCGAAGAACCCCGGTGTGACCCCCTGCCAATCCGCCGAGCGACCCTGCTGATTGGACGGCACCGGCTTGCCTTCGATCTGGAGCCCCGCGTCTCCGATTTCGGCGGCGAGCGGCAGCACCCGGATGTAGCCGGCCGCGGTGACCCCGGGAAGCCGGCGAACCTGGTCGGCCAGATTCTCGAAGAACCGAACCACGCCCGCTGCCTCGGGATAGCGGGCGGACGGGAGCGTCAGCCGGAAAGTCAGCACGTTCCGCCCGTCGAAGCCCGGATCGACCTTCTGCAGGTTCCGGAAAGAGCGGATGGTGAGCCCCGCGCCGATCACCAGCAGCACCGCGAGCGCCATCTCCGTCACCACGAGGATTGCCCGGCCCCGGCGACGTCCCAGGCCGCCGCTCTGCGCGCGGCCGCCGTCGTGCAGGGTCCTGGCCAGGTCCATACGGGACACCCGCGCGACGGGGATCAGCCCGAACAGCACGCCGGTAACGACCGAGAGGACCAGGGTGAAGCCGAGCACCAGGGGGTCCACAGCGAGTTCCGCGAGCCGCGGTACCGTGGTCGGTGCCCGCGCGACGAGAATCCGGACGCCGGCCCAGGCAAACAACAGTCCCAGGGCGCCCCCTGCCATACCCAGCATCACGCTCTCGGTGAGTGCCAGCTTGAGCATGTGGCGCTTGCCGGCGCCGAGCGCCGCGCGGACCGCCACCTCGCGGCTCTGCTCGTCGGCGCGGGTAAGCACCAGGTTGGCGACGTTGGCGCAGGTGAGCAGCAACAGCAGCGCGACCGCGGCGGCCAGCACCACCAGGGCCGGCTCCACCTTGCCGCTCACCTCGTCGGTCAGCGACACGGCGAAGGCGGTGAACTGCATCGACACCGGATAAAGGCCCTCGTCGGTCCAGCGACGGGTGAGAGCCTTGAGCTCGCCGGTCACCTGCTCCGGCGTGATGTTCGGCTTGAGCCGTGCGATGCCGAATTGTCCGTGGCTCCCTCGAACCGGCGCGCTCTTGTCGGTCTGAATCGGCTGGATCAGCTGCGCCGTGGTTCGGCTCTGGAACTCCAGAGGGAAACGGAACGCGCGAGGCAACACTCCCACCACCGTGGCCGACTGCCCGTTGAGCTGGATCTGGCGGTTGATCACCGAGCCGTCGCCGCCGTAGCGCCGCTGCCAGAGCTCATACCCCAGCATCACGACCGGCGGTCCATTCGGGATGTCCTCCTCCGAGGTGAACATCCGGCCCGCTGCCGGAGCCATGCCGAGCACCTTCAGCATGTTGGCGGTCATCTGCATGGCCGGGACGCTCTCGGCTCCCTCGGCGCCGGTCAGCGCGACCTCCCCGTTGTTGGACCACGACCCCACGTCTTCGAAGAGCCGGGTCATGCCCTGGTAGTCGAGGTACTCGGCGGGGGACAGCCAGGTCTTGTCGAAGTTGGTCCACCGGCTCCAGATCAGGGCCAGACGGTCCGGCTCCCGGTAAGGCAACGGCTTGAGCAGCACCGCGTTGACCACGCTGAAGATGGCGCTGTTGGCCCCGATTCCGAGGGCCAGGGTAAGCACGACCACCGCGACAAAGGCAGGGCGGCGAGCCAGGGAGCGGAGTGCCTGGCGGATGTGCTGGCGCAGGTCGGACATAGGCACCTTGGAGGCGGGAAGCGGCGTACCGGAATTAGAACGGGTCGGCGGCTAAAACGTTGCCACCGACCCGAGTCTACGGTTTTCGCATCTCCTTGCGGGACGAAGCGATCAGCCCGTCGGCTGCATCATCTCCGCACCGCGCTTCTTCAGCTCCTCGGTCGAGTAGTCCACCTTGTGGGTAGAGACCCACCAGAGGTGTCCGAACGGATCGACCAGCTTTCCGGCGCGGTCACCGTAGAACTGATCCTCGACCGGCTTGTCGATCCTGGCCCCGGCCTCGACCGCCCGCTTGGCCACCACGTCGACGTCCTGGACGTAGAGATGGATCATCACCGGCGACCCCCCGAAGAACTCCGGACTCTGCGCGTTCATCTCGGGAAACTCATCGGTGAGCATGATGCTGGCCGAGCCGATCTTGAGCTCGGCATGGCCGACCTTGTTCAGCGGACCGTCGATCCGGATCACTTCCTTGGCTCCGAACGCTCGCTTGTAAAAGTCGATGGCCCTGGCGCCATCGCGCACGACCAGGTAGGGGGAGATCTGGGACCCGCCGTCGGGAATCCAGCTCACTGGTTTCGGCATTACGTCCTCCTATGTTCGGGGGTGAATCCGGGGAGACGTCTCCGCGTCCGGATTCCCCACGCCCGTTATTCGGTCCGCAGCGCCTCCATGGGATGAATCCGAGTCGCGCGGCGGGCCGGAATCCAGCTCGCCACGATCGCCGCCCCCACGATCAGCGCGACAATGCTCACATATGTCCGCAGATCGGTCGGAGCCACGTCGTAGAGCATCGAGCCCAGCACCCGCGTGGCGAGCAGGGCCGCAACCAGTCCGATGGCCGTGCCTGCAACGGCAAGCATCAAGCCCTGACGGACAATCAGCCGGAGGACATCCTGGCGAACCGCGCCGAGCGCCACCCGGATGCCGATTTCCCGAGTCCGCTGCGCCACCACGAACGAAATCACCCCATAGATGCCCAGAGATGCGAGTATCAGCGCCATGCCGGCGAAGAGCGCCAGGAGAATCGCGCTAAAACGCGCCTGCGCGCTGGCATCGGCCACCCGGTCTCGTAGCGGGCGTACGTCGTACATCGGAAGGCCGGGCGCCAGCTCCTTCACCGCCGCGCGCGCGTTGCCCGCCACCGCAGAAGGATCACCCGAGGTCTTGAGGTACACCATCATCCACCGGCGGGGAGACTGGTAGTACGGGATGTAGACATCCGCCTCGGGAACGTCGTCGAGCGTGCCGAAGCGCACGTCTCCCACCACACCCACGACGGTCACGGTGTCGTGGAATCCTCCCTGGCCGACTCCTACCAGGTGACCCACCGCCTCATCGCCGGGCCAGAAACGCTTCGCCGCCGTGGCGCTGACCAGCACCACCTTCGGCCCACCGAGCTGGTCGGCCCTGGTGAACGGCCGTCCTTTGAGGAGCGGGACTTCCAGCGCATCAAACCAGCCCGGCGTCACCCAATGGACACCAACGGGCGGATCGCCGCCCTCTGGCGCCCGGGGCCGATCGCGGAAAGAGATGAGCGTCCCGTTGCACCCGCCGGCGAGTGGGGGGCAGTCGCCCAGAGCGGCCGCCGTTACCCCCGGGAGCCCACCGAGACGCTCCAGGAGCTGATCATAGAACCCCGGCAGCGAGTCGCGGACCACTTCACCCTCGGCCAGGCTGAGGCGGAGGGTCAGAACTCGGTCCGCCTCGAAGCCGGGATTCACCTGCAACCGGTTGGCCAGGCTTCGGATCATCAGCCCCGAACCGACCAGGAGAACGATGGCCATGGCGATCTCGGTGACTACGAGTGCGGCCCCGCCTCGGCGTGCCGCGCCCTGTCCGGATTGAGCGGTGCCTTCCTTGAGCGCCCCGCTCAGGCTGAGTCCGGTGGCCTTGAAGGCCGGGATGATGCCGAAGATCAGGCCGGTGAGCACGGTGATTGCCGCCGCGAACCCCAGTGCGGGGAGGTCGAGTCGGGTGTCGGTGAGGCTCACGGCGCCGAGACCTCCGAGCCGCTCCGCCCCGAGCGCCTGGGACGGATTGAGCGCGGCGAGGAACTTGACCCCCCACCAGGCCACCAGCACGCCGGCCGCGCCTCCCACCGAGGAGAGCAGGAGGCTCTCGGTCAGGAGCTGTCGCACCACTCGCATGCGGGCGGCACCCATGGCCAGGCGGACGGCGATTTCGCGGTACCGGGCGCGAGCGCGGACCAGAAACAGATTCGCGATGTTGGCGCACGCAATCAGCAGCACGAAGGTCACCGCGCCCAGCAGCACCAGGACCGAACGACGTATCCGGGGATCCACCCGGGTGCCGTCGAGGGATACGGCCAGCGCGCCCAGGTGCACGCCGGGCCCCTCGCTGTGCGCGTTGCTCACTTGCCGGCCCAGGACCTCGACCGCCGCGGCCGCCTGGGCGGTGGTCACGCCCGCTCGCAGACGTCCCACCATGTTGAACTCATGATCTTGCGCCTCCTGGAAGACCCAGGAGCGCCGGGCGAGAATCGGGGTCCAGACATTGGCGGAGCCGGTGAGGCCATGAAAACCTGCGGGGAGCACGCCGATGACGGTGTATCGGGTCCGGTCGATGTCCAGGGCCTTGCCGAGCACCGCGCTGTCCGCGTTGAAGCGTCGATTCCAGAGCTCGTGACTGATGAGCGCCACTGCCGCCGGATTGGGACTGGCGTCAACCTCGGTCGGGAAGTCGGCTCCCAGGACGGGCCGTACTCCCAGCGTGGCGAGGTACCTCGCGCTGACGGTCTCGCCGCGCTCCCGTTCCGGCTCTCCCCCCACGTTCATCGTCATCTGTTCGTCGGTGTACAGCGCGACCTCTGAAAAACTGGACTGGCCCTGCTTGAAGGTCACCCACTTCGGCCAGGACCAGACCATGTCGGTTCGCGCTGGGCCCCCGTACCGGGGCGGCGTGGTAAGCGAGATGTTCATGAGCCGCTCCGGCTCGCCGAACGGCAGCGGCCGCAGCAGCAGCGTCTCCACCGCGCTGAAGATCGCGGTGGTGGCACCGATGCCGAGCGCCAGGATGAGCACGGCAACCAGGGTGAACCCGGGGCTCCGGCGCAGGGTCCGGATGCCGTACCGGAGGTCCTGCGCCAGCAGGTCGAGCGAGCCGAGCTGCCACATATCGAAGACCTCCTCCCGGAGCTTGGTGGTGTTGCCGAACTTGCGCCGGGCCGCGTGGCCCGCGTCGTCGGGTGAGAGGCCCTCCGCCTCCAGGTCCCGCGACAGCCGTTTCTGGTGCCACGCCATCTCCTCCGCCAGCTCCCGGTCCCGGGCTGTGCGGCCGAAGCGGCCGCGTAGCCGGCGGAACAGGACGGCGAGGCTCCGGAGCATGGTCAGGAGGGCCGCATGACGCGGGTGATGGCCAGCAGCGCCTGGTCGAACGCCGAGATCCGCTCGCCCAGCTGGCGCCGGCCTTCCGCGGTGATGGTGTAGAACCGGGCCCGCTGGTTGTTGGGGGTCTTCTTCCACGCCGAGGAGAGCCAGCCTTTGAGCTTCATGCGCTGCAGCGCGGGGTAGAGCGAGCCTTCCTCGACCTGGATCACGTCCTTGGAAAGGCGCTGGATGTGCTGGGCGATGCCGTACCCATGCATGGCCTCCACGGAAAGGGTCCGCAGGATCAGCATGTCGAGGGTGCCGGGCAGGAGCTCGGACCGGGACTTGGGCGCCAAGGGATAGTCCATCTATGGGATAGACGGACTATGTGCCAAAAGGGTTGCGTTGGCAAGGCCGCCGAGCCCGGCGGTTCGGTCCGCGGTCTAGGCGTGCCGCGGAGCGGTTTCCCGGCGAGTGCCGGGAACTCGGTCACCAGGTGACGTGCATGACCGCTTCTGGAGTCTTGTGCGCTCGGGTCGCGATTGCTACTGTGTGCACGCACTCGGAGAGGACGTCCGAGCTAATGTCCGGTCGATCGGCCGGACCCGAGCCGAAAGGAACTCAATCATGAAACTGTCGACGCTGGACGAGCTCTTCCTGTACGAGCTCAAGGACGTCTACGACGCGGAGCAGCAGCTCGTGGAGGCGCTGCCCAGGCTGGCGAGAGCGGCAACCGACCCCGATTTGGCCACGGCCTTCGAGACCCATCTCTCGGAAACCCGGAAACAAGTGACTCGGCTCAGGGAGGTATTTGCCGAGTGCGACGAAACCCCCGATCGGGTGGAGTGCAAGGGGATGAAGGGCCTGATCGCAGAAGCCGAGCAGCTGATGAAGGAGGACGCCGAGCCGGCGGTCATGGATGCGGCCCTGATCGCCGCGGCGCAACGGGTGGAACACTACGAAATCGCGGCGTACGGGACCCTGATCACCTGGGCCCAGGGTGGCGGTTTCCGTGGTGCGGAGCATCTCCTCGAGCAGAACCTCCAGGAGGAAAGGGCGGCCGATGAGAAGCTCACCGAGATAGCCGAGCAGTGCGTGAACGCAGCTGCGCAAGGGAGGGACGAGGAAGTCAGTGAACCCCGGCCGACCGTGACCACGGTCACGCGGTCGACCAGCCGTGCCCGCACCGCTCAGCCGGCCCGGAGCCGGCGGGCGAAGAAGTAGGTGGGGAGAGTGAGGAGTGGGTAGTGGTTAGTGAGTAGTGACGAACCCACTAACCACTAACCACTACACTACCCACTACCCACTACCCACTACCCACGATCCTCCCCGAGACTGTCGTAGTACGCCACCACCCGGGCGTGCGCCCCCGGCCTGGTGTAGACATCGGGACGCCGCGAATCGATGACCCCGACGATGACCGCCGCCACCTCCTCGGCGCTCTGTGAGTCGGGCAATCGCCGGGAGTCGGGGCCCCCGTGCAGCGCATGCACCCCGAAGTCGGTTCGGACCACTCCGGGGGAGACCAGGGAGAACTGAATCCCCGGGTGCGTCTGCTGCACCTCGGCGCGAAACCCGGCGGTGAGCGCGTTCAGGAAGTGCTTGGTGGCGGTGTAGGCGGTCCGGGTGACTGCGTACGGGATCCGCCCGAGCATCGAGGAGATGTTGATCACCTGCCCAGTGCCCCGTTCCTTGAAATGGGGAAGCACTTCCTGCATGCCGTAGAGCGCGGACTTGACGTTGGCGCGCATCATCTCGTCGACATCATCGTCGGTCAGCTCCGACGGGAGGCGGGTAATGCCTTGCCCCGCGTTGTTGACCCAGACATCGATGCGGCCGAACCGCGCCAGCGTCTCCTGCACCACCCGATGCACGTCGTCGCGGCGGGTCGCGTCGGCGCGAATGACGTGCGCCCGCGGTCCGCAGCCGGCCGCGACCGCCCGGAGCGCATCCTCCCTCCGCGCCACCAGCACGAGCGTCTCTCCCCGCGGCGCCAGCGCCAGGGCGAGCGCCGCGCCGATGCCGCCGCTTGCGCCGGTGATCACTACGACCTGGTCTGCCATGGCGATGTCCGCGCTGATTCCGCATGAGCATAGCGCCCGATCCGTTTTCCCACCACATTGAAGGCGCCCCACCTTCCGGAGCATGCCATGTCGACCCGCCTCACCACCGCGCTCGCCGTGGTGGCTCTGCACGCTACCTCGGTCGTGCCAGCGCTCACCGCCCAGACCGCCGAGTCGTTCGCGGTCGTCAACAACGGCCCTGGCCCACTCCCGCTGGGCACCATCAAGGGCGAGCGGTATCGGCGCTTGGTGATCCGCAACGCCACCATCGTCTCGGGCCGCGGCACGCCGGGCGGCAATCGCGCCATGCCGCCCGAGGGACCGGTCGACATCGTGATCGAGGGCAACACGATCGTCGACGTGGTGCTGATGGATGCGGTCAATGCGGCGGGTTATGGCCCCAACTTCAAGCGGCCCACCGGTGACAAGATCATCGACGCCGCCGGGAAGTACGTCCTGCCGGGGCTGGTCGAAATGCACGCCCACCTGCCTCCCGCCCGGAGCAACTACGGTCCCAACGGGCTCGACTACGCCTATCGCCTCTATCTGGGCCACGGCGTCACGACGGTCCGCGACGCCGGCACCGGCGCCGGGCTGCCGTTGCTCACCGAGCACCGCCGGCTGGCCGAGGCCAATCAGCTGCTGGCCCCCCGGCTGGTGCTCTGCCAGCGGTGGCCCCTCCCGCTCCGTCGCTGGGACGTGGGGAACACGCCGGACAAGGCCCGGGTCATGGTTCGGGAGTTCAAGGCGCTGGGTGCCGACTGCGTCAAGGTCTCCAAGAGCCCCGGACACTATCCCGACGTACTCCAGGCCATTGCGGACGAGTCGAACAAGCTCGGCATGTTCACCATGACGGATCTCAAGGTGTCCGAGAGCGACGCGGCGGTGGCTTCGGATGCCGGGGTCAAGAGCATCGAGCACTGGTATGGCATTCCCGACGCGGCGCTCACGGGGTCCCAGAACTTTCCCACCGACTACAACTACTGGGACGAGCTGGACCGGTTCCGCTTCGCCGGGCTGCTCTGGTCCGAGGCCGACAAGAACCCCGACAGGCTCTCGGCGGTCATCGACAAGATGATCAAGAACGGCACCAACTGGGATCCCACGATGTCGGTCTACGAGGACAATCGGGACGTCTGGCGCAACGTCGGGATGCCGATCAAGGAAACGCTGATGCACCCCGCCGAGGTGGCTGCGGGACCCGATACCAGCGTGCACGGGGCGTTCAAGCGGGAATGGAAGACATCGGATGAGATCACCTGGAAGCGCAACTTCCAGATCTGGATGAAGTGGGTGAAGACCTACCACGAGCGGGGCGGCCAGCTCACCGCCGGGAGCGACGAGGGCGGGATCGGCGGCATCGCCCTGATCCGCGAGCTGGAGCTGATGCAGGAAGCGGGCATCCACCCGCTCGACGTGATCAAGGTGGCCACGACCAACGCCTACCGTGTGCTGGGCCTGGAGCAGCACTGCGGGATCCGGGTCGGCTGTCGCGCCGACCTGGCCGTGGTCAACGGGAACCCGATCGACAACTTCAAGGTCATGTACGGGCGGGGCTACGGCGTCGCGGGGCTGGTGCCGCGCACCGAGCAATGGAAGCACGGGGGCGTCGCGTGGACGATCAAGGACGGCATCGTCTTCGACGCGCAGGGGCTGCTGCGCGAAGTCGAGGGCTACGTCGAGAAGGAGCGGGCCCGGCTCACGGCACGGCCGCTGAATCCATGACGCTCTCGTAAAGCGCGTTGAAGAGCAGCTTGAAGGTGCCGTGCGGTTGGCCGCGCTGCAGAATCTCCGGCGCGTAGAGCAGTACCCTCCCCTTGCCGACCCGGGCTTCGGCGGCGGCGACGCCGTTCTCGAGGTACTGCTGCCCCCAGGCCCAGCCGCTCCGGAGCGGCTGGGCGCTGTCGTACCAGGCGATTCGCTTCACACCGGCCGCGTCGGCACCGGGCCCGAGCCGGAAGACCGGACTGTCATCGAAGAACACATCCACGTATTCCCCCATGCCGAACCCCGCGGGCTGCGCGGCGTCCACCCGCGCGCGGAGCACCGAGCCCGGAACGTAAAACCTGGTGCGCGGCAGCGCCGTGCCGTTCTCGGCCAGATGGTTCGTGATCGGCAGCTCCAGGAATGCAGCAAGGTTGGTGGCCGAGCTGCCAATGGCGACGACGGTGCCGCCTCTCTCGATGAACTGCTTGATCTGCGGCAGGGTCTTCTCTACGGTCACACGGCCGAACTGGCCCTGGTATTCCGTCGGGAGGTTGGCAGGCTTGGTTTCCGCGCCACCGCCGCCCCCGCCCCGGCGCCCTACCGCGGAGCCCGGGATACTTCCCGTGACGAATACCAGCACGTCGTACTTGGCGTTGAGATCGCCGCGATCCAGCGCGGGCGCGAAGACCCGCTCATAGGGGAACTCGAACTGCTCCAGGATCCACCGGGTCCAGCCGGAAGGCATCGAGCCGCCGTAGGTATCCCAGAGACCGACTCTCGGCGGCCGCAGCCTGGCCAGGTCCGTCGCCCTGCCGGCGCCGGCGAATGACACGCCAAGGCTGTCGGCCATGAGCCGCAGCGCGGCCGGGGTCGAGCTCTTCCGGGCGATGTAAAAGCTGCCGGCCGGCCAGGTCGTGGCACCAATGGTAAGTGGGCTCCGCAGCATCGACACGGTTTCTCCGGCCGCCAGCAGCCGGTTCGCCGCGCGCGCCGAGTTCAGCACCCGTCCGTCGGTCAGGAACCCGCGCGCGTTCGCGTTGATGACGGCGCCTCGGGGAGGTGCCAGGTTCCAGGCGTTGACGACCTCGAACGGTCCGGTGAAGGGGTCGAGCGCCCGGTCGAACTGCACTCCCATCTGGTAGGCCAGCGTCCATCCGGCGATATCGTAGGGCGGCGTGGGCGGCGAGCCGGGATAAGGAAAGACGTCGGGGTGGGCCTGCGGCTCGAACATGTCCATCACGTGGGGCCGGAAGGCCTGGGCGGTGAGCACCACATATGAGCCCGCGGGATACCGCTTGCCGGCCGCCTCGAAGGCGGCCGTGGCGCGGTGCACCGTGATCCCGGTTTCCAGCAGCGCGTTGATGAACTTGGTTGCCGTGGGGAAGTCGGGTTGATCCGAAGGCAGGATGAAACCGCGCGGGTCACGATTCTCCGGCTTGCGGAGCGCGGCCCAGATCAGCCCGTCCACACTGTCCCTCGCCGCGCCGGCAGTCGGCCCGGTACCGGTCGACGCCGGAAACATCCCGGTGACCTCGGCGATCCGGCGCGGATTGGCGGTCCAGGTGTCGGTGTTTCCCCGCGCGATCGAGGCCTTCCCCATCGCGTAGATGTTGTAGAGCAGATTCTCCCGCATCCTCGATGCGTAGTCGATCACCGCCCGGTTTATGGTGACCGAGTAGTCGACCGACTGCCGCAGGTGCCATTCCTGCGGCGCCACCGGCATGGCGATGTCCGCGCCGGGGATCTGTCGCTGCGCCACGAAGGGAATCCGCATCGGGGTCGGGCTGCCGATCATTTCGGTGAGCAGGGCGATGGTGTTGTGGAAGGTGGCGGTGTTCCGGATCCCGCCGTTCCACCAGCCGTCGTAGGGTCCGCCCGAGCGCATGGTGGCGCCGCCCTTACCCTCCAGCGCCAGCCGGGTGTGCATCGCCGCGCCGACCGACTGCAACCCGAGGATGAGCATCGGGTCGAGGTTGAAGTTGTAGGGATCCCGGAGCGGCGGCGAATACACCACCGTACCGGCGGGCCCGCTCTGGTGGTGGTTGTAGAGGATCTGAGGGAACCACTCGTGATAGAGGACCCGGTTGATGTTCTCGGTCTCCGCCTGGGTCGACGCGAAGAAATCCCGATTGTTGTCATGCCCGATGTATTTCTGGTAGAGCCGAGGCAGCCCGCTGAGGGTGCGCTGCGCGGGCGCCGGGTTGCGCATGTACCAGTCCGCCACCAGGTCGTTGCCGTCCGGGTTGGCATGCACGAACAGCACGATCACGTCTTTCAGGAACCGGATCGTCTCCTCATCCGTGCGGCTCACCATCTGGTACACCATCTCGGCCAGCTGCTGGGCGCCCAACGTCTCGGTGGCGTGCAGCCCGCCGTCGATCCACACCACCGCCTTGCCCTCCCTGGCCAGGGCCCGGGCCTGTTCGTCGGTCAGCCCTTCGGCCCGCGCCAGCCGCCGGGAAATCTCCTGGTAGCGCGCCAGATTCTCGTGATTCTCCGGCGAGGTGACGATCGCCATGAGCTGGGTGCGGCCTTCCGCCGTCCTGCCGATCTCCTTGAGAACCAGGCGGTCGGATTCCTGATCGAGCTTCCGCCAGTACTCGGAGATCTGCCGGTAGTTTGCCAGGAAATAGTCGTCTCCGAAATTGGCGCCCAGCTGCTCTTTGGGACTGGTCACGCGAGCCTGGGCGCCCAGCGTCGCGGGGAGCATCGCCACGACGGCAGCGAGCAGTGTCGCCCTCATGGCGTCATCCCCGCCTCATAGGTCTCGACGAATGCCAGGAATCGGGATGCTTCCAGGACGTCCCGGCCGGTAAACCGGATGCTGTGCGAGGTGGTCCGCTGCACGATCGACAGGTACCCCAGCAGCTCCGCCTGGCGGTAGTGCTTGAACGTGATGTCCAGTCGCACGGGGTTGGTCAGTACGTACGGCTTGAGCTCGGCCCGGCGCAGGATGCCGGCCTTCACCTTCTCCCGGATCAGCGCCTGCGCGGCCTCGGGGGTCATGGTCTGAGCGGCGTGAAAGCTGATCGCGCGCTTCACCACCGCGCCCTCCATGCCGCCCAGGAGCCGCTGCGCTTCGGATACCGCGACGTCGTCTCCCGAGATGGCCACCACCGGAACCCCGTACCGGCCCGCGATCGCGGCGTTGAAGCCCGCCTCGGGCACGGCCACACCGTTGAGCTCGACGCTGGTCAGCGTGGCACTCGACATCGTGTGGGCTCGCACCCCGGTCATGCTGTTGGTGGAGGCGTGGTAGCCGATGAACACGGCGGCGGCAAAGCTGGAATCGATCCCCTCCATCATCATGAGCGGCCGGGGCCAGGACCGCACGATGCTGATGTCGCCCGAGAACCGCTCGATCAGGAGATTCTCCCCGTTGCCGTGAGAATCGCTCACCACGATAGCGGTGGCGCCGGCGTCGCGGGCGCCCTGGATCGCGGCGAGCACCTCGGCGGTCATGAAGCCGCGGAAGCGATCATACTCGAAGCCCAAAGGGCCGAGCTGGTCGGCGGTGACGACCCCGGCCACGCCTTCCATGTCGGCGGAGATGTAGACCTTGAGCGGACGCTGGGCCTGACAGAGCGCGGGCGCCAGCATCAGGGCGGTGGCGAGGAAGTGTTGACCTTTCATTGCGAGCCGCCTCCGGCGGCGAAGCAATCTAGGGAATGACCGGAAAAATCACGTGGGATGGACGATTCACATCCATATATACCACGTTGGTAGCCAGCCGAACGTCGGTAGCCTTCGCTTCGGGATCGCCGGTATTGGGGTTCGCGTCGAAGTGCGGAAAGTTGCTGCTCGAAATATCGATCCGGATCCGGTGGCCGCGCTTGAACCGATTGCTGGTGGGGAACGCGTCGATCCGGATGGGATACACCTTCCCGGGGGTCATGAGCTGGGGCCGTTCCCAGGAGTCGCGGTAGCGCACCCGGAGGATCCCATCGGTCAGGTTCATCGCGAAGCCGTCGGGATAGTCTGGGTTGGGCGGGTACTCGTCCACCAGCTTGACGGTGAAATCGGTATCGGGACGATCGCTGCTGATCCACAGATGCGCCCGGATTGGTCCGGTGATTTCAACGTCCTTCGTAAGCGGCAGGGTGCGAAACACCAGGACGTCGGGGCGCTCGGCGACCGGCCGGTACGGCTCGGAGGACCCGAAGAATCGGGGACCCTCGGTCTGATCGAAGGCGCCGCCCACCATGACAGGCTGGCCGGATGTGATGGTCCCGCCGATGCTGGGAACTGGATGCCGTGGATCGTAGTCGTATTGGGTGGACTCCTCCGCTGCAGCCTGTTTGTCGGTCGAGAGGAGCGAGCTCGCGTGGATGTAGTACGGGGTCCACCGAGTACTGGGGATGGGCCAATCGCGTTCCGCCCGCCAGGTGCCCCCATGGTCCATCCTGCCCGCGGCGTTCTTCCGGCCGGTTCCACCTCCCATGACGAAGATCCGCACCGCGGGCTCTCCGTCCACACCGTTCTTGGCACCCTTCAGCCACCGGTCGAACCAGCGCAGTCGCAGCGTCAGGAAGTCGGGCGCGAGATTGCCGTCGAGCGTGGCCTTGGGGCCGAAGTCCACATCACCGGCATAGGTGAGCTGTCGGTCGCCATGGGTCCAGGGTCCCAGGATGAGGCGCACCGGGCCGCGCTTTTTCTTGGAGAGACCGACGTAATTGTCGGTGGCGGTACGCGGATACGGATCGTACCACGAAGACATGTGCACCATCGCGGCGTCGCTGAACTGGTCGTAAAACCCCTCGGCGTAGAGGCCGAGCTGCTTCCAATAGGCGTCGAAATCGCCGTGCTCCCACTGCTCGAAGAGATAGTCTTCGTATTCCGGGGCGAGCGTGACAGGCGAGGCACCCCGCCGCCATGGCATCCGGCGGAACCAGTCTGTCACGTCCACGGCGCGGAGCGCGGCCAGCCTGGCGGGGTCCGCCGTGATTTCCGGACTCTCCAGCGCGTTGTTGTAGGCCCAGGTGGCCTGCTTCAGCTCGAAGGCGCCGCCTTGGCGGATGCCGCCCTGATAGGCGTTGGAGAATCCGCCCGAGTCGAGGAACATGGCCGTCACGCCCGGCGCGCCCG
>JAXIPC010000245.1:0-4479 GCA_045403135.1 Gemmatimonadales bacterium | reverse complement strand
TCGACCCGCACGAAGGTCACCACCTTGTCGAACGGCCCCTCCATGAATAGCTGGACCAGGCTGTGCTGGTCGGTGGCGCCGATCGCGGCGAGCGGGGTGGGCCCCGCCTGGACCGCTTCGCCGCGCCGGTCCACTCGTTTGCCCAGGCTCTCGCCCCAGAGCTGGGCGAACCAGGCGGCGAGCTCCCGGAGCCGGTCGGAGTAGGGCATCAGCACATGCACCCGGGCGCCGAGCCAGGCATCGGCGGCCCAAAGCAAGGCGGCATGCAGCGCCGGAGGGTTCTCCAGGAGGGACTCGGACTCGGCGCGCGCGAGCGCCCGCCCGGCGCCGGTGATCAGCCCGGTGATGTCGATGCCGACCAGCGCCGCGGGGAGCAAGCCCACCGGCGTGAGGACGCTGAACCGCCCGCCCACTCCAGGCGGCACCGCCAGCGCTGCAATGCCCTCTCGCTCGGCGATTGAGCGGAGCGGGCCTTTGGCCGGATCGGTGGTGAACACGAGATGGCGCACGGCCGCGTCGGACCCCAACGCCTGGTCGAGCCAGGCCCGGACCACCAAATACTGCGCCAGGGTCTCGGCGGTGCCACCCGACTTGCTGATCACGTTGACCAGCACCCGCCGCGGATCGATCCGCCGAAGCGCGCCCGCGATCGAGCTGGGGTCGACGTTTTCGAGGACGGTGATTCTCGGGTAAAACTCCCGCGCTTCGTCGTCCAGCTCGTTCCATGCCGGCGGCCGGAGCGCGTTGACCAGCGCCTTGGTGCCCAGCGCCGAGCCACCGATGCCCAGGACCAGCACGTGGTCGTACGCCTGGCCCACCCCTTCGGCGAAACGGCGGATCGCGGCAATGGTCTCGGTCTGCTCGCCCAGATCATAGAAGCCGTATTCGCCCTCTCGCCGCCGGGCCCGGACCTCGGCCAGAACAGTCGGGAAGCGCTGCACCAGGTCCTGGAACCGGGACCGGGGCAGCCCATGGGTCCCGTCCAGCTTGTCCGCGAAGATCCGTCCGTAGTGCAGCTTCATGGGGCGATCTCCAGGGTCTGCCCGTCGAAGCCGGGCTCGATGTGCTCCGGGAGACGGGCCGCCAGCTCGGCGTGACCGGTCTCGTGGGTCAGGTGCGTCAGGATCGTCCGGCGGGCCCCGATGCTCCGGGCCGTTTCGATGGCCTCGGGAATACTGAGGTGGGTCGGGTGCGGGCGCCACCAGAGGGCGTTGAGCACCAGCACCTCGAGCCCGCGCAGCCGCTCGCGCGCCGCCTCCGGCACCCGCTTCACATCGGTAAGGTAGGCCACCGGGCCCACCCGAAATCCCAGGACCGTGCTGCGTCCGTGCTCGAACGCCAGCGGCAGCACCGCGAGCCCCGCCACGTCGAGGAGCCGCTCCGGCTCGACCGTCTGCAGCGCCAGACGCGGCTTGGAGGTGCCGTCATAGGGGGTCACCGCTTCGTCGAAGATGTAGCGGTAGGAGGCCCGCAGGAAATCCACCGTCTCGGGAGCGCCAAAGCAGATGAGCGGCTCCGCTCGCCCCAGCGAGAAGGCTCTCAGATCGTCGATCCCCCCCACATGGTCCGCGTGCGCGTGGGTAAAGAGTACCGCATCCACTCGGCGGGTCCCGGCGGCCAGGAGCTGGAGGCGGAGCTCCGGCGGCGTATCGACCAGCAGAGTGACTCCGTTGCTCTCGATCAGCGCCGCGGTCCTGGTTCGGCGGTCCCGCGGATCGGCTGAGTGGCACACCGCGCAGTCGCAACCGATCTGGGGCACGCCGAACGAGGTCCCGGTGCCCAGCAGCGTCAGTCGCATGCGCTAGACGGTCTCGATCTTGAGGAAGTTCGTGGTGCCGGCCACATCGAAGGGAACGCCCGCGGTCATGACGACCCGCTCTCCCGGCTGGGCCAGTCCCATCTTGCGGATGATCGCCCGGGTGACCGGCACCACCTTGTCGTAGTCGGGATAGTGGTCGATGCCGGTCGGGATGACGCCCCACACCAGGGAAAGCTGCCGGAGCGTTTCCGGCTCGGGGGTGACCGCGAGGATGGGCACGGTCGGGCGATACGAGGCGACCGTGCGCGCGGTGAAGCCGCTGGAGGTGAGGCAGACGATGAGCGGCACCTTGAGAAGATCGGCCGCGGCGCAGACCGCCAGCGCGATGGCGTCCTCAGTGCGCTCGGAGGCATGTGGGCGGCGAAGCTGCAGGGTAGAGGCCTCCCACGACTGCTGGTGCTCCGCCTCGTGCCGCTGTCCCTCGACCTCCCGTGCGATCCGGTCCATGGCGAGGACCGCCTCGAGCGGGTAGGCCCCGATGGCCGTCTCCGCCGACAGCATCAGCGCGTCGGTGCCGTCGAGGATGGCGTTAGCCACATCGGACGCTTCCGCGCGGGTCGGCCGGGGCGCCTGGATCATGCTCTCGAGCATCTGGGTGGCGGTGATCACCGGCTTGCCATGCCGGTTGGCCTCCCGGATCAGCCGCTTCTGGACCAGGGGCACCTGCTCGAAGGGCAGCTCGACGCCCAGGTCTCCCCGGGCCACCATCAGCACGTCGGCCACTTCGAGGATCCCGTCGAGGTGCTGCAGGGCGGTGTCCTTCTCGATCTTGGCGACCAGCTTGATCGATTTCGGGAGCAAGCGACGAATGGCCTCGAGGTCTTCGGGACGGCGGACGAAGCTCACCCCGATGAAATCCACGCCCAGGTCTGCTGCCGCGGCGGCGTCCTCCCGGTCCTTCTCGGTGATCGAGGGGGCGCTGACCTCGATGCCGGGGAGATTCATCCCCTTGTGCGCCTTGAGCACGCCGCCGAATCGCACCGTGCCGTGCACCCGGTCGCCCCGGACGACGGTCACATCCACGGCCATCAGGCCGTCGTCGAGTAGGATCCGGCTCCCCGGCCCCACGTCTCCGGCAAGCCCGTCGTAGGTCGTGGGGATCTCGCCGACCGCGGCCGACTGCTCCGGAGCGAATACCAGGGACTCGCCGACCATGAGATTTCGGGGCTCCGGGAGGTCACCCACCCGGATTCGAGGGCCCTGGAGGTCAACCAGGATGGCGGTGGAGTCGCTCCGGTCCCGCAGGACCGCCTTGAGATCGGTGATCCAGCGCCCTCGGATCTCCGGAGTGCCGTGGCTGGAGTTGATCCGGACGACGTTGACACCGGCGTCGAGGAGGGAGCGCATCTGCTCGGGCTGCTCCCAGGCGGGGCCGAGCGTGGCAACGATCTTGGTGCGGCGGATGCTGGCGGTCTTGCTGGCCAAAAGTGCGAAGCGCCTGATTGAGAGTGCCAGAATTTAAGTGGACAGGCGGAGTGTCGGATAGGCGGATAGTCGGATGGGCGGATAGACGGAAGGGCGGTCAGGCGGTCAGACGTAGCTTCAGAGGGTGCTATCGATCGGCGCTCCTGTGGTGGCCTCGCCAATCCAACCGTCGCCCATCCGCCCATCCGCCTATCCGCCCATCCGACCTTTTTGTTGAAAACCCTTGTCCACGACATTCACACCGGGTGGGCAGGGACCTGCAAGTTATTGATAGGAGCCAGCGGATGGTTATCCACATCGCGTCGTCCCAGGAGCAGGGAACTTTCCGAGGGGAAATCGCGGCTCCACATTCCTGTGAATTCAGCGGGTTTTCCACACGTGGAAATGGGAAAAAACCCGGCTCGCGGGGCGGAAGTAACGGACTTCATTGCAGATGGGCTCACCACTTATTGTCAACATTGAGTGTAACGTGTAAGTCATTGTTCAACATGACTTACACATCTTTGCTTCATGTGGAAAATCAGTGGCTCGTAGGTCACGATTTGAGCGTCGTTTGACGGTCATCGGACGCAAAACTAGATTGGGCAATAACATACTTGACACACCCAGCCCTTTGAAGTAGATTGAGGCCATGCTTCGATCCTACGATACGCCAACCACTTTGGCCGATGCCGTCGCCTACTTCTCCGACCCCGACGCGGCGCTCAAGTTCCTGGTGGAATTGCGCTGGCCCAACGGGGTGGTTTGCCCCCGCTGCCAGGGCGAGAACCCCATGTTCCTCAAGACCCGACGGATCTGGAAATGCCGGGCGTGCCGGAAGCAATTCTCGGTCAAAGTGGGGACCATTTTCGAGGACTCTCCCCTTGGCCTGGACAAGTGGCTCCCGGCCCTGTGGATGCTCGCCAACGCTAAGAACGGGGTCAGCTCCTACGAGGTGGCCCGGGCGCTGGCCGTGACCCAAAAGACCGCCTGGTTCATGCTGGGACGCATCCGGCTGGCCATGCGGTCGGACGGCTTCGGCACCTTCGAGGGGGCCGTAGAGGTGGACGAGTCCTTCATCGGGGGCCGGTCCAAGAACATGCACCCCGGCAAGCGCCGCCGTGTCATCAAGAGCCGGGGCATGGAGGGCAAGGTGGCCGTCCTGGGCATCCTGGAGCGCCCCAAGGGCCCCAAAGGAGCCAGCCGTATCCGGACCACCGTCGTGAAGTCTCGGAAGCGCCGGGCGCTCCAGCGGG
>JAXIPC010000248.1:0-21519 GCA_045403135.1 Gemmatimonadales bacterium | reverse complement strand
TTCGGCATCGCGCGGAATCTTAATCCGCCTGAGCGATGCGCCGGAGGCAGCGCGCCGCGACCCCGCCGTGCCGTGATAGAGCCGTACGTGCATCACGCACTCCATCCGACCGGCGTCCGGGTCGCCGGCAGGATGGAGGCTGTTTTTTCTATCGAGGGCTATTGAGGACGGGCCAGGTTACGCCGTAGCGTGGCCAGGTCGAGCAGCGGCGTGCCTCCCTCGGTGGGGATGAGCACCACCAGGTTGTTGGATTGCCGCATGTCGTGGAGCACCTCGAGGTACTGCTTCATCAAGGCTTCCGGCGTCAGCGTGATGTTCAGGTACTTCTGCTGCTCCGACTGGAGCCGCGCCACTTCCACCCGGTGCTTCTCGGTCTGAATCTGCTGCTCCTGGGCGATCTTCGCGTTGATCGCGTTGACCACCTGCTCGGGCGGCTGGAGATTGCGCAGGAAGAACGCCGTCACCGTGGCGATGCGGAACGGGAGGCCGCCGGCCCGCGGCTGGGTCACCAGCGCGCTGTCGACTTCCGCCCGCATGACCTCCGAAATCCGGCTCCGCTCCGAAATGTTGTTGATGGAGAACTGGGCCATCCCGTCCCGCACCCCGTTCCGAATCGCGTTGAGCACGACCGCCTTGATCTGTTCTTCCGCGCCGATCTCCGTGAAGATTTTTGGAGCCTCCTGGGGATCGATCTGCCACCGCACGGCAACGTCCACCTGCATCGCCATCTGCTCGGCCGAGAGAGCCTGCATGACCTCGGCCTCGGCGCGGGCCGGGGAACTGCTCCTCGCGGGTAGAGTAGTACTCCACCTGCGACCAGGGCGGTACCATGCGCACGCCGCTCAGCAGCGGCTCGGCTGCCACCTTGCCGAAGGCGTGGCGGACCCCGACCTGGCCCGCATCGATCACCACCACGGTCGAGCCGAGCAGGATGATGGCCGCGAGCACGATCAATCCGAGGCTCAGCAGATTCACGAGGCCCGAGCTCTTGCCGCCGGCGCCCTTGAGGCCCGCGCCCGCCGTTCGAACGACGAACGCCACCAGGAGGATGACGCCGCCGAGGATCAGCCTGCCCATAGTGCGCTCCGGAATGGGGAATGAGACGGGAGAAACATAGGGCCGGTGGCGTGGGGCGCCATTGCCGGCGCGCAACCGGTTGCGGCGGCGGCGGTTCGGTTACGTCATTGACAGCAGGGAGGTCAGGATGGTACTAAGTTAGCCCGAGCCGCGAAGTAAACGCGGCGTTTCGTCTTTAAGGAGACTCATGGCATCGCTGGTCATCGTCGAGTCGCCCACCAAAGCCCGGACCATCCGGGACTTCCTGCCTCGCGGATACCACGTGGCGGCCTCGATGGGGCATATCCGGGACCTGCCGGACAAGGCTGCGGACATTCCGGCCAAGTATAAAGGAGAAGAGTGGGCCAGACTCGGCGTCAACGTCGCGAACGACTTCGAGCCCCTGTACGTGGTACCGGCGGACAAGAAGAAGGTGGTCAAGGAGCTCAAGGATGCCCTCAAGGGCGCCGACGAGCTGATCCTCGCCACCGACGAAGACCGCGAAGGCGAGAGCATCTCCTGGCACCTGGCCCAGGTCCTGGCGCCCAAAATGAAGGTCCGGCGAATGGTCTTCCACGAGATTACCAGGGAGGCCATCCGGGAAGCGCTGGACTCGACCCGAGAAGTGGACGACCGGCTGGTCCGCGCCCAGGAGACGCGCCGGATCCTCGACCGCTTGTACGGCTACACCCTGTCGCCGCTGCTCTGGAAAAAAATCGCTTATGGGCTTTCGGCCGGCCGGGTTCAGTCGGTCGCGGTGCGGCTCCTGGTGCTCCGGGAACGCGAACGGCGGGCGTTCCGGGCGGCGGTGTACTGGGACCTCAAGGCCCACCTCAGCCATGCCAAGCAGGAGTTCGACGCGGAGCTGGTTGTCCTCGCGGGCAAGCGCATCGCCACCGGGAAGGACTTCGACGAGAAGACCGGAAAACTCCTGCCGAACCGGGACGTGGTTCTGCTCGACGAGCCCGCGGCCCAGAAGCTCCGGGACCGGCTCCAAAAAAGGAGCTGGATCGTCGCGGGCAGCGAGGAGAAGCCCGGCATCCGGAGGCCGGCCGCGCCGTTCACCACGTCGACCCTGCAGCAGGAAGCCAACCGCAAGCTCCGGCTCTCGGCCCGCGAAACCATGCGCGTGGCGCAGAACCTGTACGAGAACGGCTACATCACGTACATGCGCACCGATTCGGTGCACCTGTCCAAGCAGGCCATCACCGCCGCCCGCGCGTGTGTCGAACGGCTCTACGGCAAGAGCTATCTGGCCGAGAAGCCGCGTCACTACAGCGCCAAGAACGTGCACGCCCAGGAAGCGCACGAGGCCATCCGGCCGGCCGGCTCGCACTTCCGCACGCCGGACGAAACCAAGCTCACGGGGCGGGACTACGACGTCTACGATCTGATCTGGAAGCGCACCGTCGCCTGCCAGATGCCGGATGCCCGGATCACCAGCCTGGTGGTAACGCTGGACGTGGACAATGCCACCTTCCGCGCCACCGGAAAGCGGATTGATTTTCCCGGATTTCTCCGCGCCTACGTGGAGGGCAGCGACGATCCGGAAGCGGCGCTCGAGGATCAGGAACTACTGCTGCCCCATCTGGAGGTGGGAGACAAACCGGTCTGCGTCGGGATCGACGCCCTTTCACACGAAACGCAACCGCCGGCGCGATTCACCGAGGCCAGCCTGGTCCGCGAGCTCGAGGCGGACGGCATCGGGCGGCCCAGCACCTACGCGAGCATCATCGGCACCATCGTGGAGCGGGGCTACGTGCAGAAGGTCGGTCAGGCGCTGGTGCCGACCTTCACCGCCTTCGCGGTTACCGGGCTGTTGGAGCACCATTTTCCCAAGCTGGTGGATCTCAAGTTCACCGCCAAGATGGAGGAGCAGCTCGACGAGATCGCCGAGGGCACCGCCGAATGGCTGCCCTATCTCACCCAGTTCTACCTGGGCAAGGATGGGCTTCAGAAACAAGTGGAAACGCGGGAAAAGAAGATCGACCCCGCCGAGGCTCGCACCGTAGAGGTGGGCGGGCTCCAGGATGCGACCATCCGCATCGGCCGCTTCGGTCCCTACGTCGAGGTGGACCGCCACGGGGAAATCCTGCGCGCCTCGTTGCCGCGCGATGCGGCGCCCGCCGATCTCAGCATGGAAACGATCGAGGAAATCCTCCGGCAGAAGCGCGAGGGCCCCGACGTCCTCGGCCATCACCCCGACACCGGCGAGCCCATCATGGTGCTCACCGGCCAGTACGGTCCCTACGTCCAGCTGGCCCCCGTCACCGACGAGAACCCCAAGCCCAAGCGGGCCAGCTTGCCCAAGGGGATGAAGCCCGAGGACGTCACCATGGACATCGCGGTAGGGCTGCTGGCGCTGCCGCGTTTGCTGGGTTCTCACCCCGGCAATGGGGGAAAGATCCTGGCGGGGCAGGGGAGGTTCGGCCCGTACATCGTGCACGACAAAGGCAAAGAGGGAAAGGACTATCGCTCGCTCAAGGGTGACGATCACGTGCTGACCGTCACGCTCCCTCGGGCGCTCGATCTCCTGGCCCAACCCAAAGTAGGCCGGGGTCGGCGCGCGGCGCCCGCGCCGATCAAGGAGCTGGGCCCCCATCCGGAGGATGCGGCCCCCGTGGCGGTATACGACGGCCAGTATGGCCCCTACGTCAAACACGGATCGATCAGCGCCTCGATCCCGAAGGGAAAGGACCCGCAGAAAGTCACGCTGGCAGAGGCGGTGGACCTGATCGCCGCCCGGAAAGACCGGGGCCCGGCCAAGCGGCCCGCCCGCGCCCGACGCGCCGGCACCCGCAAGCGATAGCCGGCCTCGCCTGAGGGCTCATCGCGTTGACGGGTTGCCGCGGGTCCGGATAAGTTGTCGCGCCGGGACGGGTGCTCGAGTGGTTTAAGAGGCACGCCTGGAAAGCGTGTAAACCTGAAAGGGTTTCGCGGGTTCGAATCCCGCCCTGTCCGTTTATCCGGGACACCGGGGATCCCCTGATTCCCCAGTAACCTGATAAGAAACCGTTCCCGCCCGGGCGACGTTATTAGGTTACCACGACGCCCTCTGAGGGAGCGACCATGCTGATCCGGAAACCGCAGGACATTCCCAGCCGCGAAATCACCGACGAACGCCTGTTCTGGGGCCGACGGGAGTGGCTGGCGTCCGTCGGGCTGGGGCTGGTTGGCACCGCGGGGCTGCCCCGGTCATTGCGGGCCCAGGACTCGCTCAAGCCGGACTCGTACGACACCATCACCAGCTACAACAACTTCTACGAGTTCGGCACCGGCAAAGAAGACCCCAAAGAGAACGCCCACACGTTGAAGCCACGCCCGTGGAGCATCTCGGTCGAGGGCGACGTCAAGAACCCTGCGAGGTATTCGGTTGAGGACCTGTTCCAGGGCATGACGGCGGAAGAGCGCATCTACCGGTTCCGCTGCGTCGAAGCCTGGGCGATGGTGGCGCCCTGGCTCGGCTACCCGTTGCGGGACGTGATCAAGAAGCTCGAACCCGGCACCAAGGCCAAATACGTCGAATTCACCACCCTCCTCGACCCGGTCCAGATGCCGGGCCAGCGGCGGGGGGTGCTCGACTGGCCGTACGTCGAAGGGCTGCGGATGGACGAGGCGCTGCACCCGCTGACCCTGCTGGTCACCGGAGTGTACGGCAAGCCGCTGCCGAATCAGAACGGCGCCCCGGTCCGGCTGATCGTGCCGTGGAAGTATGGCTTCAAGGGGGTCAAGTCGATCGTCAAGATCCGCTTGGTCGAGAAGGAGCCGGCCACCACCTGGAACATCGCGGCGCCGAACGAGTACGGTTTCTACGCGAACGTCAATCCCAACGTCGACCATCCCCGCTGGAGCCAGGCCAAGGAACGGCCCCTCGGCCAGTTTTTCAAGAGACCCACCCTGATGTTCAACGGGTACGGCGACCAGGTCGCGTCGCTGTACGCCGGGATGGATCTGCGCGCCAACTACTGAGCGGCCCGGTGACCGAGGCGCAGATCATCCGGCGCATCGTCAAGCCGATGCTCTGGGTGGCGGGGCTCGCGCCGCTCGCCTACCAGGTTTGGGCTTTCCTGACCGGCAACCTCGAGGCCGAGCCGGTGAAAGGAATGGAGCACTTCACCGGCCGCACCGCGATCATCATCCTCTTCATAACGCTCACCATCACGCCGCTGCGCCGCCTGGCCGGCTGGAACGGTTTGGTCAAGGTGCGGCGGCTGATCGGGCTGTTCGCATTTTTCTACGCGCTGATTCACTTCACGATCTTCCTGGTCTTCGACCTGGAGCTCAGCTTCGGGGATCTGACGAAAGAAGTGGTGGAACGTCCCTGGATCACGGTGGGATTCGCGGCGCTGCTCATCCTGTCGGTGCTGGCGATCACCTCGCCGCTGGCGATGGTGCGCCGGCTGGGCGGCAAACGCTGGCATGCCATTCACCGGCTGATCTACCTCGCCGCGGGGCTTGGCCTGCTGCACTTCTTCTGGTCGCAGAAGAAGGACATCAGGCTTCCGCTCTTCTATGCCGCCGCGCTGGCGGTCATCTTCCTGGTTCGGCTGATGACCCGGGTTCGGCGGCCCGCCCCCACGCTCAGGGCAGGGCGATGAGTTCCCGGACTCCTGGAGGCCGGAGTCCAGAGACCAGCATGGCGGTGGAGAGCGCGTCAGCTTCGGTCGCGGTCGCCGCGACCACCGATACCTGGGCCAGCGCGCGCGCCGGTCTGCCCGAAGCCGGATCCATGACGTGGCCGGCCACGACGTGCGGGTAGCGAACCACGGACTCTGCATTTGAGGAGGTGGCAACGGCGGCGTCCCTGATCGTCACCGTGCCGGCACTCCGATTCGGGGTGCCGGTCGCGATATCCACTTCCCAGCCCGCTCGCCCGGGCGGGGCTCCCAGCGCAATCAGATCCCCGCTCACGTCCACCAGAGCCCGCCGAATCCCGGCTTTTCGCAGGACGTCTCCGGCGCGATCAAGTCCGTAGCCCACGCCGATTCCTCCGAGATCGAGCTGCCCCTCACGGGTACCAAGGCTCGCGGTGCCCTCACCCAGCTCGAGCCGGGTTGCGGCGACCTGACGGCTTGCCGCCGTGAGCTCCGCTGCGCTCGGCGCGCTGCTGCGCGGGGCGCGGAAGCCCCACGCGCGCATCAGGGGCTCCACGGCAGGGTTGAATGCCCCCCCTGTACGAATGCGAAACTCCACGGCGCGCCGGAGAACATCCAGCAGATCGGGGCAGAGCCGCACCGGCCCGCGGCCGGCCCGGTCATTCAAGGCAACCAGGTCGCTGGCCGGGTTGAAGAGCGACAGGGCCGCTTCAATCCGGCGAAGCTCGGCCAGCGCCAGCGACGCCGCTTCCAGACCCGCGTCTTCTGTCACCGCGAACAGCGTGATGTGCACCGGCTGCCCCATGGCCCAGGACCACCGTTCCACCAGGCGCTCACCGTCGCCGGCACCACTCGCGACGAGGTGGCGCGGCAACACGAGGCCGCCGAGACCGGACGCCGCAATCCCCAGAAAGCTGCGTCGGTTCATCGGGGTTCCCGCTCGCGAACGCGGCGCAGCTCGCGCAGCACCAGCGCCGACTGGGCGTAGAACGTGATCGTCATAAGGAGACTGGAGGCCTCCAGCAGCCAGGCGAACCGATGGTCGAGATAGCGCATGAGCCACATCGCGGCAAAGGAGACCAGCAGCGCCGCAAACGGCTCGGCAATGAGCAGGCGACGCGCGCGCTCGGACAGAGAGCCGCAGAGTGCCACACCGGCGCCGGTGATGGCGAAGATGACCGCCATGGCCAGCAGGTGGGTGTGTGTGATGGTGAGCATCTCCCCGAAAGACTTGGCGAACTGCATCGTCCCCTCGGTGCCTGCCGGGTCGCTCCCGCGGTAGTGGCTTCCGATGCCCGAGGGCACCAGCCGGGTCGTCCACCAGACGAACACCAGGGACGTGGTGTACCCCACGAGCTGCACTACGGTCAGCCAGGCGGCGAGCGTGCGGATCGGACGCCGCAAGTCTGCCCAGGTGAGGCTCGGAGCGCTCATCGGAGCAGTCCCTGCTCGAGCCATCGCGCGAACTCCGCCACGGTGTGACGGACGGCTTCGGTGACGGCGTTCACGCTGATGGTCGCTCCGGAAATGCCCCTGATATCCCGGCCGACCGTGAGCGGATCGGCCGCACTCTTGCCCCGGAATTGCTTGCGCCAGCTCTCGTAGGCCACCTCACCGCCATAGGGCTCGCGGTACACCAGCACGTCCACGTCCCGGAGATGCGCTGCCGGATCGATGGCCACGAGAAACGTGATGGGCTGATCCTTGCCCTTGACGTTCCGGGCCCGGGCAAAGCCGAGGAGCGAATCGGCCCGCCGCACGCGAAGGACCACGACGCTGTCGATCCGCACACTGTCGACCACCAGCGCGTGACCGAACACGCGGCCCAGTGAGGCGCTCACCTTGGCGGGAGACGGGGTCTGTGCCGGCGCCCCGACCGGATGGCCGAACAGGCACCCGAGGACGATGAGGCTCCGCATTCCGTTCGGCACCCTCAGAACTGGTAGCCGATGCCGAGTCGCACGATGTCGTCCTGATCGGTCTTGGCGCGATTGCGGCGGAACTGGTAGTCGGCTTTGATGGCGACGTTGCCGATGGGCTTCCAGGTGAGGCCGGCCGTTGTAACCCGCCGGGCGAACGACTGATCTTCCGTCACGCCGGCCGGGACGGCGGACTGGGTGTTGAGCCGCTCGTAGCGGACGAATCCATTGAGTTGCGCGCTGGAAGCGGGAATCAACAGGTGCAGGAGGTTGAAGGCCCCTTCGCCGTACCAACCGGTCGTCCGGCTTCCGACGTCTTCCCCGAACGCGGCGTTGACGGCCGCAGCCTTGCCGAGCGAGGTCCACGCGGCCTCGGCTCGGAAGGCCCAGGGGCCGGTGTCGAATCGCGCGTCGGCGGCGAGCATGGCGACGGGAGCAGAGAAAGTCCCGGTGCCGATGCGCGGGTCTCCGTTGGCGCTGCCTCCGTAGTAGCCCGCCGCGCCGAGCTTGAGGCCCGGCCGGGAGTATTCGAGGCGGCCGGTGAGCGAGGGATTGGCGAAGCTGGCCTCCTTGCCTTCCTGACGGCCGCCACGGATCCCTCGTTCAGCGGTGAACCCCTCGGCCAGGAGACCGTTGACGAGATAGGCACGATAGGCGAGGCCCATCACGCCCGGCACGACTCCAGCGATCCCAACCCCGATTTCGCGCCAGGTGGTTGGGATGATCACCGAGTGGTAGTCGGCCCTAGCCACTCCGTTGAAGGTCGGTGGCTCGTGGGTTTCGTTCAGGATGCCCATCGGCACCAGCACCAGGCCGGCTCGGACCGTGGCATGATCCCCGAGGCGAAAGTCGAGATACGCCTGCTCGAGGGCCACCTCGCCCCCGCTCTCGCCGCCTTCGATCTTGGCGTCCTCCACCTCCAGCTCCGACCGGAAGGTGATGCGCTCATTAAACGAATGCGCGAAATAGAGCACGAATCGCTTGACGTTACCCTCGCCGCGAGCGCCGGAACGGTTGGAGTTGGCGTAGTGGATCTCACCGTACCCGCCGACCGTCGTGGCGGTTTGGCCGCAGACGGTGGGGACGGCAAAGGTGGTCAGGATGGCGATCAAGGGAAGGGTCGAGGGAGGTGAGGTGAACTTCATGACCGGTCCTGTAAAAGATGAGAATGAGTTTCAACTAGTATATACGAGAAAATTAGTCCCCCTTTTTGGAGAACTCAACGGACAAGCCATCGGTCAAACTCGCAGAGGTTCGGGGGCCTGGGCGTGGTCGACGTCAGAAACGACCGGGAGCGCAGGGGCAGCCGGTGACCAGCCTCGGGGCGGAGCTCGCGGTACTGGCGCGCTCCGCGGACGGCTGGCGCATCCAATCCATTCATTGGTCGATCCGTCGCCGGCGGTAGCCCTACCGACCTGCCGCCGGTACCCTCGCCCCGCTGCTGCGCAGGATCACCGCGAAAGAATCGGCCGAAGAGCCCGGCTAGGTTGTGAAGGAGAATGCTCGCCTTGTAAACAGACACGGCGCTCGCACGAACCTGTGTGAGTAGGGGCGACGTGAGTGGTTCAGGAAGTCGTCCTCTCTGCCCAAACCTGTTTCACGGGAGTCTCACATGATCCGCGGCCTCGCTCTCAGTGCCTCGCTCATCCTGGCCGGTGCCGTACCGGCGCTGGCCCAGACGCACTCACCCTCTCACTCCCAGAGGCCCCCGCATGGCCAGGGGCACACTCGACCGGATTCTGCTCAACATGCCGCCATGCACGCGCTTCTGCATGGGAGCTGGAAGGGAACGCTCAGCTCCGCTCGGGGGTTTTCCAGCGGACTGGACATGATGGTCACGCACGATAGTGTGCGGAACGTTACACTCCGGATGAGCACAGATCAGCCCATCCGGGCCGGCGCTGCCAGTAACGTGGTGATGGATGGCGCCACTATTCACTGGACGCAGGATCTATCGGGCACCTCGTGCAAGGCGACCGCGGTCTTGACCGCTGCGACACCGCACGATCCCGACTTGCTGCAAGGGAATCTGTCCTGTGAAGATGGTGAGGTCACATTCACGCTGCGCAAGAAGACCGGCTGATGCGGCGGCCGGTGTGGTCGACAACTCCGGCGCGCGCTAGAGAAGTGTCCCACCCTGCGGTTGCGCCGCGTGAGCGATGATGGACGCATAGATGCGGAGCTCCTCGCGGCCACAGCCCGGGGCGACGACGTTGCGTTTGCCGTGCTGGTGCGGCGCTATATCCGGGCGGCAACCTTGCTTGCCGCGCAGCTGCTGGGGGATCGCGACGAGGCGGAGGACATCGTGCAGGACGCCTTTACCGTTGTGCACAGAAATGTGCATACGTTTGACGCCGGGCGTCCGTTTGCCCCCTGGTTCTTCGCGATTGTCCGACGGCTGGCGGCGAACCGCAGGTCACGCGATGTGCGGCGGGAGCGACTGTTGCGGCTGTGGGGGAAGGGAACCATCGCGGCATCGATGTCCCCGCCAGCCGACGCTGGGCTTCTGGTGAGCCTGGATGCCACGGCCGTGAGACGCGCCATGGAAAACCTTTCTCCCATGCAACGGGCATGCTTCGAGCTGGTGGCGGTTCGAGATCTGTCCACCGAAGAGGTCGCGGCGATGCACGGGATCAGCGAATCCACGGTGCGGCAACATGTGTTCCGCGCGCGCGCGGCGCTTCGCGATGTGTTAACCGAAGGTGACCATGCCTGATCTGTTCGATACAACGCAGGTCCGTGATGACGCCGGCCACTGGGACGCGCTCGCCGAACGAGTTGTGACCGAGGCGACACGCGAGGCCCCAGTGGGCGGCTTCGACTGGTTCGCGCACTCGCGCGCCAGCTGGGTTGCCGCGTCGCTTTTGCTGGCGGCGGCGCTGGCGTTCACCATGCTGCCGGCTGAGGACTCATCGGCGAGGAGTTTCAACGCGGAATGGGCCCAGGCGCTGGCTCCCGCGGACGATGTGGGGAGGGCAATCATACTGCCTGAGGATCCTCCCGACATTGGCGCGCTGCTGCTCGGTGGTCAGGGAAGGGGGGTGAGGTGACGGTACCGGCCTGGGTGAAGGGGTCGCTATTGCTCGCCGTGACGCTGACGGCCGGGATGGTTATTGGCGTCGGTTATGAACGCCGTCGCGCGCCGGCGCATGCAGCGGCCGAGATGGGTTCTCATCATCTATTGCACCGGTTGAAAGACGATCTGAGTCTGGACTCGGCGCAACACCAGGCGATCGCCGCAATCTTCGCCCGCCGCCAGGGGGCGGTTGATTCAACCTGGCATGCGATGCGACCGCACCTGCGCGCGACCCTGGATTCAACGCTTCAGGAGATAATTGCCGTCCTCAGACCGGACCAAGTGGCGAAGTACCGGAGGATGGTAGCGGCCCTGCATCCCGGAATGCCGCGGTAGCCCGTGTCGGCCGGCCGGGCCACCATTCAGGTTGGCCTCCGCAACCTGCTGGACCGTGCCTACCCCGAGCTCCGCGAGCCACGACTCACCTTTCATTCGGCTTCAGCGGCGCTCATTGAGCTGAATAGTTCGGTCCCTGCGCGGTTGCGGCTGACACCCGGGCGGACTAGCTTCCCCGCCCGAGATGCCCTCGGTCACCCGGCTCCTCGACGCCCCCGCCATGGCACGCGCGCTGTCTGACATGGCACATCGGGTCGTTGAGCGGTGCGGCGGGACCGAGGGCGTTGTGGTGGTGGGCATCCAGCGGCGCGGGGTAGAACTTGCCGCGCGTCTCGTCGCCCTGCTGTCCAAGCCCGCCGCCTCGGTTCCCCTGGGCAAGCTCGACATCACGCTCTATCGCGACGACCTCTCCACCATTGGACCCGTGCCTCGGGTGGGCGAAACCAGCCTGCCCGATGATCTCGAAGGCAGGACCGTCGTCATCGTCGACGACGTGCTCTATACCGGCCGGACCGTCCGGGCCGCCCTTGACGAGCTGGCCGACTTCGGACGCCCCCGGCGGATTCTGCTCGCGGTGCTGGTGGACCGGGGCGGACGGGAGCTCCCGATTCAGGCCGATTTCGCCGGGCTCACGGTGGACACCGGATCCGACGATCGGGTCGACGTCGCGGTGAAAGAGCTCGATGGCCGGGACGCCGTGGAGTTGGTGCGGGGAGGACCGCTGTGACGGCCGTGACGCTGGGCAAGGACCTGGTCGGGCTCGAATACCTCTCGGCCGAGCAGATCCGCCTGATCCTCGACACCGCGGAGCCGTTCAAGGAAGTGAGCGAGCGCCCGATCAAGAAAGTGCCCGCCCTCCGCGGCAAGACCATCGTGAATCTCTTCTTCGAAGCTTCCACCCGAACCAGAATCTCCTTCGAGTTCGCCGAGAAACGGCTCAGCGCCGACACGGTGAATGTCGCTACCAGCGGCTCCTCGGTGTCCAAGGGGGAGACGCTGGTCGACACCGCGCGCAATCTCGAAGCGATGCGCATCGACATGGTGGTGATTCGCCACCCGTCGAGCGGGGCGGCCGAGTTTCTGGGCCAGCGGATCCGGTCCAACGTGGTGAACGCCGGCGACGGGAGACACGAGCACCCGACCCAGGGCCTGCTCGATCTGCTCACGTTGCGGGACCGGTTCGGCCGGATCGAGGGGCTCAAGGTCGCCATCTGCGGAGACGTGCTCCATAGCCGCGTGGCGCGGAGCAACATCTGGGGACTCCTGAAGCTCGGCGCCGAGGTTGCCATCTGCGGGCCGGCCACGCTGATCCCCCGGGAATTCGCCGAGCTTGGCATCGCGATCCTGCCCCGGATCGAAGACGCGATCGCCTGGGCCGACGCGCTCAACGTCCTCCGACTCCAGCTGGAGCGCATGCAGGGCGGCTTCATTCCTTCACTCCGCGAGTACAACCGGGTGTTCGGGGTGACCCGGGAGCGACTGGCCCGCGCCGGACGGGAAATCGTCATTCTCCATCCCGGGCCGATGAACCGCGGCGTCGAGATCGACAGCGATGTCGCCGACGGCCCGGCCAGCGTGATTCTGCCGCAAGTCACCAACGGGGTGGCGGTCCGGATGGCCGTTCTCTATCTCCTGGCCGGCGGGGCTCCCGACTGGCGCGTAGCATCCCAGGCGGATGACCGATGACCGAGCTCCTGATTCGCGGCGGCCGTGTCATCGACCCGTCCCGAAACACCGACGGAGTGGCCGACCTCTATATCAAGGACGGCCGGATCGAAGCGGTGGGGCGCAACATCCCGGTCGGGCAGGGGATCGAAGTGATCGACGCCGCGGAGAAGGTCGTCGCACCCGGGTTGATCGACCTCCACGTGCACCTCCGCGAGCCCGGCTTCGAGCACGCCGAGACCATCGCCACCGGCGCGCTGTCGGCCGCGGCGGGCGGGTTCACCGCGGTCTGCGCGATGCCCAACACCGATCCCGTCACCGACAGCCAGGCCACCGTGGGATTCGTGGTGCGCCAGTCGATCCGCGCCGGCAAGGCGCGGGTCTATCCGATCGGAGCCGTATCGCTGGGCCAGAAGGGCGAGCAGCTCACCGAGTTCGGAGAGATGGTGCAGGCCGGCGCCGTGGCGGTGAGCGATGACGGCAAGCCGGTCGCCACCAGCCACCTGATGCGCACCGCGCTCGAATACGCCAAGACTTTCGGCATTCCGGTGGCCGACCATTGCGAGGACATGTCGCTCGCCGCCGGCGGGGCCATGCACGAGGGATTGATCGCTGCGCGCCTGGGCTTGAAGGGCATCCCGTCCGCCGCCGAAGAGATCATCGTGGCGCGCGACATCCTCCTGGCCGAGCTGACCGGCGGTCACGTCCACCTCTGTCACATGTCTACCCGGGGCTCGGTGGAGCTGATCCGCTGGGCGAAATCCAAGGGCCTCAAGGTGACGGCCGAGGCCACGCCGCATCACTTCACCCTCACCCACGAGCGATGCCTGGGCTACGACACCAACGCCAAGATGAACCCACCCCTGCGTGAGGCTGCCGACCGTGAAGCTATCCGGCTCGGGCTCAAGGATGGCACCATCGACTGCATCGCGTCGGACCATGCGCCCCATCATTACGACACCAAGGAGCGCGAATTCGACGACGCGCCCAACGGCATCATTGGGCTCGAAACGGCGTTCGGGCTGGCCGTCCGCGAGCTGGTGGCACCGGGGCTGATCTCGCTCCCCGAGCTGATCGCCCGGATGAGCACTGTGCCCGCCCGCATCTTCCACCTGCCGGGCGGAAGCCTCGCGGTCGGCGCGCCGGCCGATGTGGTGGTGCTCGATGCCTCGCGGCGCTGGACAGTTCGCCGCGAGGATCTTCACTCCAGGAGCGCCAACTCCCCGTTCATGGGCGAAACGCTGACGGGACAGGCAGATGTGACCATCGTAGGGGGTCGAGTGGTCTTTAATCGGGCAGACCGTCCGGTTTCTTGACTGTCAGTAAGCGTACACATTTCGCTATTGCGCTTATTCATTAGATTGGAACGACTTGGGGGAGTCTGGACCAGCGATTCGGCGGGGGTTCGCATGAGCGATCAGAAGTCGCACAACGTTGTCGAGATAGAGGGCCTCCTGGCCTCTCGGCAACAGCTGACCGGCTGGCTCGACCGGCTCGACGTCGCCGGGTCGCGGGCCCCGGAGGCGGTTCGCACCAAGGTACGGGCAGACTACCGAGCGCGACTGGCCCAGGTAGTCACCCAGCTAGGGACCCACGCCGAGCTCATCTCCTCCACGCTGGAAGGCCTCAAGGCACAATCCCGGGAATTCGGACAGCTCCGCGGCGAGGAGCTGGAAGTCCGCGCCGAGGCGGAGCTTCGGCACGCCGTGGGCGAGTACACCGACGACGAATGGCAGCTGGTGGAATTGGAGAGCTCGGGCAAGATCGAAGGGTTCGATCAGGAGCTCGCGCGGCTCACCAGCGAGATCGGCCGCCTCGAGGAGGTGCAGTTGCTCATCGCCCCGGTGCCCGGGCTCGCCCACCTTGAACCCCCGCCGCCACACCGGCCGGCCCCCGAACCCGGGCTGACGGTGACGCACGGCGTCGAAATCCCCCCGATGCATGAGATGCCGGCGGAACAGCCGGCGCTCACACTGGTCAAGGATCAGACTCCCGCGGCGCCGCTCCCCCGTCCCGAGGCTCCGCGTTTCGTTGCCCGTAGTGGCCTTCCCAAGCCGCGCGAGTCGGGCCCGAGCCGGGCCATTCCGTTCCCGCAATCACCGACACCGGCGCCTCCTCCCGGGCAGGCCCCGGCCCAGCAGCAGGACGAGCTGGCGTTCCTGCGCTCGGTGACCCTGGACTCGGCGCCCCCCAGCTCACGCTTGACTGCCAGCCCCACCCACGCCGCTGTGAGTCCGCTCGACCACGAGGACCGGCCCAGCACGAGCATCGCCAAGACGCTGAAGTGCGGGGAGTGCGGGTCCCTCAACCGGCCGACCGAATGGTATTGCGAGAGGTGCGGGGCGGAATTGGCGGCTCTCTAGGAATCAGGAGTCAGGGGTCAGGAGTCAGTGAAAAACGAAAGCCCCGCGCCTGAAATCGCGGGGCTTCTTACATGCACCTGATCCCTGACTCCTGATTCCTGATTCCTACTTCTTGTTGGCCGCCCTGGCGATCCGGCTCTTGTACCGTGCAGCGGTGTTGGGATGGATCAACCCCTTGCGGCCGGCGCGATCGAGGAGCTTCATGGCTTCCTGCCGAGCTGCCGCGATGTCTTTCACGGCTACGGTGCCATGAACCTTCTTGAGCGCGGTGCGGAGCTCGCTCCGCTGGGCTCGATTGCGGGCGGTGTGCGTCTTGGCCTGGCGCATCTGCTTCTTGGCGGATCGGGTTCTCGGCACTGCGCATCCTCGGGAGTCGGGAATGGTCCTGGGGCAGGGCAGTTGGGCGCTGCCGGCGAAGGCGTAAGTATAGTCCAGGCAATATCTTGACGCAAGAGAGCAGGTTGACTGGAACCGCGTCCCGCGTGTAAGTTGTCCCCATCAGCCCGAGGACCACGCCCTGCTCGGCGACTTCATACTGGCATTGCCCGTACTCGCGTTCTCCCTGGTGGCGCACGAGTACGCCCATGGCTACGCGGCGCTCAAGCAGGGCGACGACACCGCCCTGGTGCAGGGACGGCTGACGTTCAACCCGATCGCCCGCATCTCGCCCGCGGAGGTGGCCACCAACCTGGCGATGGGCCAACGCATCCCGCCGCTCGAGGATCTGTTCTTCGGGTTAGCCACCCCCTTCGCGGCGGGCCCTGAATGGAACATCTTTCAGCGATGACGGCTTCCGCGCTCACCACCACCCTCATTCCGGATGCCCCGGCAACCGGAATCGCCCCGCCCTCGCCCGAGGCCGCTGCGATCCTGGGGGGCCTGGGATTCGTGGTTCGGCTGGAGTCGTTCTCGGGCCCACTGGATCTGCTGCTCCACCTGCTCCGCGAGGAGCAGATCGACATCGCGGATATCCCGATCGCGCGGATCGGCGATCAATTCCTCGCCGCCATCAAGCACCTCGGGCTCAACGCGGCCGCCGAGTATCTGGAGATGGCGAGCCGCCTGGTCCGGCTCAAGGTCCAGATGCTGCTTCCGCGCAACCAGGATGGTGAGGCGTGGGAAGATCCGCGGGCCGAGCTGGTCCGCCGGCTGCTCGAGTATCAGCAGGTCCGGGAAGTCGCCCACTGGATGTCCGCCGCGGCCGACCGGCGTGCGCTGCGCCTGGCGCGGGGCTACCTGCCCCGGCCCCCGGAGCTGCCCCCGCTACCGCTCACCCTGGACCTGCTGGATCTGCTCTCCGCCGTGGAGCGGGTCATCGCGTCGATCCTCCATCCGGTCCTGCACAGTGTGGTGGCCCGGCCGCTCAACGTCGAGGGCGCCGCGCTCCGGGTGCGGACGCTGCTGGCCGAGCGGGAAGAATTCGTCTGGACCAGCGCGCTGGGGCCGAGCCCCACCATCTCGGATGTGCTCTCGCTCCTCCTTGCACTGCTCGAGCTTGCCAGGCGCGGGCAGTGCTTCATGATCCAACCCGCGGTCTTCGCGCCGCTCGTGATCCGCCGTGACTCCTCTCGCCCAGCTCATTGAAGCCGCGCTGTTCGCCGCGGCGCGCCCGGTCCCGGCCGAAGAGCTCGTGACGCTGGACGCCGACGCCTCGCTCGACGAGGTGCGCGCGGCCCTCGAACAGCTCCGCGAACACTACGATTTCGACGGGCACGGCGTCGAGCTGCTCGAGCTCGGCGGCGGGTACCAGGTGGTGACGCGGCCCGCCTTCGCGGCGGCGATCGAACGCGCGCAGCTTGGCGCCCGGCAACCGCGGCTGACTCCCGCCATGCTGGAGACCCTCGCCGTCATCGCCTACCGGCAGCCGGTGGGCCGCGCCGAAATCGAGGAGATCCGCGGGGTCTCGGCCAGCGGAGTGCTGCGCTCCCTGCAGGAGCGGGGCGTCATCGAGGTCACCGGCCGGAGCGAGGGACTGGGCCGTCCGCTCCTCTACGGCACCACCCCGCTCTTCCTGGAACTGCTGGGGCTGGCCGACCTCAACAACCTGCCGCGCGTGGAGGAGCTGACCATCGCGTTGCAGCCGGCCAAGCCGCAGATGGCGGGGCCGGACGACGACGCCGCGGCCTACGTCGCCGCCGACGCGTGACGCTGATGCGGGTGCAGCGGGCCCTCGCGCGAGCCGGCGTGGCCTCCCGCCGCGCCGCCGAGGTGCTGATCGAGGAGCGGGTGGTTCAGGTCGACGGCGAAGTGGCCACCCTCGGCTCGAAGGTGGACCCCGACCGGCAGACCATCACCGTTCGCGGCAAGCGCATCACCCAGAAGCCCCGCACCTGGATCGCGTTCCATAAGCCGATGGGCGTGGTGACCACCGCCAAGGATGAAGAGGGGCGGCGCACGGTCTTCGATTTCGTCCCCCGGACCGAGGGGCTCACCTACGTCGGGCGGCTCGACGTGATGACCACGGGCCTGCTGCTGCTCACCTCGGATGGCGATGCAGTCCAGCGGCTCAGTCATCCGAAATACCACGTGCCGCGGCGCTACACCGCGCTGGTGCACGGGCTCCCCACCGCGCAGGTGGAGCAGGCGGTCAAACGCCGCGTCATGGTGGAAGGACGGGCCGTGGAACCGCTCGCCGCCCGGGTGCGTCCGGGTGTGGAGGGGCGCAGCATCGTGGACGTCACCCTCGCCGAGGGTCGCAAGCACATCGTTCGGCGCTGGGCCGAGGCGCTGGGGTTCAAGGTGGAGCGCCTGGCCCGGCTGTCGTATGGGCCGATCCGGCTGGGCGAATTGCCCGTCGGCAAGTGGCGGCGGCTCACGGCGGCCGAGGAGAAGGCGATTTACCGCGCGATCAAACACTCCCCCTGATGTCACCGCGAGGTTCGTGATGGCCCAGCCCGTGTCTCGATCCGACATTCCGGCACCGGAATCGATTCCGCTCCGACACGTCGCGGAGGAAGTCGGCCGGCGTCTGGTCGGACAGACCGTCATGGTGGAGCGCCTGATGATCGGCCTCCTGACCGGAGGGCACATCCTGCTCGAGGGCGTGCCGGGCCTGGCCAAGACACTGGCGGTGCGGACACTCGCCGAGGTGCTTCACGCCACGTTCTCGCGCATCCAGTTCACGCCGGACCTACTTCCGGCTGACGTCGTGGGCACGATGGTGTTCGACCCGAAGACCCAGGAGTTCTACCCCAGGAAAGGGCCGCTCTTCGCCCACGTGGTACTGGCCGACGAAATCAATCGCGCCCCGGCCAAGGTACAGTCCGCGCTACTGGAAGCCATGCAGGAGCACCAGGTCACCATCGGCGGCACCACCTATCCGCTGCCCGAGCCGTTCCTGGTGCTCGCCACCCAGAATCCAATCGAGCAGGAGGGCACCTACCCCCTCCCGGAGGCGCAACTCGACCGCTTCCTTTTCAAGGTGCGGGTGGAGTATCCGTCCCGGCTCGAAGAACGGGAGGTGCTGGTCCGGATGAGCAGCGGAGCCCCGATCCCGGTCAAGCGGGTGCTCGACCCGGCGGGCATTCTCGCCGCCCGGGCGGCAATCGCCAAGACCCACCTCGACCAGCGCCTGGTGGACTACATCGTGGACCTGGTCCGTGCCACCCGCGAGCCGGCCAGCGTGGGGCTGCCGGCGGTCGCCCCGTTGATAGCTTACGGTGCATCCCCGCGCGCCTCGATCGCCTTCGCCCAGGCCGCGCGGGCCTACGCCTTTCTCCAGGGCCGCACCTTCGTGGTGCCGGAGGACATCCGGGCCCTCGCCGGCGACGTGCTGCGCCACCGCCTGGTGCTCACGTTCGAAGCCGAGGCGGAGGACGTCACTTCCGACGGGGTGATTGCGCAGCTGCTCACCGCCGTGAAGGCTCCGTGAGGCCCCATGCCCCCCGTCCCCGCCGAGCTCCTCAAGCAGGTCAAGGGCATCGCTCTGCGCACGCGTGGCGTGGTGGACTCGCTCTTCTCGGGCGAATTCCGCAGCGTCTTCCGCGGGCAGGGGATGGAGTTTGCCGAGGTCCGGGCCTACGACCAGGGTGACGACTTCCGCGCCATCGACTGGAACGTCTCGGCCCGGCTCGGGTCGCCCCACGTCAAGATCTTCACCGAGGAGCGGGAGCTCACTCTGCTGCTCATGGTGGACCAGTCCGCCTCCACGCGGGTAGGCACGCCGGTGACTAAGGCGGCGCGATCGATCGAGGTGGCGGCGGTGTTGGCGCTGGCCGGCGCGCGCGAGCAGGATCGGGTCGGCGCGCTGCTCTTCAGCGACCAGGTGGAGCACGTGGTTTCACCCGCCAAAGGGCGGCGGCATGCGCTCCGGCTGATCCGGGATCTGCTCGCCTTCGCGTCGGAGCGCCGCGGCACCAATCTGATCCAGGCCATACACTACGCCTCGAACGTGCTGGGCCACCGCAGCGTCGTGGTAATCCTCTCCGATTTTCTGGCCGAGGGCTGGGAGCGCGCGCTCCGGGAGCTCGCGGTCCGTCACGAAGTCATCGCGATCACGGTGGACGATCCTCGTGAAGTGGCACCGCCCAAATCGGGCTGGGTTGAGATGGAAGACGCCGAGAACGGACGCCGGGCCCTGGTCAACACCGGCAGCGCCTCCGCCCGCCGGCGCTGGGAGACCACCGCCCGCGCCCGGCGGGTCCAGCGAGCCGAACGGCTCCGGAGCGCCGGGGTCGAGCACATCACGCTGGACTTGGACCAGGACTTCGGGGTGGTGCTGCGCCGGGCGTTCGGCATGCGCAGCCGGCGGCGGGGCTCGAGGCGCCGGTGATGCTCGCCCTGCTGCTGCTGGCGCAAGCCGGGATCCCGAGCATCGGGGATACGGTCTGGGTGGAGCGAAACCTAGGCCAGGTCGGAACCGCCGTCGTGCGTCCGCAGCCCTGGTCGCTCGGCTCCCTGGGCCAGCAGCTGGGGCCGGCCTCGGTTCAGCTCGGGGAGGCGGGGGCGCTGGTCCGCTACGCGCTGGTGATCTGGTATCCCGGAGAGCATGTGCTCACCATGCCCGGCCCGGTCCTGGTGCGGCGCGACGGGCGCTCCGACACCCTCCCGGTCGGCACGGTCCGGGTGCGCCTGGCCAGCGTGCTCCCCGCCGGCGCTGATCGCGCCCGGCTCGCGCCCCGTCCGGCCAGTGTGCCGCTTCCGCTGGAGGCACGCGCGTGGATTCCGCTGGCGGTGCTGGTGTCGCTGGTGCTCGTCGTGCTGACGCTTGCGGCCCTTCGCTGGCGGCGACGGAGCCGCGGTCGGGTCCATCGATTGCCGGAGGCCTGGGCGACGCCGCCGGAGGCACTCGCGAGCTGGGCCCGGAACGGTGAGCACCGGGCCGCGCTACATGAATGGGCCTGGATGCTGGCGGAACGGCTCCGCACCACCCAGGACCTGGAGGAAACGGCGGCGCTGCAGCGCCTACTCGACGAGATCTCCCTCAACAGCTTCTCGCCGCGGAGCCCGGCGACGCTGGCCGCGCTGTGCCAGCGCGCGGCGCGCATGGCGGCCGCATGACCTTCGCGCGCCCGTTCCTGCTGCTCCTCCTGCTGTTGCCGGTGCTGCTGCTGATTCTGCGGCGCAAGGGACCCGCGGCGCCGGTGGGTGACGGCGCGCTGGCCGTGGCCGCCGCGGGCCGCGGGTGGATCCCCTGGATTCCGCCGGTGCTCCGCGCGCTCGCGATCGCGGGGTGGATCGTCGCCGCCGCGGGCCCGATCTTTCCCGGCGGCCCGACGACCGTCCGGAAGGACGGCATCGGGATCGTCATCGCCATTGACGTCTCCAGCAGCATGCTCGCCGAGGATTTCGCGCCCTCCAATCGACTGGTGGTGGCCAAACAGCAAGCCATCAGATTCATCCGGGGCCGCGACGGCGACCGAATCGGGTTGGTGGCCTTCGCGGGTGAGGCGCTCACCCAGATCCCGGTGACGCTGGACTATGCCGTGCTGGAAAAGGCGGTGGACGGCCTCACCGTGGGGGCGCTCGAAGATGGCACCGCGATCGGCAGCGGCCTCGCCACCGCGATCAATCGGCTGCGGCGGATCGCCGTCCGATCCAAGGTCGTCCTCCTCCTCACCGACGGGGTCAACAACCGCGGCGCGATCGATCCGCGTACCGCCGCCGATGTCGCCGCGGCGTACGGGGTCAAGGTCTACACCGTGGCGGTCGGCACGCACGGGGAAGCCCGCATACCTACCGGTCGAGGACTCTCCGGGTTCCGGTACGAGATGCTCCCGGTGGAAATCGACGAGGTGCTGCTCAAGGAAATCGCCGCCAAGACCGGGGGACGATACTTCCGCGCCACCGACAATGCCTCGTTGAGCCGGATCTTCCAGCAGATCGATCAGCTCGAGCGCACCCGGGTCGAGGCCCGGCGGTATCGGGCTGCGGACGAGACGCCGGCGCCGTTCCTCCTGGCCGGGCTCGGGATGATGGCGGTGGCTCTCTTGCTGGGGTCCACGGTCGTGGTGCGCGCGCCATGAGCATCGACTCGATTCTCCTGCTGGCCCTGGCTCCGGTGCTGGCGC
>JAXIPC010000204.1:0-5762 GCA_045403135.1 Gemmatimonadales bacterium | reverse complement strand
CCCCTCAGCGCCTGGACGAATTGCGCTCTGGCCTGGTCCTTCTCGGCCTGGGCCACGTACAGGTTGTCGATGAAGATGCGGCCGATCACGTAGCGGTTGAGCGCCACGTCGAACCGCTTGCCGGCCACCGTGTCCGCCTTGGCGGAGAGGGCCACGTTCCGCCGCGCCTGGGCCAGCTGGAGCGCCGCGAAATGGGCTTCCTGTGCCGTCTGTTCCATGGTGGACCGCCCCAGACTCTCGGTCCGGTCGCGGTCGGCCTCCGCGGCGCGGACCATCTCCCCCCGGGCTCCCCACTGCATCAGCGGGATCTGCACCGACATGGAGAACTGGCGGGCCTCGAGCAGATCGCGATACACCAGCCGTCGCTCCGCGGCCGTGGCGTTGTAGCCGTAGCTCGCCTGGACCGTGGCACCCACGCCGCCGCCGAGGCGTGCCTCGGTGATGCGCCGGCGGGCCTGCACGTCCTGCAAGGCCACGTCGGACACGCTGGCCCGGTTGCGGAGCGCCTCGGCCACCGCCTGCGCGGTGTCGGCGGTGAAATCGGGCACCTCGGCGGTGACCGCAATCTCGAGCGGGGCATTCTTCGGCAGATTGAGCGCCAGACGAAGGGCCGCGTTGGCGCGGTCGAACTCGAGCCGCGCGCCGTCCAGCGTGGTCCGGGACCTCAGCAAGGCCAGCTCGCTCTGCAGCAGGTCGTTCTCGCCGATCTTGCCGACCTCGAACCGGCCCTTGTTCAGGGTGTACAGGGTGTCGTTTACCGCCGCGTTCTTGGTCTGGGTTTCGAGATTCACCCTGGCGGAGTAGACGTCGAAGAAGGCGGTGGCCGTTTGGGTCGCGATGTCTTCGCGGCCCTCCAGGTACTGCCGCTCCGACAGCTCGGCCCGGACGATCTCTTCCCGGCGGTCCCACCCCGCCACATTCGGCTTGAGGATGTCCTGGCGGAGCCCGAAGCTGATCGGCGTCGACGACCAGGTCCGGAAGGCGCTCGTGCCGCTCACCGAGACTTGGGACAGGGCCGATTGAACGAAGAAGCTCCCGCCGGTGACCGGAAGCTGCTGCGACATCGTCATCGTGAGCGACGTGTTGGTCTGGTCCCGCGGGCGGAACAGCGTCGTGCCGTCGGGCTGGTCGATCGGCACGATGGAGCGGTTGTACGAGGGCAGCGTGCCCCCCAGCGTAAACTGGGGCAGCCGCCGGGAAAAGAAGGCGCGGTCGCGGTAGCGGGCGGCATCGCGCGTGGACACGGCGGCCCTGGCCTGATACCCCTGCTTGTCGGCCAGCTCGACGGCCTGCCGGAGGGTGAGCTGCTGCTGCGCCGCGAGGGGTGCCGCAGCGACCCCCCCCAGCCCGGCAGCCGATAGCCAATAGCCGATAGCCAATAGCCTAGTCAGTATCCGCATTTCCCTCATTCGTATCGAAGACAATTCACAGGGTCCTGGCGCGCGGCACGATAGGCCGGCACGATCCCGAAGCCGATGCCCACCGTGATCGAGACGCCGAACGCGAGCAGCACGGAGAGCAGGGACACGATCGTGGTGATGCCGGCCAGCCGCTCGATGCCGAGCGAAATCCCCGCGCCGAACAGGATGCCGGCCACGCCACCGGCGACGCTGATCAGCACCGCCTCGCTCAGAAACTGGAAGAGGATGTCGTTCTGGGTTGCTCCCACCGCGCGCCGGACCCCGATTTCGCGGATGCGCTCGAGCACCGAGGCCAGCATGATGTTCATGATCCCGATCCCGCCCACGATGAGCGAGATGGAGGCGATCGCGCCCAGCACGACATTGAAGATCGTCTTGGTCCGCTGCTCCTGCTTCAGCAGCAGCTCCGGCATGCTGATCTCGAAATCCACCACCGCGTTGTGCCGTCGCGCCAGCATCCGCTGGGCCACTTCCGCCACCGAGGGCACCAGCTTCGAGTCCGCCACCCGCACGATGATCCGGTCGAGCTGATTCCGGTTGGTGCGCTCCTGCCGCTGCTCCTCCGACTCGCTGGAGTCGGCGGTCACGAATTGCCCCGGGCGCGCCGCCAGCTCGATGTCCCGCTGGGTGAGCTGGGCCCGGTTCCGGAACCGCAGCAACATGGTGTGCACCGGGACGTAGACGTCCATGTTGGCGTCGCGGATGCCCAGGCGCAGCGCGGTTTCGTTGCTTACCCGCCGGTCCGCGAGGACCCCCACCACCGTGAGCCAGGTCTGCCCCACCTTGATCCGCTTCCCGATCGGATCCTCGGTGGTGAAGAACCGGGTGCGCACACCGTTCCCGATGATCGCCACCGGGAGCCCCCGCTCTACCTGCAACGGGCCGAACCAGGCCCCATTCCCGAGCTCGAGATTGGTCAGCCGGAAGTAGGACGTGTCCACCCCGACCAGTTTCCCGGTGCGGCGGAGCCCTTCGCGCGTGATGCTGCTGTTGAGCACGACCTCCGCGGTGGTGATCTCGACCGAGGGCAGCCGCGCGATGGCCCGGGCGTCGGCGTAGGTAAGCCCGGGCGAATACTTCTTCACGTCCTTGGCGTTCTGCTCGTCGGCGGGGCCTTCCTTCTGCTCCACCAGCGGCGTGATCATGAGGTTGTTGGAGCCGAGCAGGCGCATCTGTTCGAGGATTTCCTGCTCGGCGCCTTTGCCGATGGCCAGCATGGCGATGACGGACGCGACCCCGAACAGGATGCCCAGGGAGGTGAGCGAGGCACGCAGCTTGTTGTGCTGCACCGCCTCGACCGCGGTGCGCATGCCGAAGAGAAAATGCCCGACGATCTGCCCGCGGAGCCGCGCGAGCGCTTCGCGGTCGAAGCGCACTCCTATCCCTGCTTTTTCTGCTGGACGACCGCCTTCTGAGCCGGCGATTTCTGCCCCGGGCGATCCTGGCCCGCCGCCGGTGGAGGAGCGGGCGCGGGCGCCGGCGCAGCCGCCGGCGGAATCGTCTGGGGCGTCAAGGCGGTGTCTCCGCCTGCCTTGGGCGGCGTGGCGGACCCGGGCAGGCGCACCAGTGTGAGCTTGTCCTTGTCGGCCGGCGGTGAGAGGAAGACGCGGTCCTCCTCGGTGAGGCCCGCCGAGATGATCACCTCGTCGTCGTTCATGGCGCCGGTGGTGACTTCCTGCTTGACGACCCCGCCGCCGGACTGCTTGTAGACGAACGGCACCCCGGCCTCGCTGTTCAGCGCCTCGAGCGGGAGAAAGAGCGCCTGGGGGATGCTGTAGGTCTGGATGGCGTTGCCGGTGGTCATACCCGGACGCAGCGTCGTGTCGGCCTGCTCCACCACCACCTTCACCTCGAACACCTTGGCGTCCTGGTTGGGCCGCTGCTCGCCCATGTTGGCGACGGCGGTGACCTTGCCCCTGAGCTTCTTGGTCGGATCGGCGTCGAGCGTGATGACGGCAGGCTGCCCTACCGCGACTTTCCGCACGTCGATCTCGTTGACGTAGGTGATCGACTCCATTTGAGTCAGGTCCGGCAGCGTCGCCACCGCCGGTTCCCACGCATTGACCTGCGAGCCCGTGGTCTTCTTCTTCCCGCTCCATTCTTTCACGTAGGTCACCATGCCGGGCGCGGGGGCCCGGATGGTGAAGTTCAGCATCACGTCCTGCACCACCGCCAGCAGGTTCTTCTGCCGGTCCCGGTCGGCACCGACCTCGCGCATCTTGGCCTCGGCCTGCTCGGTGCGGGTTTTGTAATCCATCTTGGCCTGCGCCAGGGCGCGCTGGGCCTTCTCCAGATCGATTTCAGCCTGGCGCTTGACCGTCGGCGCCTCGAAGACAGCCTGCTCCTTGGCAAGCCGCTTTTCTTCGAGAGTGAGATCCATGGTCCGCATATCCTCACGGGCCTTGGAGAGGTTGAGCGTGGAATCGAGCATCGCTTGCTCGTACACCGCCTGGGCCTTCTGCAGCGCGAGGGATACATCGGAGGCGCGCGCGGCGATGCCGGAACGGTCGAGCTCGGCGACGACGTCCCCCTCCTTCACTACCGTCCCTTCGGGCACGATGCTGGCGATTTTCATTTGGTACTGATTGGCCTGCTGCGCGCCCTGAGGGGCGTTGATCTGCACGAACTTGAGCGCCCGCAGCTCACCCGAGGTCGTCACCACCACCTTGAACTCGCCCCGCTTGACCCGGGTCACCACCGCCTCGTCTCCGCCGGCCGGACCGCGGGCCAGCAACCATGCGCCGGGCACGCCGACCAGGAGCGCGATGCCCAGGAGGAGCATGGGGGAACGGGGAAGGCGCATTGGGAACCTCATCAGCTGGAAAGGAATCGACCCGTTGGGGTCAGCACTGTAAGACGCAGGAACCCGGGATTTCGTTGCGGGAACCTGGGGCGGGCCCGGCCATTCAATGTGGACCATACGGCGGAGGGCGGCAATCGGGTTCATGGTATCGTAATCCGGCTGATATCTTCGCGCGCCCCGGAATCGAGTCGGCATATCTTTCCGGCACCCTTCACCAAGTTGTGCCACATGATGGACTTCCGCCGGCGTCCCACCGGCCCGGAGGCAAGACCAGGCGGATGCTGGCCGGCCTGAGCCGCTGGCTGCGGGAGGAGGCGCCTGCCCGCCTGGTGCCCACCCGGTTGCGCGCGCCGCTCGAAAGGTGGACGGCGGCGCACGCTTATCCCGCGGCCGTCGCCCCGCTCCGCTGGACCACTTCCGCGGATTCCAGCCGGGCCGCCCTCCTGCTGGGCGGGGATTTCGCCCTCCATCAGTGGCGGCCCGGCGAGGTACCGGGATCCCTTGTTTCCGGTCTGGAGGCGCTGGCTCGCAGCTCCGATGCCCTGATCCTGAATCTGGAATCGCAGCTGACCGCGCGTTCGGCTCCCGCCGGAACGATCGGCACATCCATGCGGGCTGATCCCGACGCGATCGCAGTCCTTTCCTACCTGGGAGTGAAGGCGGTCACCTGTGCCAACAACCATTGCCTGGACTACGGGCCGGATGGCCTGAGCGATTCCGCCGAGCGGCTCGAACAGGCCGGGATCGCGGTGACCGGTGTGATGGGCGAAGGCCGGGATGGCGGGGCGGTCGTATCCGTGGGTGGTGTCCGGGTCGGGCTGCTCGGCTTTAGCGACGACTGGCGGGTGGCTGATGGCCGCGCCGGCGGGCTGCGGACCGCACCGCACGATCCGGCGCTGGTCCGTGAGCGCATCACCGCGATGAAATCGGCGGCAGATCTAGTAATCGTGCAGCTGCACTGGGGATACGAGTGGTCCATGTACCCCATGCTGACGCTCCGGAATCTGGCGCGCTCCTACGTCGAATCAGGCGCGAGCCTCGTGGTCTGCCACCATGCCCATGTGCCTATGGGAGTCGAAACCTGGCGCGGCGGCGCCATCGCGCACGGGTTGGGTAATCTCTATTTCGGACCTTTGCAGTGGACCACCCATCCGTTCTGGAGCTCCTCGTTCCTCCTTCGCGCCGAAATCTCGAGCACCGGAGTCGTCGCCCTGGAGGTCCATCCGGTCGTCACGGATCGCGAGGGCCGGGTCGGTCCGGATTCAGGGCGGTCCGCCGAGACAATGCGGAACGTCGTTGCCTTCCTGTCCAGCCGATTGGGAGATGACGAGTATCTCGCCCGGGTGGAAGCGTCCATCACCGCCCGGCATGGATGCAGCGTGCTTCGGGATCTCCACCGCCGGGTGCAGGCGGGCGATTCCGCTGGTGTCCGCGAGCGAGTCGGGTTCCTCGAGCCCCCGCGGCAACGGGTGCTGGTGGCCAGCCTGCGCGCTGCCGGCGGAGAGCTGGCCCGAATTGGGGACTTCTTCGACCATCTG
>JAXIPC010000137.1:0-6555 GCA_045403135.1 Gemmatimonadales bacterium | reverse complement strand
CCGGCGCTGCTGGAGATGACGGCGGCGGAGGTCAGCGCTCGGCTCAGGCAAGGGGAGATGCTGTTGTCACCCTGAGCAAAGCGCTTGTCACCCTGAGCGTAGCGAAGGGACCCATCTCTGGTGAGCAGTCGCGATGTCTCTCCCCGGGCGACTCACGTGTCACCCAGAGCTTCTCTCCCATGTCGGTCCATGATGTTTTCATAACCCGCCTGGACCTTCACCGGGCGCTGGCGCGGAAAGCGCAGCTCGACGGATGGAATCGGAGTCGAAAGTGGCGGCTGATTGCTTCGCTGAATCCTACGTGGAGAGACCTATCGGTAGGGTTGGCCAGCCACAAAACCACGGGAGTCACCCGGGCGACGAGTGCGCCTCGCCGTAGGCGACGTCGGGCCGTGAGGACTTCGCGTGGAGAACGGAAAGGCGTTGGCCCGCAGGCGCCGTGGGCGAGGCCCACTCTAGCCCGGGGGAGAGACAATCTCGATGCTTAGCCCGGCCGCTTCGCTGCGCTCAGCGTGACAATCCTGACTACGGGGTCGGAGCCGCCGGCGGCTGAGTGCGCGCCCCGAACGCCGACCGGAGCAGCCCCGCGGCGGCAATCAGCACCACGACCACCACCAGCCAGCGGACAGCTGTTAGCGGCAGCGATTTCACGATGAGCGCGGCGATGAGCACGGCGGGGATGCCCCCCAGTGCCAGTCCCAAGGCCGGCCGCGCGGAATATGCCTGCTCCTTCGAGAACCGCATGCCGGCCACGGGCATGAGAAACGCGCAGCTCCCCATCATGATCGGGAACGCCGTCGTGGGATTCATCCCGAGCAGGCTGATCATGATGAGGCAGGGCGCGTAGAGTCCGATTCCCAGCGTCATCAGGGCTCCGAGCACGAAATTCCCGATGAGGCCGATCGCCAGGAGGGTACCACTCAAGCCGAGGGCATCACCGCCGGGCAGAGCAGGAGCGCCACGCATCTCGTCGAGGTTCTTGAGGACGAAGAGCACGGCGGCGACGGAGAGGGCGATGCCCATCCCGATCTGGATCTTGCGCCGCGACCAGCGCGCCACGATCCCGGCTCCCAGCCAAGCACCAATGATCGCCGCGGCGATCAGCAGCACCAGCGTCGTGAAGTCCACCTGCACGATGGCGATGTAGATGAACGACTGGGTGATGGTCGGAAGCGTGTGCCCGAGCGTCAGGGTGCCGGGGATTTTCTCGTCGGGCACCATCTTGAAGAAGCGGAACAGCGCCGTGGTCGGCGCGTAGGAGCCGATCCCCAGCGTATCGAAGAAGTTAGTGCCAAAACCGATACCCGTCTCCAGCGGCGACGGGACCGCCGCTGCATTGCCTCGCGGCTTGCCCGCCCCCAGTGCGCGCGCCCAGGAGACCAGGTACACCAGGCCAACCACGCCGAGCGCGACGAAGAGCAGCAGCTTCGGGTTGTTCATGAGGCCTCAGGCGGACTTGACAGCCGGCATTTCCCCGGTGTGGGGCTCTGTCGCATCGACGCGGACCACGATGGCGGTGATGTTGTCCAGCCCGCCACGCCGGTTGGCGTCCGCGATCATCTTGTTGACGGCGCTTTCCGGATTCTCCTCGGCGGCCATGATGGCGGCGATCTGCTCGTCCTCGAGCATGCCGGTGAGGCCGTCCGAAGCGAGCAGGACCACGTCCTTCTGCTCGAGGTTGCCGAAGTAGACGTCCGGTGCGACGTCCTCGTTCGCGCCCACGCACCGCGTGATGACGTTGCTGTAGGGGTGGGTGCGCGCCTGCTCGGGAGTCAGCAGCCCCGCATCGACCTGCTCCTGGACGTAGCTGTGATCCTTGGTGAGCTGCAGCAGCTGTCCTTCGCGAAGCAGATAGGCGCGGCTGTCGCCCACCTGTCCGATCAGATAGCGGCGGGAAAAGAGCACCATGACGGTGGTGGTGGTTCCCATCCCGCGCTTGTCGTGCTCCGCCAGGGTCCGGTCGAAGATGGCGGCGTTGGCCTTGCGGATGGCGCTCCGCATCTTTGCCGCGGCCTCGCCGTCGGACAACCCGCGCAGGCTCCCCAGCTCCCGGGAAACGATCTGCACCGCCATCTCGCTGGCCACCTCGCCGGCGGCATGGCCGCCCATGCCGTCCGCCACGATGAACAACCCCTGGGCGCAGTCGAGGAGGAAGCTGTCCTCGTTCCCCGACCGGACGACGCCGACGTCCGTGTTGCCCGCGCAGGAAATCCGCATGGATCGTCTAGCCGAGGATGAGGTAGGCGAGGAGTGCGAGCACGGCAATCACCGCCACGGCCAGCACCGAACCCGGCCGCGCCACGGGAGGCTCGACCGGTCGGGGCCTCGGAACACCGGCCGCCGGACTCGGAACCGGAGGAACCGGGGCGGACCGGGGCACCGCGAGTAGCACCGTCCCGGAGCCTTTGGCCACGCCGCTGTCCCGGGGCTCGAACACCACCTTCACCTCTCCAAAGATGATCGTGCTCCCCGGCGTCAAAGGCGTTTCGACATAGACCGGCTCGCCATCCACCTTGGTGCCGTTGGTGGAGCCGAGTTCGGCGAGCATCCAGACCCCGCCCCTCAGGGTCAGCTTGGCATGGCTCGCGCTGACGCTCGGGTCCGGCAGCGAGACGTCATTGTAATCGGCGCGTCCGATGTTGACCACCGGTGTTTTCACCGCGATCCGCTCTCCTTTGCGAAGCCCGCTCCGGATCAGCAGCGAGCCCAGCGGCAGCTCGTCCGGCGCAAGCGTCGCCGATTCGACCATCGGGGCCCGCCTGATGGCCTGAAAGCCGGCGATGGTTTCTCCCAGCCGGAAATTGGCCCCGGCCGCGGGTGTTCGCGACTCCGGAGGGTAGTATCGCAGCTCCTGAGTGGCCACCCGGATCACATCTCCGCCCTTGAGTATCGTCTTGCCGCCCACCCGCGTGCCGTTCACCCACACGCCGTTGCTGGAATGATCGATCAGGTAGTCGCCCTCGGGGAGCGTGAGAATCTCCGCGTGACGCCGGGAAACCTCGTCCGCCTCGATGACCACGCCGGCGCCCGCGTCCCGCCCGATGACGAAGGGGACGGCACTCAGGGTGTACTCCCGCCCGTCGGTCAAGCTGACCAGTCTGGCTGCCTTCGCGGCGGAGGCATCGAGTGAAGGATTCCGAATCGGTGCTGGGATGGATTCGGGGGTGGGCGACGGTGGTGGGGTGGCGACGACCTGAGTGGCGCCGGCGCGCCGGGGATCGGCGACCGCGATCTCCAACCCCCCGATACCAATCTTGTCGCCGTGCATCAGCGGGGTCGGGTCGCTCCCCAGCCGGGCTCCGTTCACGAGAATCTCCGCTCCGGGCGACGCCGGGGCCACCACCGCCATGCCTGGGCCGAGCGGGCGGATGACCGCATGCCGCGGGAGCACCCCGGGCGCGGCGAGTACGAGTGTCGAGTCCGACCCGGAGCCGATGACGAGATCACCGGCGGCGACGGGGTACCGGCGACCGCCGAATTCAAGCTGCATTCGTCTCTGGCGTCCTAGGGCGAAACGTTCCGCTCAAACGTAGGCTCCGGCTGCCCGGGTGGCAAGGAAACGGAATCCCCGTCCTCTTCGACACCCTTCAGGCCTTGGCGCACCCAGTGCGAAAAGACCAGCGAGCCGAAGACGATGGTGAAATAGCTGATGATCATCCGCCAGATCAGCGTATACAGCGCCGTGAGCGGACGCGGCACGTAGATGGACATCACCGCCGCCGAAAGCAGCTCGGCGATCCCGGAGCCGCCCGGGGTGGGCGCGAAGAAATAGAGCAGAAAGGTGATCAGGGTCTGGAGCAGCAGTACGTCGGTGAAGTTCGCCTCGATGCCGATGGCGCGCAGGGCCACATAGCCGGACAGCAGCTTGTTGGCGTGGGACGGACCGGAGATGATCGTGGCCCACAGCAGCGCCAGCCATCCCCGCGGCGTGTTGAACTTGGCCATCGCGTCCCGCGCCTCGTCGATGCCGCGCTCCAGGTGCTCGAGCCGCGCCGACACCTTCTTGCTCCGCCGGCCCACGAACCCGATGATCCAGCGAAGCACCGCGTGCAGCGCCCTGGGCCAGATCACCAGCAGGATCAGCGCGCCGAACAGCAACACGAAGATCCCCAGGCTCGCCAGGAAGAGATCGTAGAGGGAGATCCCCAGCACCACGCCGTGCTGCCCCAGCGATCGCCCCGCCCCGAAAACGATCGCGATCGGCCCGGCGATCCCGAAGAACGCCACGGTCGCCACGAACGACATCAGCACCAGTGTCAGCGCGATCGGAACCGGAATCCCGTAGCGCTTCATGGTGTAAATGGTGACCGGCGCGTTGCCGGACTGCAGCGGTGTCAGGTAGGACGCCCAGGCCCCCATGCCCCCGGCCAGGATCAGCCCCTTGAAGGACGGATTGGGGTGGATCTCCCGGGCCAGCACCCAGAGCCGGAGCCCCCCGCCGATCCAGTCCATCGAGGCCAGGCCGAGCCCCGCCAGGATCCAGAGCCATTCGATTCGCGGGATCGCGGAGAGAAAGGCGCCGAGGTTGTTGCTGTAGTAGAGGAGGGCGCCGAATCCGATCAGCGACGCCAGGAAAAAGATCTCGAACCCGCGCCGAAGAAGCCGGGGGGTCAGGAGTATTGCCATGTATCTCCAAACCTAATCTCCGTCCCCTTATTCTTCATGCGTGGCCGATCCTGTTCTGCGCATCGTCAACGCCCGCCAGCACAACCTCAAGGGCATCACCGTCGACCTGCCCCGGCGCCGCCTCGTGGTGGTGACGGGACCGTCCGGCTCCGGCAAGAGCAGCCTGGCTTTCGACACTCTCTACGCCGAGGGCCAGCGCCGCTACATCGAATCGCTCTCCACGTATGCCAAGCAGTTCCTCGACCGGATGCCCAAGCCGCTGGTGGACCGGCTGGAGGGTATCGCCCCGGCCGTCGCCATCGAGCAGCGCAATCCGGCGGTCTCGAGCCGGTCCACGGTGGGCACCGCGACGGAAGTCTACGATTTTCTCCGCCTGCTCTTTGCCCGGGTGGGGACCCCGTTCTGCCGAAAGTGCGGCCATGCCGTGGCCCGGGATACGCCGGCGTCCGCGACGGCGCGCATCGCCGGCCTCGGAGCCGAAGCCAGGGTGGTGGTGGCGTTCCCGGTGCCCGAATCGGCCCGGGTCACCCACGAGGCACTGGTCGAGAACCTGCGCGCGCTGGGCTTCCTCCGCGTGGTGGCGGACGGCAGAGACTACCACCTCGAGGAGTTGCCGCAAGAGACCGACCTCACCCGGGCCACCGAGGTGCTGGTCGTAGTCGACCGCCTGAGCAGCGGCGCGGCCTCGCGGCTGGCCGAGGCGGTGGCCCTGGCGTTTGCCGAAGGAGAGGGGGTCTCGGTCGTGCTCCACGACGGCGGCCGGCTCCGTTTCACCGAGCATGTGGCCTGCAGCGTGTGTGACACGCCGGCGGTGCCGCAAAGCCCGCTGCTCTTCTCGTTCAACAATCCCCGCGGAGCCTGTGGAGGATGCAAGGGCTTTGGCGCGGTCCTCGAGTACGACGAATCCCTCGTCGTTCCGGACTCGCGCAAAAGCCTGGTCGAAGGCGCCATCGATCCCTGGACCAAGCCCCGCTACGAGGCACGCCGCAAGCTGCTGCTGGAGACCGCCCGCAAGCTGGGCGTGGATCCGTCGGCACCGTGGAAGTCCCTCAAGGCCGCCGCGCGCCGTGACCTGCTCCACGGCAAGGTCGGCAAGTACGTCGGCATCTTTCCCTTCTTGAAGGCGCTGGAGGTGAAGCGCTACAAGCAGTACATCCGGGTGTTTCTCCGGCAGTATCAGCTGGCCAGGACCTGCCCCGCCTGCGGCGGTACCCGGCTGAACGAGCACGCCCTCGCGGTCCGGCTCGACCGGCAGACCATCGCGGATGCCGCGGCACTGCCGCTGTCCGGCCTCGCCGCCTGGCTTCGCGCGCTCCCGCTCAGCGGCTCCGCGGCGGTGATCGGCGCGCACATTCTGGAGGAGCTCTCCGCCCGGGTGGACTTCCTGCTCGACGTGGGTCTTGGCTACCTGACGCTGGACCGGCAGACCCGGACGCTCTCGGGCGGCGAGGCACAGCGGATCGCGCTCGCCAATGCCTTGGGCGCGCGCCTGGTCGACGCCCTCTATGTGCTGGACGAACCCTCGGTCGGGCTCCACCCCCGCGACACCGACCGGTTGCTCTCGCTGCTGCACCGCCTCCGGGACGGGGGCAATTCGGTGCTGGTGGTGGAGCATGACCTGGCCGCGATACGTCACGCGGACTTCATGCTGGAGCTGGGTCCCGGAAGCGGCGAGCACGGAGGCCATGTGGTGTACGCCGGTCCGGTGGCCGGCGTGGGCGATACCCTCACCGGCGAATACCTGACCGGCCGGAAGCGCATCGGCGTTCCCAGTGTCAGGCGTCCGGCCGGCCCGCTCTGGCTCAAGATCCGAGGCGCCACGCTCCACAATCTCAACGGCGTGGACGCCGACATTCCGCTCGGTACCCTGACCGCGGTGACCGGCGTGTCGGGCAGCGGCAAGTGCACCCTGGTGCACGACGTGCTCTA
>JAXIPC010000063.1:0-11639 GCA_045403135.1 Gemmatimonadales bacterium | reverse complement strand
CGCGCTATCAGGCGATCGCCTGTACCCGCCGGTGACGCGTGCAGTGGCGGCCCCCCACCAGACGGCCGGGTCTCGGAGCGTCACGGCACCACGACTATCCCCACGACGCCGCCGAACTCCGTCCGCTCCAGCCGAGCTCCGCCGGGCGCCGACCAGGGGCCGCCATTGAGCCTGAGATTGACGCGGTGGATCCCCGCGGGAACGCCCAAGGTCACCTCCCACACGCCCGGCGCGACCCGTTCCAGCCGGACCGGGATCCAGTCCGTGAAATCGCCCATCAGCTCGACCGAGGTGGCGTCCGGAGCACGGACCCGGAGGGTTCGCCGCTCCGCCGTTCCCTCGAGCTCGAGCGGCGGACCACTCTCTTCCGTCGGCACCCGACGACCCGCCAGCACACTGGTGGTGTGGACCGGCACCGACCGGGCCGGCCTCCCGAACGCACGCAACCGGATTCCGGCATTGAGGTAGGTGGCGCCGAGAATCTGGCGCACCGGATCCGAGGGGAACTTGCCGCCGCCCACCGATACGGCGAACCACCGGCCGAGCGGCAGGACCGCCGTGATCTCGCCGTAGGCTTCGGTGCGTGCACCATCCGGATCCTGGGCCCAGGGCCGCGCTCCAGCCCGCGCCTCGAGCTCCACTCTGGGGCCGGTCCACCGAATCGCGCCCACCAGGTCGAGGTGGCGAATCGGGCCTTGCCAGGTCGTCGTTGCGCTACCGACCACGGTCAGACGGTTCCTGACGGACCAGCCTGCCACGACTGCTTCCACCGGCACGCCGGACGGTCCACCGAATGACTGACCCAGGTTGGCACCGATCCAGCCTCCGGAAGTCGTCGCGAAGACGTGCAACCGGGCGCCGCCGAGGAGGTGGCCGGCTGGGTGCCTCGCGTCGTATTCCGAAGCTCCTGCCGTGCCGGACAGCTCGAGGCGCCACGAACCGCTCGAGCCGGCGAGCCACGCGGCGGCCGCGTTGCTCTGGATCACGCCGCGGCCGCTCTCGAACACGGTCCAGCTTCCCTGACCAGCGAAGGAAAGGCGAGGGGAAACAAACCGGAGGGCAGGAGCAAACACGACGGCTCCCGAGGTAAGAAAGCCGTCATACTTGACGAGGGACGCGCCGACACCGAAGGTGCCCTCGGTCTGCGCGACAAGGGCTGATCCGATCGAAAGCAGCCAGGCCCCGCTCGCGAGACCAACGCGCCAGCCGCGGCGCGTCACCGAGGTGTACCCTTATGGTTTCCGCTTGGGGGGGATGGATCCCGACGTCGGGGTACCGGGAGCGTCCGCTGCTTCGGCAAACCGCATGCGAACCGCCAGCGCCGCAGCAGGTGAGGCGCCCAGCACGATATCCCGTTGCACGTTGCGGCGGAACGCGATGTAGTCGGCATCGTCAGCGTCGTGGGCGAGTGCCAGCACAGCCCCGACTGCAGTATCGGCTGGTACGCCCGCCGCCACCAGATCCGCCATGACGGCCGCCGCCACGGTCAGGGGCTGGCCGGGCCGTTGCTTTCGCAACCGGGCGAGCACCTCCGCCGTAGCTCCCGCCCGGAGCGCGCTCGTTCCGGCCGTCAGCTCGGCCGTGGACGCGGTCTCGCCGAAGGCACCTCTCACCACGATGAGCTCGTCCCGGAGGCGGGTAACCGCGGCGACGATGACGGCGGGGGGAGCGCCTTTGGTAGCCCCTTCGAGGGCCCGATCCACCAGGGGCTCGACGGGCAATCCTCGGGCGCGGGCGGCGTCCAGGATAGCGTCGACCTGGGCCCGCGCTGCGTCCGGCACGCGCCCGACGAGCCGAGGCTCTTGTCCGCGCGCCACCGCTGGGGCTGCGAGCAGGAGGAGCGCGGAAATCAACTCGAAGCGCACGGCGCTCACGAGCCTCCCACAGTCACCACCGAGTTGGCCCGACCGAACTCGTCCTCCGCAGCCGGCGTCTCCGGGTCGTTGCGCCAGATCGCGCCATTCACGACAAAAGCGTAGCGGTAGCGGCCCGGCACGAGGGGCACGGTCACGGACCAGACCCCGTCCCCCGGAGCCCGCTCGAGCGGCGTGGCGGACAGGCTCCAGTCGTTGAAATCCCCCACTACGGTGACCGCCGACGCCTCCGGGGCCACCAGGACGAACTGGGTCAGTCGACCGGCTGGGGCGTCACGCCGTGCTTCGAGCGCCGCAGGCGAGCCCGCAGGGCTACGCATGACGTAGACGGCCAATGCCAGGGCGGCCAGGCCGGCCGCCAGGCCCAGCCCCCGCAGCGGGGTCAGCCGGATGGTCCAGGGGCGCCGCCACCAGGAGACCGGGCCCGATGGGGCCACGACTCCGGCCGGCGGCAGACGATCGATTTCCGCCATGACCCGTTCAGTGAGGCCCGGCTTGAGGTCCGCCGGCTCCCGGAGGATGTCGATGATCCCGCTGAGGGGATCTTCCCGATCAGTCACGTACCGCCTCCCCAAGCAGTTTGCGGAGCTCGTCCCGGGCCCGGAAGACCCGCATGCGGAGAGTGGCCGGCCGCACTCCGGTCACGGTCTCCATCGTTTCATAGCTCAGGTCCTCGACGTGCTTCAGCAGAAAGGCCTCCCGCTGTTCCGCCGGCAGTTGTTCCAGGGCCCAGTAGATCGCGTCCCGCAACGCGTCGCGTCCCTCGGAGGATGCCACCGAGGCCGTGGCCAGCGCGACCTCGTTCCTCACCATGATGCCCTGGGTTCTGGCCCGACGGGCCGCGTGGGTCCGGCACCGATTGACGAGAATGGTGAAGACCCAGGGTCCGAACCCGTCGGCCTCGCAGCGGCCGAGCGAGCGATACGCGCGAATGAAGGTGTCCTGGAGTGCGTCATCGGCGTCGTCCTTGTTCCCGAGCATGCGGAGGGCATAGCGCCCCAGGCGCTCCCGGTAGCGTTCTACCAGCCGCGCATAGGTCCGGGTTTCCCCGGACAACACCCGTCGCAGCAGCTCTCCGTCACTCGCTTCCTTCACAACTCAAATACCCCTGGTCGAGCCTCGGTGTCACGATCGGGCTGCGGAAGCCCAATTCCGGGCGGGCCGCCCGGGTGTTCGTGACGGCGGACCGGCTGCTGGGGTATACACAATCGGACCCAACACTTCAAGCGAGGCCCCGAATGCGTGTCCGAGCGCTTCCGCTGGGGACTTTCCTGTTGACGGCCTGGGCCGGGCCGGTCGCGGCGCAGCTCATTTCGATTCGCACCGTCCCGATCTCCCAATCCCACCAGTTCGACCTGTTCCCCTCGATCCGGATGGGCATGGGCGGCGTATCGCTCGCGGTCGAGGACTCCCTGCACGATCCGTTCAGCAACCCGGCCAAGGGGGTCCGCCTGGGCGCGAGCAGGTTCTTCGGCTCGCCGGGAGTGTACAGCGTGTCGCAGGGAGCCGGCGCCGGCCGGACCCTTCCGGTGGGTACCTGGGTGCGGTCCGGCAACTGGTTCGGGGGTGCGTCGGTCGCCCTCCAGGAGATGGACCTGAGTGACGCCAATCCTTTCCAACCGATTCCACTCTCTTGTCCGCAGTGCGACGTCGCCCAGGGTGTCCAGCTCCCCAGCGCCGATCGCTCGCACAACAACGCATTCGGGTATGCGATGCTTGGCCTGCGCGTGCCCCGGACGGGGCTTTCCCTGGGGGCGAGCGTGCTCTGGTCCGGCCTTCACGGCGTCGACGGCGTGGACCTGCTCTACCCCCGGAGCGCGCGCCTCACCCAGAACGGGCACGCGCTCGACCTCCGCCTGGGAGCCCTGAAGCAGTGGGGGTCCGGCCGGGCTTTGAGCGCGGTGGTGGTGCACAACCGGTTCGCGGCGGCGCACGACGTGTTCTACTTCGATTCCTTCTGGGATCCCGGCGCGCAGCAGTTCGCCCAGCGACCGCGACTGGAGCAGAATCTCGATCATACCAACATCTGGGGAGCTCACCTCGAGTATTCCCTCCCGCTTCGGGCATCCGGATGGCGTCTGGGATGGCTCGCCACCACCAATCTGATGTCCCACCCGAAGATCCCCAATTACGAGATTCAGGCCATTCCGCGGGATCCGGGCAACTCGGAGGCGTTCAACCTCGGCGTGGGCGTCTCCAAGTCGGAGCACTCGTCCGTCTTCGCGCTGGACCTGCTGTACGAGCCGATCTGGAGCTATACGTGGGCCGATGCCGCCGCCCCGCTGGAGACCGAGCACGGCACCACGATTCCCGCGGGCGGCAAGACGATCGAGAACCGGTTCCGCTTCTCGAACGCGCTCCTCCGCATGGGGTTGAGCCAGGATCTGGAGTTCGATCAGGCGACGAAAGGAGTCGGGTTCCAGCTCGGGCTCGCGGTCCACCGCATCGACTATTCGCTGGTGCAGGACGACAACGTGCAGGCCACCACGCGGCGGCAGCAGGAGGACTGGGTCGAGTGGACTCCCACCTGGGGCCTGAGCCTCCGGTTCCCCACCTGGGAGGTTCGCTATCGCGGCAGCGTGACCCACGGAACCGGACGGCCGGGCGTCCGCTCCGGTGCCGAGGTGTTCACGCGGGACGCGGTTCCCGGCACCATCCTGGTCGCGCCGAGCGGTCCGCTTACGCTGACCGGCGTGAAGGTGATGACACATCAAGTGGCAATCTCGTTCCCGTTCCAATGAGCCCGGTTCGAGAGGAGCAGGGCATGATGACGCGCGTTCCGCTGCTGCTGATTCTGGGATTGGCCGCCCTCGCGGGCTGCTATTCGGACGTGACGACTCCCGAGCCGCAACTAACCATCGATGCCCAGCTCCGAGCCAGCATCGGAAACTGGGGCATCGTCCCGATCGGTGCGATGCCGGCGCAGAATCCGGCCCAGGTCGCCCTGGGCCGGGCCCTGTTCTTCGACAAGATCCTGAGCGGCAATCGGGATGTGGCATGCGCGACCTGTCACGACGTGTCGACCGGGCTGGGCGACGGTCGCTCGCTGTCGGTCGGCACCGGCGGTACCGGCGCCGGCGCCGCGCGCCGGCTGGGAGCAGGGCGCCAGTTCACCACGCGGAGCGCCCCATCGCTGCTCAACGCGGGTCTGGGTCTCTACACCATGTTCTGGGACCTGCGGCTCACCGGCGGCCAAGGGCACTTCGTCACCGACCCGAACGTTCCCTTTCCGGCGGGGCTCCCCAATATCCTCACCGCTCAGGCGATGCTGCCGGTCCTGAGCCGTCACGAGATGCGAGGCGCGCCCGGCGACGCGGATGTGTTCGGCAATCCCAACGAGCTCGCCTTGCTCGGCGACCAGCAGCCCGCTGAGGTGTGGAACGCACTCATGCAGCGGCTCCTAGCGGTCTCGCAGTATATGGCAATGTTCAACGCCGCATTCCCGGGAACCGGACAACACCGCTTCGAGCACGCGGCCCGCGCACTGGCCGCCTTCCAGATGGAGGAGTTCACCCGGACCGGCTCGCCATTCGATCGCTATCTCGATCGGGACGACGCGGCCCTGACCCTGGTGCAAAAGCGCGGCGGGCTGCTCTTCTTCGGCAAGGCCCAATGTTCCTCCTGCCACAACGGGCCGTTTCTCGGTGGTCAGGGCCTCGCCAACGTCGGAGCACCGCAGATCGGCCCAGGCGGGACGAAGCAGCCGCCGCTCGACCTGGGACGGGGAGAGCAGGAGAACAACGACTTTTACCGGTTTGCCTTCCGGGTCGCGCCGCTCCGCAACGTGGAGCTCACCGCTCCCTATTTTCACAGCGGGGCATTTCGCACGCTCGAGGCCGTGGTGCGCCATTACAACGACGTGTCGAAGTCGCTCAGCGAGTACGACCCGTCCCAGCTCGATCCCGACGTGAGATCGATGTATCGCGGCGGCCCGGCCACGTCCAGCGCGGTGCTGGCGACCCTCGACGGCCGGCTGAACCGCCCCCTCGGGCTCACCGACACCGAGATCGGCGAGCTGGTCGCGTTCCTCAAGGCGTTGACCGATCCCGCCGCGCGGAACCTGTTGTCGGTTGTCCCGGAGAGGGTTCCGAGCGGCCTGTCGGTTCGGGAGTGACCCAGGAAGGCTCCTCCTCCAAGACGCCAGGGCGCACTATTGCCGGGCACCACCCAGGGTGTACTCGAGCTCGTAGGAGTGCTTCCCGCCGGCGATGATGATCGTCATCCTCCCCGCCAGACCGGTCAGCTGGTCGGTGCCCGAATCCGGAACCACGGCCACCGTCATTGCCGGGACGCCCTTGGACATGCTGCCGGTATGCTGGAGGATGAAGGTGCCGCGACGGCCATTCAGGGTGCCGCTGACCAGCTCCAATGCGACGTAGCCGGCCGAGCCCTCGACGGCCGTTCCCGCGCCAAGCATCTGGCCCTTGCTGGTGGCTTCGAGGTCGCCGTGAAACTGCTTGTCGAGGAACAACCTGCTGAAGGGACCGCCCGCGCTGTCGTCGGCCGCCTGGGGAATCACCTTGACGTCGAACGTTCCCCGTGCGTGATTCGGCATAACCGCCTCTTTCTGGGCATGAAGCGTTGGGACGACGCTGAGCGTCAGCTGGAGGAGAGCCACTAGGTGTTTCATATCCGCTCCGTTAGCGTTGGAGAATCATAGCGCGCCCCCCAACCCTCCGTCTTGCAGGAACGCGACAGCGCCAAGTGACCCGCCGCAAGACCGAACCGCCCAGAGGAATCCTGAAAACCGCGGCCGCCGACCGGCGGCGCTACGAGCACGCCAGATATCATCCATCCCCCGACCTCGAGCCTTACGTGGAGCACTACTGGTCGGTGCAATGGGACTTGCGCGGCCTGGCAGCGGAGCGGGCGGAGACGTTGCCGCACCCCAGCGTGCACATGGTCTTCGAGCGCAACGTGGGAAACAGGATCGCGGGGGTGGCGCGGGGAAAGTTCGTCCGGCTCCTCGAGGGCGAAGGTGGCGTGCTCGGCGTGAAGTTCAGGCCCGGCGGGTTTTACCCGTTTGCCGGTGTATCCATCTCGACATTGACCGATACCACCGTGAGTCTCGCTGACATATTCGGGGTGGAGGGCGGCGCGCTGGAGCGGGCCGTCCTCGGCGAATCCACAGATTCATCCCGCATTACGGTGGTCGAGGACTTTCTTCGCCGGCGCCGGCCGGCGCCCGATGAAAACGCTGGCCGGGTCGCGGCGATCGTCTATGCCGTGGCGGGAGACCGGGGAATCCTGAAGGTGGATGATCTGGTGGATCGCTACGGGATGAACAAACGGACGCTGCAGCGGCTGTTTGCGAAGTACGTAGGGGTCAGCCCCAAGTGGGTGATTCAACGCTACCGGCTGCATGAGGCCGCCGAGCAATTGGCGGCGGGCGCTCCGCTCAGCCAATCGGCGCTGGCGCTGAACCTGGGCTATAGTGACCAGGCCCACTTTGTCCGCGATTTCAAGACGATTGTCGGGACATCCCCGGCCGCCTATGCCAGGGAGGCGCGGCGGGCGCAGCACTCCTAGGGCCGGTCGAACCCCTCGATCAGCAGCCTTCTGATCCGCGGGTACGCCGACCTAGTGCGCCGCCCCGGCCGGATTTCGGTCCCCCTCGGCACGCTCGGGGGCTACTACCTGAGCGACCCCCAAGCCAGTACTATCTGACCGACCCCCAAGCCAGAAGGTGCCATCATGCGGTCCGTCAGGAAGCTGATCCAGGCCGGCATGTTCTGCGGTGCGGTATTGGGATGCGGCAGCGAGAGCGTCACCGGAAATGAAGTTCCCGACGTCGTGGGCTCCTGGCACGCCACGAGGGCACAGGTCACCAGCGTGGCGAATGCGGCGAACACGATCGACATTGTGGCGTTAGGCGCGGTGCTCCAGATCACGTTCAACGCGAACCTTACTTTTGTGACCACGGCGACCTTTCCCGGCGAAGCCCCGGAGACCAGCACCGGCACCTACACTGTGACGGCGACGAAGCTGACCATCACCGAGGACCAGAATTCCGGAGGTGAGGTCATGGTGTTCGACGTGGCGCTCACCAATGGCACACTCTTCCTCACCAATGGCGCCATCGACTTCGACTTCGGTGCAGGGGAGGTGGCCGCGAAGCTCGACCTGACCCTGGTGCACTAGCGCTCGTAGGCCGGAGGAGGAGAAGGGGCGGAGCGGGCTCAACCGCCCACCTTCCCCATCAACCGCTCCAGGACCGCGGACAGATCCGGCCTGACCTCGAGCACCGGGCGAACCGGGTCCTGCTTCAGCTTCTCCATCCGCTTGGGCGCCGTGACGATGGTGTGCTGGGACATGTCCAGCTTCTTGTTCACTTCCCGCCACTCCAGCGGCATCGAGACCGGCGCGCCCGGCAGCGGCCGCACGCTGAACGGCGCCACGATTAGCTGCCCGTGCCGGTTCTGCAGATAGTCAAGATACACCTTCCCTTCCCGTCCCTTGATCGGCCGGATGATGGTCGAGATCTCCGGTAGCTTGGCCACCACCACCCGAGACAAGAGCTCCCCGAGGGTCCGGGACTGGTCGAAGGTGCACTGCTGCGCCAGCGGGATGAGCACATGCAGTCCGGTGGACCCGCTGGTCTTGACGAAGTGGGGCAGCTCCAGCTCCTCGCACAACCGATGGAGGGCCCGGGCCACCTCGACCACGTGCTCGAACGGCGCGCTCTTGGGATCAAGGTCCAGGATGCACCAATCGGGCAGCTCGAGGGCATCCACCCGGCTGGCCCAGATATGCAACGGGATCGAGCCCATGTTTGCGACGTAGAGCAGCGTCTCCAGGTTGTCGCAGACGAAGTACCGGACATCTCGCTGGGTATCCTCGCTCCAGATCGGCACCGTCCGGATCCAATCCGGGGTGAAATCCGGGGCATCCTTCTGATAGAAGGACTTGCCGTCGATGCCGTCGGGAAACCGGGTGAGCACCAGCGGCCGATCCTTGAGGTACGGCAGTAGCCACGGGGAAATTGTCCGGTAGTACTCGATCAGATCTCCCTTGGTGTATTTGTCTACCGGCCAGAACACCTTCTTGAGGTTACTGAGCGCCACCTCCGGCGCTTTGGCCACCACCTTCGAGGCCGGCGGGTCGTCTGCCGCCTCGGGCGCGCCCGCCTCCAGGGTGCCCTGCCGAGTGCAATCATCCGGCGCCTTGTCGTCGCGGAAGCGGACAAACACCGGCTGGCGGAGCAGGCCCTCCTCGGTCCATTCCTTGAACTTCACTTCGCACACCAGCGTCGGATCCACCCACGTCGTGTCCTTCGTGTCGGGAATGGGACGTTTTGCGGCCGGCTCGACTTCCGTGGGCCAGGGCCGCGGACCGTTGCAGGGCGGCGTCTTTCGCGCGGCGGCTTCCAGGGTCTTGCGGACCTGGCCGAGCTGCTTGTCGCTGAAGCCGCTGCCGGCGCGCCCGGCGTAGACCAGCTCCCCCTCGACCCAATCCGCGAGCTGCAGCGCGCCGAAGCCACCCCGGCTTCCCTTCGGCGCGGTGAACCCGACCACCACGAAATCAGCCGTCTGCTCCGCCCGGATCTTCACCCAGCTGGGCGTTCGACCGGCCTTGTAGGGCGCGTCCGCCTTCTTGCCGACGATGCCCTCGAGCCCGAGACCGGTTACGTGCTGCATCAGCGCGCGCCCGTCCTGCTCGAAATGATCGACGAAGCGAATCGGACCCAGCGGCGGCAGCAGCATCCGGAGAATTTTCTTCCGCTCGGTCAGGGGAAGGCCTCGGAGATCCCGGTCGTCAAAGCCCAGCAGATCGAAGGCGTAGAACACCGCCGGTGATGCCGCCGCCGCGCGCCGGACGTCGATGGCGCGGGAGAGCCGGGCCCTTTTCTGGAGCGCCTGAAAGCTCGGTTTCCCGTCGGGATTCAGGATCACCAGCTCTCCGTCGATCACGGCGCGGGGCACCGGCAGCGCTCGCACCGCCCGGGCCACATCCGGAAACGCGGGGGTCAGATCGTTGCCATTGCGGCTCTTCAGGGACGGGCCGCTTTGATCGTGGGTCGCGAGAGCGCGGTATCCATCCAGCTTGGGCTCGAAGACCCAGCCCGCCTTGCTGAATGGCTCGTCGCGCGGCTCTGCCAGCATGAATTCGGCCTTGGCAGGATCAACTCTCCGCGCCGGAGCGCGGAGCCGGTCCAGCTCGGCCAGGATCCGGGCAGTTGGCGTATGACCCGCCTTGAGGTCCTCCACCGTAAGCCCGGAGAGCACCGACTCCTCGGGAAAGGGCTCCGGCTCCGTCTTAGCCCACTCGTCGCGCTCCTTGATCAGGAGCCAGTCCTTCTCGGATTTCTTGATCTTCACCAGGGTCCAGCGCCCGCGCAGCTTGTAGCCCTTGAGATTGAAGAGGAGCTTGCCCTTGGCGAGCCCTGCGAGCGGGTCTTCGAGCGCCACCCACTCGCCCCGGTCCCAGACGATCACCGCCCCGGCGCCGTAGTTCCCTTCGGGAATCAGCCCTTCGAAATCGCCGTACTCTAGCGGGTGGTCCTCGACGTGGACCGCGAGCCGTTTCTCGTGGGTATCGTAGGAAGGCCCCTTGGGCACCGCCCAGGAGCGGAGTACTCCTTCCATCTCCAGCCGGAGGTCGAAGTGGAGCCTGCGGGCGGCGTGCTTGTGGACCACGAAGAGCTTGCCCGGCCCGGCTTCGGCGCCCCCAAACGGCTCTGGGGTGCGATCCGGTGAACGCTTGGCGCGGTAAGTACTTAGCAGGTCGGGCTTGGCGTTTTTGCTTGCGTCCATTAGGGATTCTTCTTACCGTTGCTGTTCTTCTGGAGATCTGACTATGCCTGCCCGCTCAATTGGTACCGCCACCATCTCGTTCGGCCTCGTTTCCGTCCCGGTCCAAGTTTACTCCGCCGGGGAATCGGCCGCGTCGGTGTCCTTCAATATGCTCCACAAGAAGTGCGGGACCCGGCTCAAGCAGCAGTACATCTGTCCCAAGGACGAGGTCACGGTCGAACGAGACGACATCGCGAAGGGATACGAGTTCGCCAAGAACCAGTACGTGGTCTTCACCCCCGAGGAGCTCAAGGCCCTGGATCAGAAGGCCACCAACTCGATCGACATCAACGAGTTCGTGCCGCTGGCCGCGGTCGACCGCATCTATCTGGAGAAAGCCTATTACCTGGGCCCCGACAAGGGCGGTGACCGGGCCTATCGATTGCTGGCCGAGGCGCTCAAGAAGACCGGACGCGCGGCGCTGGGGCAGTACGCCGCCCGCGGACGTCAGAATCTGGTCCTGGTGCGACCGATGGATGGCGTCCTAGTGATGGAGCAGCTCCACTACGCCGACGAATTGCGGTCGTCGACGGAAGTCCCACTGGGCGAGGGTGAGGTGAAGCCGGGCGAGCTCAACCTCGCGGTCCAGTTCATCGAGCAGGCCGCCACCGACCAGTTCAAGCCCGAGAGCTACCACGACACAGTGCGGGAGCGGGTGCTCGAAGCGATTCAGCAGAAGGTTGACGGCCAGGAGATCACCGCCGAGCCCGAGGCGCAGAAGGGCGCCAAGATCCTCGACCTCATGGAAGCCCTCAAGGCGAGCCTGGCCAAGAGCGGCGGAGCGAAAAAGGAGAGCGCCAAGCCCGAGCGGCCGGTCAAACGCAAGGCTGCCGGTGGTCGCTGATGCGCATCCTGGCCGGCACCAGCGGCTGGTCCTTCAAGGAGTGGAAGGGTTCGTTCTATCCCAAAGACCTGCCGGACGACGGCATGCTGAGCTTCTATGCCGGCAGGTTTCCCACGGTCGAGATCAACA
>JAXIPC010000155.1:0-23810 GCA_045403135.1 Gemmatimonadales bacterium | reverse complement strand
CTTGCCGATCTGCTGGGCGAGCTGCGCGCGGTGCGGGCGGGAACCCTCGCCCTGTTCCGCCACCTGCCCCCGGAGGCCGCCACCCGCCGCGGCACCGCGAGCAACGGGGCCATCTCGGTGCGCGCGTTGGCCTGGATCATCGCGGGTCACGAGCGGCACCATCTCGGCCTTATCCGCGAGCGCTACCTTGCCTGAGCCGCCATGGCCGATCCACTCGAGCTGATCACGCGGGCGCTGGCCGGCCGCTACGCCGTCGAGCGGCAGCTCGGCGAGGGCGGCTGGGCCACCGTGTATCTCGCGCGGGACGAGCGCCACCGCCGCATGGTGGCGGTCAAAGTGCTCAAGCCCGCGCTCAGCCGAACCCTCGGGATGGAACGGTTCAGCCGGGAAATCGAGATCGCTGCCCGGCTCAACCATCCCCACATTCTGCCGCTGCTCGACAGCGGCACCATCGAGCTCGGCGAGGGCTGGCCGGCGGCCGCGTACTACGTGATGCCCTACGTTCCGGGTGAAACGTTGCGCCACCGGCTGGAGCGCGAGGGCAAGCTCCCGGTCACCGACGCCCTCCGGATCGCGCGCGAAATGGCCGACGCCCTGGACTACGCCCATCGCCAGGGGGTGATTCACCGCGACATCAAGCCGGAGAACGTGCTCCTCTCCGATGAACACGCCGTGGTGGCGGACTTCGGCATTGCGCGGGCGCTCGACGAGGCCGGTGCGGGCGACGGGGGGATCACCGGTGTAGGGCAGCCGCTGGGCACGCCGGCCTACATGAGTCCCGAGCAGGTCACCGGCGAGCAGACGATCGACGGCCGAACGGATCTCTACGCGCTGGCCTGCACCTTGTATGAGATGCTGTCGGGACAACCACCCTGGACCGGCGGCAGCCTGCCCTCGCTGTTGGCGCGCCGCCTGGCGCAACCGGCGCCCCGGATCCGGACGATCGAGCCGGCGGTGCCGCCGGCGGTGGAGAGCGCACTGGCGCGCGCGCTGGCGCGCGAACCGGCGGAGCGGTTCAACACCCCGGCGGAGTTCGCGGCGATGCTCGAGGCCGGCCCCACCCTGGCTCCCCGGCGCCGGCAGTTTGCGGTGCGGGCCGGAGCCGCCGCGCTGCTATTTGGCGCGGTCCTGTTTGCCGTGACCAGGTCGGCGCGGTCCGGGAGCGCCGAGGCGATCAGCTCGCTGGTCATCGCCCCCGCCGTTCCCGAGAGTACGGTGGCCTATCTCAGCGACGGAATTCAGTCGGCGGTCGCCGATCTGCTGCGGCGGCTGCCCCATCTCCGCGTGACCGCGCCGAGCCTGGTGGCACAGGTGCGTCGTCAACAGCCGTCGATCAACAATCTCGAGCTGGGTGAGCGGCTCAAAGCCGGCGCGGTGCTCACCTGGGATCTCTCCAAAGTCGGCGATTCGGTTCGGGTGAGCGCGGAGCTTTTCCGGATCCCCGGGGGCGACCTGATCACGGCCCTGCGATACGCCCGGCACGTCTCCGCCGTCGCCTCGATGCAGGGCGATATCGCTCGCATGATCTCGGAAGCGCTCCAGCTCCAGCTGACCGGCAGCGAGAAGGCCGCCATCGCCCGGGCGCCGACGGCGAGCGCAGCGGCGTACGATCGTTATTTGCGCGGCCACCGCTTCTTGTTGCGGGGCGTCCCCCTGGGCGCCGCGGACGCGCGCCTCCTCATGGATTCGGCAGCCTATTATGGCCGGGAAGCCATCAAACTCGACTCCGGCTTCGCGCAGGCCCAGGGGCTACTCGGCACCTATTACTTCGTCATGGCTTTCCGGGGGTGGGGGCCTTTCGCGGAATACGTCGATTCCTCGGTGCGCGCGTCCAGCCGGGCCCTCGCGGCGGACAGCACGCTCGGCGACCCCTGGGTCAACATCATGAGCAAGGCCATATACCTCGACGACGACTGGAACTACGCCGTCCAGGCAGCCCGGCAGTCGCTGAGACTGGCCGCGTACGATGCCCAGGCACTTCAAGTCAGCGCCATCGTCATCGGCGAAGTCGAGGGCCTGGTGGACTCCGCGATCGTGCTGGCCCGGCGCTCGGTCGAGCTGGAGCTCTTCATTCCCGCGCTCAACACGCTGGGCGATCTCTACATGCGGGCCGGGCGGCATGACTCGGCCGTGGTCGTGCTGCGGCGTGCGCTCGAGCTCGATCCCGGCGTGCCGGGACCGAGGCGCCGGCTGGTCCTGAGCCTCGAGCATCTGAAGCATTATGCCGAGGCTATTGCGGCCCGGCGCGATGGCGGGGACTCGGCAGGCGCGACGCTGTATGCGAAGAGTCTGGCCAGCGGCGGGCCCGAGGGATACGAGCGGGAACGACGGGAGGATCTAGGCCGTCAGCTCGATGCCCAGCTCGCCGCGCCGTCGGCGCCTTCCACGGTTCCGCTCCGTGAGGAGCGAATCATCTATCTCTACGCCCAGCTGGGGGAATGGACCAAGGCGATGGATTGGGTGATGAAGCTTCGGGAGCACCGGCCCAAACGGTTCCGGCTCTTAGTCGCGAATCCACAGTATGCGGGACTTCGAACGGACCCCCGATTCACCAAGCTGGTCGAGGAAGACGGCCTCTCACCTCTTACCGCTCGCACACCCGCCCCAGCTCTCTCCGCACCGCGCCCGCGTCGTCGATAAACTTGTAAAACTCGTCGAGAAACTGGTTCGCTTCCTTGAGCCGCTCCGGGCTCAATCCCTTGATCTCGGTCAGCACGCCGTAGATCGCCGGCTTCTTGTCCTTGAAGTGGGCGAAGACCCTGGCCAGCAGCTCCGGCGGGTGGCAGCCGCCGCGATAGAGCCGGTCGGTAACCCGCTTGATCGGCAGGCGATAGTCGGGCCTGGCATAGGGCGCGTCCACCAGGCCGGTCCAGTCGAAGTCGTAGGCCATCGGGAAGAAGTTGATAGAGGTGTCGGTCTGGATGATGCGGATGTTGTGCAGCGCCGACAGGGAGAAGTCGGTGTTGCCGATCATGTACTGGAACACATCGGTCAGCGCCATCTGGAAGGGATCCATTTCAGCCGCATTGCCGCCGGTCTGCATCAGGATCTTGCCGCGGTTCCGCGCGGCCATGTCGTCGTCCTCCTCGGTCCAGAAACCGGGGCGCGTGATGGTGAATCCCGGGTTCTTGGGGTCTTCCCAGCTGATCGTGGAGAGCCGCGCCTTGAGGCTGATCGGGGTCAGCGCGTTGTACATGCCGTAGACGGCGTACTCGACATAGATGTTCTGGGCGTAACGATCGCCTTTCTGGCAGTGCGGCGTGAGCTTGATGGACGCCTGGCCGCCGAGCTCGGTCCCCTTGGTCTTTTCTTTGTCGAAGTAGATCTTGAGCGGCACCACCGAGCAGTTCCGGAGACGCCAGTGGCCGCGGGTAGCGAGCTGGACGTCGGTCCGGACCGTGTCGCCCTTCTCGCCCAGCCACCGCATGATCGCCGGGAACCGTTTGGTGCTCAGGGAATCCCGGTCCTTGAGGACGGTCTTGAAGTCGGACTGGAGCCACATGACGACCGGCTCCTTGGATCGGAACAGCCGGTCCGCCCGCCGCGGCGCGGAATCGGGGGCCGGCTGCTGGCCCGGGAGTGCCGCGGGGAGGAGCAAGGCCGGCAGCAGGACGGGCAGCCAGCGAGCGCTGAAAGGCATGGGGGGAATCCGGGGTAGGGAACCATTCGATGATAGCCTGCCTCCGCTGGCGCCGCGAGGGGGGCGGGGGGGCCGGGAATTCGGTATTATCCGCCGTGACCATGACAAGCCCGAGCCCCCTAGCTCCCTAACTCCCCAGCTCCCTACCCATGCGCTTAAAGCACGCCCAACTAGCCGTCACCGGCGCCCTCTTCTGCGCCTCGGCGCCCACCCCGGCCGGTCCCGGGCCCCAGGCCACCAAACCCACCCTCCTGGTCTTCATCACGGTGGATCAAATGCGGGGCGACTACCTCGACCGCTGGGGCAGCCAGTTCACCGGCGGGCTCAAACGCCTGGCCCAGGGTGGAGCGTTCCTCACCGACGGGCACCAGGACCACGCCATCACCGAGACAGCCCCCGGGCACGCCAGCACTATGTCGGGACGGTTTCCCCGCAGCACCGGTATCGCCCGAAACCTGGCCGGCGTGGGAGACACGAGCTCGCCGCTGATCGGCAGCAATGGCCCGGGCGCCTCGCCTTACCGGTTCCGTGGCACCACGCTCACCGACTGGCTGGCCAAGGCCGACCCGCGCAGCAACGCGCTCTCGGTCTCGTACAAGGACCGGGGCGCCATTCTCCCGATCGGCCGTTCCAAGCAGGACGTCTACTGGTGGGGCGGGCGCGACTTCACCACCAGCACCTGGTACCGTGACACACTTCCCGGCTGGGTCCAAGCCTTCAATGCCCGGCAGATTCCGGCGTCGAATGCCGGCAAGGTGTGGGACCTGCTGCTCCCCGCCGCCAACTATCCCGAGCCGGACAGCGTGCCGATCGAATCCTCCGGGCGCGGGTTCCTGTTTCCCCATCGACTGTCCGCCGGGCCCGATACCGCCACGGCGCAATACCCCGGCTTCCCCTGGATGGACGACCTGATCGCCAACTTCGCGCTGGCGGGCGTGAATGCGTTGGGGCTCGGCAAGGGTCCGGAGACCGATGTGCTGGCGGTCTCCTTCTCCACCACCGACCTGATCGGCCACCGCTTCGGCCCCGACAGTCGCGAGCTGCACGACCAGGTGCTCCGGCTCGACCGGGTCATCGCCGCCTTCATCGATTCGCTCTACCGGCTGCGCGACTCGAGCCGGATCATCTTTGCCCTGACCGGGGACCACGGGGTGTCGCCCTTCCCCGAGCTCAACAACGGCCGCATCACCCCCGCGCCGATGCGGGTGGACATCCGCCCCGCGATCCAGGCGGCGCAGCAGGCCCTCCTGACCGGCGGCGGGAACCCCGCCGCCCTGGACCTGGAGAGCGGCTCGCTGGTGATCAACCCCGATTCGGCCAAGGCCGGGCCCGCGGCGATCCGCGCGGCCACCGACTCCTTTGTCGCCGCGGCCAATCGGATTCCCGGGGTGCTCCGGGCCGACCGCTTTGCCGATCTCGCCAGGGCGGATCTCGGAAAGGACCGGATCGCTCGGCGCTGGGTGCACATGTTCGCGCCTGACGTGCCGGTGGTGGCGGTCGTGACGCTCACGCCGGGCAGCTACTGGTGGTACATGGGCGCCCAGCACGGCACTCCCCACGATCTGGATACCCACGTGCCGATTCTCTTCTACGGCCCGCCCTTCAAGCCGGGTCGCTACTCCGGCTATACCCGGACGGTGGACATGGCGCCCACGCTGGCGCGGGTGCTCCGTGTCACGCCGGGCGAGCCGCTCGACGGCCGCGTGCTCACCGCAGCCATCAAGTGAGGGCCGCGCTCGCGGGAGTACTGGTCGCGGCGCTCGCGGCGGACGCGGGGGCGCAGTCAAGGGGCATTCAATCGGGCACCCGCCCGGCGCGCTACGTCATCCGGAACGCGCTGGTCATCGCCGGCAACGGTACGCCCGCGTCGGGCCCGTTCGACATCGTCATCGAGGGCAACACCATCGCCGACATGGTGCCGCTCGACCCGGTCGCGCTCAAAGCCGGCACCGCCCGGCGCCCCGCGGCCACCGTCGAGATCGACGCCACCGGCAAGTACGTGATACCGGGGCTGATCAACGCCCACGGCCACGTGCAGGACGCGCGCGGCGGCGTGCCCCAGCCGCTCGAGTATGAGCTCAAGCTCTGGCTGGCGTCGGGGGTGACGACGGTGCGCGACGTGGGCAGCAACACGAGGAAAACGCTGGAGCTTCGCACCGCAAGCGCCGCCGGCACCGTGGCGGCGCCGCGGATTCTGGTCTATGCCAGCTTCGCCGCCGGCGGCGACGCCGTGGACAGCCGCGGGATCCGCACCCCCGACGAAGCCCGCGCGCGGGTCCGCCAGCTCAAGGCGCTGGGCGTGGACGGGATCAAGATCGTCGGGATCGACCGCGACCTCATGCAGGCGATGCTGGACGAGGCGAAGAAGGTCGGCCTCCCGGTGGCCCACCACGCTGGCGTCGAGGAGACCAACGCCTGGGACGACATCAACTTAGGCACCCGGAGCATCGAGCACTGGTACGGCGTACCCGACGCGGCGATCCCGGACGGCGTGCAGAGTTTTCCCGCCGATTACAACTACGACGACGAGGTGGACCGCTTCCGCTACGCCGGCCGGCTCTGGCGCGAGGCCGATCCCGAACGCTTGAGCAAGGTGCTCCAGGCGATGGTGGATTCCGGCGTGGCCTGGGTGCCGACCATGGTGATCTACGAGGCCAGCCGGGACCTGTTGCGGGCCCAGAACCAGCCATGGTTCAAGGACTATCTGCATCCCACGCTCGAAGAATATTTCCGTCCTAACCCGGCCAACCACGGCAGCTACTTCATCGGCTGGAGCAGTACCGACGAGGCTTACTGGAAGGAGAACTACCGGATCTGGATGGCGGCGCTCCGGGAGTTCTCCCGGAGGGGCGGGCTGATCGGGGCAGGGGAGGACGCGGGATTCATCTACCAGATGTACGGCTTTGGCCTGATCCGCGAGCTGGAGCTCTTCCAGGAGGCGGGGTTCCACCCGCTCAAAGCGCTCCAGCACGTTGCGCTCAACAACGCCCGCATCCTCGGCATGGAAGAAAAAATCGGCCGAGTGCGAGTCGGGCACCTGGCCGACCTGCTGCTGGTCAACGGGAATCCGCTGGAAGACCTGAAGGTGCTCTATCCCACCGGCACCGAAGCCATCGTGAACGGCAAGGCGGTGCACACCGGCGGGATCGAATGGACCATCAAGGACGGCATCCCGTACCACGGGCCGACGTTGCTCCGCGAGGTGAAGGAGCTGGTGGCGGCGGCGCGGGCAAAACGCTGAGAGAAGACGCTAAGACGCTACGACGCTAAGTTGTAAGAGCTTTTTCTTAGCGTCATAGCGTCTCAGCCTCATCGCCTCCTAGCGTCGGTCCACCAGCACCAGGAACAGCGTCGCGATCGGTCCCAGCAGCAGCGACAGGAGGAACCAGTTGAGGCCGCTACGGTTCTTGCCCTGGGCCAGGCCGGCGTTGATGAGCGCCAGCGTTCCCCAACCCACGAAGTACCCTCGACCGATCCCGAACATGCTATTCCTCCTCTGCGGATTGGTTGTACTGAATTCCTGCGCCGGAGCGGCCGAGGCGCAACCCGGCACCCAGGTGGTGCTGCTGGGCACCGGCACGCCGAATCCCGATCCCGACCGGATGGGACCCGCGGTCGCGGTGGTGGTGAACGGCACCGCCTACCTGGTGGACGCCGGCGCCGGGGTGATGCGCCGGGCCGAGCAGGCCCGGCGCGCCGGCATCGAGGCGCTGGACGCCCGCCGCATCGGCTTCGTGTTCCTGTCCCATTTGCACTCCGATCATACGATAGGACTGCCCGATCTGATTCATACCGGCTGGGTCGCGGAGCGGGAGCGGGCGTTGCAGCTCTTCGGCCCACCTGGAACGTCGGCGATGGCGGAGCATTTGACCGAGGCATACGGGGCCGACATTGCCAATCGGAAGGCGGGACTCCAGCCTCACACTCCGGAGGGATGGCGGGTGGCGGCGACCGAGGTCACCGGCGGGCCGGTCTTCCGGGATTCCAATGTGACGGTGACCGCGATTCCGGTGCCGCACGATGGCTGGGCGGTCTCGCTGGCGTACCGGTTCGAGACCCGGGACCGCGTCGTGGTGATTTCGGGTGACACGAGACCGAGCGACGCGATCATCGAGGCCTGCAACGGGTGCGACCTGCTGATCCACGAGGTCTACTCGGTGAAAGGCTTCGCCACCCGGTCGCCGGCGTGGCAGAAGTATCATGCCGATGCGCATACCTCGGCTTCCGAGCTCGCCGCGTTAGCTGCCCGCGCCCGCCCCAAGCGGCTGGTGCTCTATCATCAGTTGTATTGGGGCACCACGGATGAAGAGTTGCTGGCGGAAGTGCGGAAGGGGTACGCCGGAGCCGTGGTTTCCGGGCGTGACCTCGGCATCTACTGACGCGTCCTTGCGTCTTAGCCTCTTAGCCTCTTAGCGTCCTAGCCTCTATGGAAACCCAGCTGACCCGCTGGCAAAGCGAGCTCCACTCGGTCGAGCTGGAAGTCCGCCTTGACCTGAGCAAGCTCTCCGCCGAGCAGTTCAACTGGCGTCCCGCCGAGGGGAAGTGGTCCGTCGCCGAGTGCATTGATCACCTGGCGCTGGTGACCGGGCTCATGCTGGAGAAGGCCAAGCCGGTGCTCGAGAAGGCCAGGGCCGCTGGAATGACCGGGCAGGGATCTTATCGCCATGGCATGATGGGAGGCTGGTTCGTGAAGATGATGGAACAGCCCGGCAAGCGGCCGATGCCATCGCCGAAGAACTTTGCCCCCGGCTCCGGCTTGAAGCAGGCCGAGGTGCTGGCCCGCTACCAGTCGGTGATGCGGGACTTTGCCGAGACGATGGAGGCCTCCTACGGCCTCCCGCTCGACAAGCTCAAGGCCCGTTCGGCGGCGGAGGGAGGCGGCTGGCTCAAGTTCAACATCGCGGCATGGTACGCCGCAAGCCTGGCGCACAACCGCCGCCATCTGGCCCAGGCCAAGCGGGTGATGGACGCGCCGGGGTTTCCCCGCTGACCGGAGACCTCCGCCGCCAGCTCGGCCTGGGCGCCGCCATCTCGCTGGTCGTCGGCGAAGTGATCGGCGTCGGCATCTTCCTCACCCCGGCCCAGATGGCGCGGTCGGTGGGCTCGCCCTTCTGGCTGCTGGTGATCTGGGTGGCCATGGGCGCCATGGCTTTCGCCGGCGCGCTCTGTTACGGCGAGCTGGCCGCGCGACACCCCGAGGCAGGAGGCGGCTACGTCTACTTGCGGGAGGCCTACGGCCCCGGCACCGCCTTCCTGTATGGGTGGAAGTGCCTCCTGGTGCTCGATCCGGGGCTCACCGCCGCCTTCGCGATGGGGCTCGCGGGTTATGTGGGTGCGGTGGCCACCCTGTCCGCCACGGCGACCAAGCTTATCGCGATCGCCGCCATTCTCCTGCTCGCCGCCGCCAACATCTTCGGTCTCAGGTTCGGTTCCCGGCTCATCGCCGGCCTCACCATCACCAAGCTCAGCCTCCTCGGCCTGATCATCGGTGCGGGGTTCCTCTCCGGCGCCGGGAGCTATTCCCATTTCATTCCATTTGTCCAGCAGCATCCCGGCTCGGCCCCGCTCATGGCCGCGCTCGCGGGCGGGATGGTCTCGGCGTTCTTCTCGTTCGCGGGCTGGTGGGACGCGGCCAAGCTGGCGGGCGAGGTGAAGGATCCCGGCACCGTGCTGCCCAGGGCGCTGGGCATCGGCGTGCTGGTGCTCACCGTGGTGTACATCCTCACCAGCGCGGTGTTCCTGTACCTGGTGCCCCTGGAGCAGGTCACCTCGGGGGAGGCGTTTGCCGCGCAAGCCGGACAGGCGATCTTCGGCGCGGCCGGTGCCCGGGTGTTCTCGGGCATCGTGATCGTCTCGGTGATGACCAGCCTCGCGGTGTACCTGATGGTGGCACCCCGGGTCTACTACGCGATGGCACGGGACGGGCTCTTCCTCAAGGGGATCGCCGAGGTCCATCCGCGGTTCGGCACCCCGGCCAGGGCCATCCTGCTCCAGGCGGTGCTGGCTTGCGTGCTGGTGACGGTGGGCAGCTTCAACCAGGTGGTGGCCTACCTGATCTTCATGACCGTCCTGTTCGTGGCATTGACCGTGTTCGCGGTCTTCATCCTGCGCCGCCGCCCGTCGGCGCCGGGGACCTATCTCACTGCCGGATATCCGGTGACCCCGGTGATATTCCTCGTACTGGTGGCGCTGCTGTTGTTCTTGCTGGCGTCGAACAACCCCCGGGAAGCGACGCTGGGCGCGGGAGTCGTGGCGCTGGGCTGGCCGGTTTACTGGTTCGGGTTCCGAAAACGCAGGGAAGGGAGCGGGTTATGACCTGGATCAGGACGATTCCGCTGGCCGAGGCCGACGCGGTCCTGCGCAAGGCCATCGAGCAGCAGCGCGCGCTCTATCCGATCGAGTACGCCACGCCGGTCCACCCGACGGGTGACGGGACCTCGGACATCGTCGCCTCGCACAGCCTGATCCCCAAGGCGCTCTTCCACGCCTTCGCCACCTTCGGCGAGCTGATGTCTCCCGCGTTGCCCCTCACCCGGGCGCAGCACGAGATGATCACGACGATGGTGTCGGTCACCAATCGGTGCCGCTATTGAATTGATTCGCACGCAGAGTTTCTGCGTCGAGTCACTCTGGATGAGGCTCTGGTCGAGGCGCTGCAGCAGGATCACCGGACCGCTCCCATCGGCGAGGCGGACCGGGTGATGCTGGACTACGTGGTGCAGATCACGCGGGACGCCACCCGGATCTCGCCGGCGGACCACGAGCGACTCCGGGCGGTGGGGTTCGATGATACCGGGATCCTGCAGATCACCCTGATCGCGTCGTGGTTCAACTACATCAACCGAGTAGCCGATGCGCTCGGCGTCGGACGGGATCCGTAGCTCCCCCTCCCTGGCTCCCCGCCCGCTAGATTGGCCCCATGACCCACGCTGTCGATCTTCTCCGTGCCGCGCTGCAGGACCGCTATCGAATCGAGCGCCTGCTCGGTCAGGGCGGCATGGCGGCGGTGTATCTGGCCCGGGACGAGCGCCACCATCGTACGGTGGCGGTGAAGGTGCTGCACCCCGAGCTGGTGCGCGCCCTCGGAGTGGAGCGGTTCATGCGGGAGATCGAGGTCGCGGCGCAGCTGAGTCATCCCCACATCCTTCCCCTGCTCGACAGTGGCACCGTGGTGCTCGGGCCGGGCGCACCGCCCTGTCCCTTCTATGTCATGCCGCTGGTCGAGGGGGAATCGCTGCGGGACCTCCTGCACCGCCAGGGCCGCTTGTCCCTCGAGGAGGCGCTCCGGATCACCCGCGAGGTAGCCGACGCGCTCGATTACGCCCACCGGCACGGCGTGGTGCACCGGGACATCAAGCCCGAGAACATTCTGCTCTCCGAGGGGCACGCGGTAGTCGCCGATTTCGGCCTGGCGCGCGCCGTGGGCGAAGCGGCGCCGGCCGCGCTCACCCAGTCGGGACAGGCGCTGGGAACTCCCCAGTACATGAGCCCGGAACAGATTACCGGCGAAAGGAACATCGATGGGCGGGCCGACACCTACGCGCTCGGCTGCGTCCTGTTCGAGATGCTTGCGGGCGCGGCGCCCGGCGGTGCCACGACCGTCCAGGCGATGTTGGCCCGGCGCTTGACCGAGCCACCTTCCCGGGTGCGGGAGATGAACCCCATGGTTCCCGAGACGGTGGAGACGGCGCTGGTCCGAGCGCTCGCCCCGGAGCGGGAAGCGCGCTTTGCCACGGCGGGAGACTTCGCCAAAGCGCTGGGCCTGACGGCTCTGACGCCGGTGCCGGCACCCGCTTCGCCGCGGGCCCGCCGCGGCCCGCTCCTGGGCCGCCTCGCGGCTGCCGCCGTGGTCCTGGTGATTGGTGTGCTGGCGGTCCCCCGCCTTCTCCGCCAGAGCACGTCGGCCCGGATTGCGTCGCTCGCCCTCGCTCCGCTCGCCGACGAGACCGCCGACAGCACCAGCGGCTACCTCGGCGAAGGGATCCACGAGGCGGTGGCGGATCTGCTTCGGCGGCTGCCCCAGCTTCGGGTCATTGCCCCGAGCTTCGTCGCCCAGGTGCTGCGCCAGAGTCCGGCGATGGATCCGCTCGAGCTGGGCAACCGGCTGAAGGTGGATGCGGTGCTTACCTGGAGGCTCCGTCGCTCGAACGACTCGCTCCACCTTCGCACCGAGCTGGTGCGGCTCCCGGACGGACAGCTGTTGTGGGGAGCCGCGTACCAGCGCCCGCTTCAGGACGTCCTGGCGCTGCAGGGCGAGATCGCGCGCACCATCACCGATTCGCTCCGCCTCGAGTTGTCGGGCCCCGAGCGCGCCAGTTTCACCTCGCGGCCCACCGCGAGCGCCGCGGCGTACGACGCCTACCTGCGCGGTCGCCATTTCTACGCCCGGGCCACGCCGGCCGGGACTCGCGGCGCTCTGGAGATGCTCGATTCGGTACTGCACTACGGGCGGCAGGCGCTGGCGATTGATTCGGGCTTTGCGGGAGCCTGGGGTTTGCTTTCGAACTACCACCGCATCAAGGCGGTCCGCGACACCCGCGCTTCCTGGGCCGTTGAGGCGGACAGCTCGCTCCAGCTGGCCCGGCGGGCCCTGTCGCTCGACAGCACGATCGGCGATGCCTGGGCGGCCGAGGGAATTGCCGCCTTCTACTACGACGACGATTGGGAGGCGGCGAAGCGGGCCTACCAGCGTGGCATCCGGCTCAGTCCATCGGATCCCGCCCTGCGAAATTTCTACGCGATCTATCTGGGCGAGCTGGAGGGGCGGCTCGATTCAGCAATCGCGGTCGCTCGGCAAGCCACCGAGCTCGGAGCCGAAACGATCTACCTGAACACGCTGGGCGACCTGCTCATGCGCGCCCGGCGGTACGATTCCGCCATCCCCGTGCTCAAGCGGGCGGTGGAGACCGATCCCAGCGTGCCGGGACCGCAGCTGCGCCTGATCACCAGTTACGAGCGGACCGGCCGCTACGCAGATGCCGTGGCCGCCCGCCGCGCGTGGCGTGGCGAGGAGGCGGCGGCACCGTTCGCGCGAGGGCTGGCGGAGGGTGGAGAGGCGGGGTACCGGCGCGCGCTCGAAGCCGAGCTGCGGGCCCGGATCGACACCGTCGCGCGCTTCGCGGGGAGCCCCCGGCAGTACCCCCGGGACACCCTGCCGCCGATTCCGGAAACCCGCCTCGCCCTGCTGTACGGCCAGCTGGGCGAGTGGGGCCGGGCCACCGACTGGGTGTTGCGGGAGCACCAGAGCCGCCCGATGCGGCTGCGGCTCTGGCTCACCCACCCGGACATGCAGGGGCTCCGGAGTGACCCGCGCTTCCAGGCCTTGCTGCGGAAGGCAGGCCTCCGCTAGGAGCGCCTAGCATCCTAGCGTCTTAGCGTCTTAGCGCCGTCACCAGTCCGTACTCCGATAGTCCTTCAGAAACACCCCCCAGACATGCCGGCCCGTGTTGATCCCCGAGATGATCGGATCCACGATCCGCGCCGCGCCGTCCACGATGTCCAGCGGCGGATGAAACCGGTGCTCCGCGGTTTTCCTGGCCGCCAGCTCGACGGGATCTTCATCCGTCACCCATCCGGTGTCCACGCTGTTCATGTGAATCCCGGCGTGGTGGTAATCGGTGGCCGACGTGCGCGTCATCATGTTGAGCGCCGCCTTGGCCATGTTGGTGTGGGGGTGCTTGGTCGTCTTGAACCGCCGGTAGAACTGTCCCTCGACCGCCGAGACGTTGACGATGTGCTTGTCCCGCTCGGCGGTGCGCATCATCAACGGCTTCAAGCGCGCGTTGAGGATGAACGGGGCGATCGCGTTCACCAGCTGCACCTCCATGAGCTCGACCGTCGGCACTTCGTCCAGCAGGAGCCGCCAGGAATTCCGCCCTCGCAAGTCCACCTGCTGCAAATCCTGATCGAGCCGCCCCACCGGGAAGAGATCCTTGCGCCCGCCGTGATCCTCGGCCAACAGCGGCACTTGGGAGAGTAAGGCGGCGTGGGTCAGCCCGGCCAGGGCCATGTCCCCGTCATTGCGAGGGCCCGTAGGGCCCGAAGCAATCTCACCCGAACCGTCATTGCGAGGCGACGAAGTCGCCGAAGCAATCTCGCTCCCGGGAAGCATGTGGTAGCCGCGCAGTCCCTCGTAAGCGCCGAGCAGCCGGCGCGCCGGTTCCGGCAGTGTGGCGAGCGCCGCCGTCTCCCGTTCCATCATATGGGCGTAGAACTCCGGGGGCCGCCGGATCGTCTGACAGGCATTGTTCACGATGAAATCCAGCCGCTGGTGTGTCGCCAGCAGCTGACGGCAGAACGCCTCGACGCTCGGTGTGTGGCGAAGATCGAGTCCGAAGATCTCCAGCCGATCCTGCCACTCGGCAAAATCCGGCTCTCCGGCAAAGCGCTGCGCCGAGTCGCGCGGAAATCGCGTGGTGACGATCAGGTGGGCGCCGCACCGGAGCAGTTTGAGTCCTGCCTGATAGCCGATCTTCACCCGCCCGCCCGTCAGCAACGCCACCCGCCCGGAGAGGTCCGCCAGCTCGGTCCGCTTCGCGTAGTTCAGCGCAGCACACTCCGGACACAGCTGGTCGTAGAAAAAATGGATCTGGGAGTACTCCTGCTTGCAGGTGTAGCAGTTGCGGCCGTGAGCGGTGGCGGGCTCGCTCCCGTTTTCGTTCTGATCGGCTTCGGTCGGCGGGAAGACGTTGGGTGTGGTAAACACGGTCTGGCGCCGCATGGCTCGGATGCCGGTTTTCGACAGCACCCGCTCGTCCTGCCGGATGCGGGCGGCTTTGCGTTCGCGAACGGTGGCCTTGACCAGAAGCCGCCGGGCCTTGGCGTCGGGGTGGTAGACGTGGGCACAGGCGGCCAGGAGCCGCAGCTTGTCGCCTTTCGGGAGTGTGGCAAGCAAGCCGCGGTTGGCGACGATGGCCTCGAGCAGGTCGCTGGTGGCGCGAACCTGCTCCAGGAGCTCGGTCCGCTGTTCTGGAGGTGTCATGCCCCGGAAACTAGCCCTGCTTGGCCCCCTCCACGATCTTCTCCAGGATCTTCTTCGCCAGGTCCTTGTCCCAGGTCACCGGCGACTTCCGGGCGGCGACCACCACCTTGGCCCCGGTGCCGGCGGTCTGGATTGCCACCGAGATGTCCCGGTCGTCCAGGGTGCCCTCCAGGGTGCGTTTCAGTCCGCCCGCTCCATCCTCCGCAATGGTCCGCTTCTCGGTGATTCCCATCTCGCCGAAGGTCCGCTTCGCCGACGCTTCGACGGTTGCAACGCTGGCCGGCAGCGTCGCTTCCGCGTCGCGCTCGGTGACGTAGACCGCGCCGCCCGCTCCGGCACCCGCGGCGGCCACGAGACACCCCCCGAGCAGCCCCGTCAGGGGCATCATCGCAACCATCAGGTTTCTGATCCGCACTGCCGTCTCCTGGACGTTGACGTAGTTGGAGACGAGGCAGCCCGCGCGGCCCGCACTGCCGCGCTAGCGAAGCGCCTTGCGGATCACCAGCTTGAGCGCCGACCAGACCTCGTCGAAGGCCGCGACCTTGATGTCCACGTATCCCATCGGGATCGCGACCTCACGAATGGTGTCCTCGGTGATGTCGGTGGGGACTTTAGCGGCCCGCTTCGGCCAGGAGACCCAGACCGCGGCATCCGGCTTGATCCGGGTGCGAAGGTTGGTGAGCGTCTTCTGCAGCTCGAGCTTCTTGGTAGTGAAGAGATGGACGAGGTCGGTCGTCGCGGAGACTCTGCTGACGAATTGGACCCCAGCCGGGATAGGCTCCAGGAGTTTCCTGTAGTTCCCCGGTGGGTTGATGGCCAGAACGCTGGCGCCTTCCTTGACGCCGAGCTTCCGGGCCAATGGGGTGCCTGAGTAACCCGCTACTCGTGCCCCCTCCTTCATCAGGTGCCCCACACCTCCCTCAGCAGCTTGATCAGTGCCTCCCAGGACTGCCGGTCTGCTTCCGCGTCGTACTTGAGTCCCTTCATCCCGACGACGCTGTCGGCTCGGGGGTTGGTGAAGCTGTGCTGCGCACCCGGATACGTGATGACCTCCACCGTGGCGCCGGCCTTGCGCAGCGCGGCCGCGGAAGAATCCACCTGCGCGGCCGGGATCATGGGGTCGGCGCCGCCGGTCATGATGAGTATCCGCGCTTTGACGGTGCCCGGGTCCAGCGAACCCCCGGGGGGCATGGCACCGTGGAAGCTCGCCACCGCGTCGAGGTCGGCGCCGGCGCGCGCCTGGGTCAGGACCACCGCCCCGCCGAAGCAGTAGCCGATGGCCGCGATGCGGGTCGAATCCACGTGGGGATCCGCTTTGAGCTGGGCGAGCGCGGCGGCGAACCGGGCCATCAAGGCCGGAATGTCGCTCAGCGCCTGGTTCATGAATGCCTGCGCGGTGTCGGGGTGGGTGGTGGACTTTCCATCGCCGAACATGTCCAGCGCAAAGCCCACGTACCCCGCCTCGGCCAGGCGCAGGGCTTGATTCCGGGCGTGCTGATTGTGTCCCCACCATTCATGCACGATGAGGACGCCCGGGCGCGGTCCGGTGCGTCCGGCATCCCAGGCGACGAAGCCTTTGAGCGGCGTCGTGCCCTGCTGATAGGTCACCTCCCGGGTCTGAATGCCGGTCTCGGTCGGCTGGGGCGCCTCTTTGGGGCCGCAGGCTGCGAGAGTGGCCAGAGTCATGGCCGTGAGGCGGTGGCGACGGTTCATGAGCGGAATCCTCTTGGGGTAGTACATGCTACCCAGGGCCTGACCAGGTTCGGAAGGGGTCTACCGCGGTGCCAGGACCCGGTCGCTGATCCGCTCGGCGATGGATCCGGCCTCGAGTCGCTCGTCATCGCTCAGGATGATCACCGTCACCTTTCGGTCCGGGAACCGCATCCACGCGGCGCGCTTCCCGTTCTCGGTCCCGAACAGCGAGAGCCGGGTTAGTCCCAGGTAGGCATCCTTCCTCCATCCCCGGGCGGGATCGACTGGAGCCGCGGCGTCCGCGGCGGCCGCGAGTGTGTCGCGTATCCAGGTGCCCGGATGCTGAAGGCCAAGCTCCAGGCGATAGAGCTCGTCGACGCTGGACTCGAATCGGCCGGTGGCGCCGCCGGTCGTGTCGAGGACGGTCTTTCGCGCCCCGATCGGCGTGTAGATCCGCTGGGTGACGAGCCTGGCGTAGGCCGGGCTGCCCGGCAAGACGCTGTCCGGAATGAGCTGCCGGCCCAGGCTGGTGAATGCGGCAGACAGCCCGCCCAGGGGAAAGTTGGGGACGGTGGTGCCGGGCAGGTAGCGTGGGTGGGCCGGAATGCCCCAGGCTTTGTCGACCAGCACCTTCCCGTCCCGGGCTACGAGGATGGTGGCCTTACACGCTGTCGCCCTGAGCGGAAGTGAAGGGGCTGAACTCGAACATGGCGACATAACGGAATCGACGTAGGCCTCGCTCAATCCCGATCCATCGGTCGCCCGCCCGATCAGCCTCCGGGCCGCGAGATCGTATCGGTCCCCCGGAAACACGGTCAAGAACGGCTTGCCGGCGTCGTTCTCTCCTCCGCCGTAGGCGAAGGCCTTGTTCCGTCCCATGATGACACCGGTATCTCCCTGGATGATCCAGGCGGTGCCCTCGTCTTCCGAGATGCCCAGCAGATCAGGCCGGCGCGGAAGGAGCGAATCGGCCAGGTCCCGGAGCCGTTCGCGGGCCACAACGTGCTGGTCGATAGCCACGCCGCGGAGAAAATTGAATCCCGAATCGGAGTCGGGCGCCATGATGATGGTGTTGCCGGCGCGGGCTCCGCGGAGCATGTAGCCGGAGAGGATTGAGGCGCCGGCCGAGGAGCCGCCTACCACACCGCCCCGGGCAAGCACGTCGTGAAAAGCCCGCTCGGTTCGGGTGCCGAGATAGGCGTCGGCCAGCCGCCACTGGCGGCCGCCTTCGAACCAGACGCCACCGGCCCGGTTGAGAATGGCGACGAAGCTGTCGGAATTGGCGACGGCTTTGTCGAGGGAGTGAAGCACCACGACCTGCCGGGCGCCGGCGCGCCGCCACGGATTGGCCCCGCGCCAGGTGGCGGGATACACCGAATCGCCCCCCGCGGTCGGGATGTCGACGATGAGCGCGTCCGGCCCGCCTGCCGCCTCGATGAACCGCGCGTAGATCTCGGGACCGATGACGCCCCCGCCGACAACGATCACCGTACCCTTGGGCGGCCCGACTCGGGTTTCGGGTCGCTGCCCCTGAATCTGAGCGGCGCTCAGCACGCAGAGCGCCGCCATAACGAGCCCACCGCGCGGGTTCACCATCCGGCCGCCATGCCATCCTTTCTCGGATCCGATCCGGCCGCCCACCCCCGCCCGAACGGCAAACGCATCACCGCCTGCGCTCCGCCCGCGTTCCCCGGCGCCAGATCGATCAGCGTGTGTCCCAGCTTTTCCAGACCCTCCCGCACCGACACGCCGAACGGAGCTTCCAGCCCTACCCGGAATCCGTTGTAGTGCCGGAACCGTGGCGCGTCGATGGCCTCCTGCAGATCCATCCCGAACTCCAGCAGGTTCAGGATCACCTGCAGGTGGCCCTGCGGCTGGATCGAACCGCCCATCACTCCGAACGCCAGCCAAGGCTCTTGCGCACCGGTCGCCCCCGGCTTGGTGATGAACGCCGGAACCAGGGTGTGAAATGGCCGCTTGCCGGGGGCCACCGTGTTGGGCAGCCCAGGCGTCATGGTGAACCCCGCGCCCCGGTCCTGCAACGCGAACCCAGTTCCGGGCACCACCACGCCCGAGCCGAACGCCTCGTAGACGCTGTTGATGAAGCTCACCATGTTGCCCGCCGAGTCGGCCACCGCCAGGTAGATCGTCTCACTCGCGGTTGCCGCGTTGCCCGGCTCCACCCGCTCCTGCGCCCTGGCCGGATCCAGCAGCGCGCGCCGTTCCGCGATGAATTTCGGGTCCAGCAGGCGCTTCACATCCACCGTCATCGCCGCGGGATCGCCCACCCACCGGGCCAGGTCAGCATAGGCGAGCTTCTTGGCCTCGATCAGGTGATGCAGGTACGCCGGCGTGTTATGCCCCATCCCCTTCAGGTCGTACGGCTCGAGGATCTTGAGCATCTCGAGCGCCGCCACACCCTGATTGTTGGGCGGGAGCTCCCACACCGTGTGTCCCCGGAACTCCGCCGAAACCGGCGTCACCCACTCCACCGACTGCTTGGCCAGGTCTTCGGGCGTGAGGAACCCGCCCAGCGTCCTGACCCGCTCCACGATCCTCCGGCCCAGCGCGCCACCATACAGCACGCCGGGCCCCTCCTTGGCAATCAGCCGGAACGTTGCGGCCAGATCGGGATTCCGAAACCACTCGCCCGCCTTCGGGGCGCGCACTCCGTCGACCAGGTACGTCGCCCGGGCGCCCTCGTCTCCCTTGAGCCGCTCCACCTCATCCGCCCACTGCCCCGCGATGATCGGGGAGACCGGGAAGCCTTCTTCGGCCAATCGAATGGCCGGCTCCAGCGCCTGCGCCAGCGTGATGGTGCCGTATTTTTCGAGCAGCGCGGCCCACCCCGAGAGCGCGCCGGGTACCGTGATCGGCTCCGCGCCGAAGACCGGCACCTCGGAATGTCCCCGCCGGGCCAGCTCCTCTCGGGTCATCAGCGAACCGGAGCGGCCGCTCGCGTTGAGCGCCACCAGTCGCTTCTCTTTGGCCGACCAGAGGAGGGCGAACATGTCGCCCCCGATTCCGGTCATGTGCGGCTCCACCAGGTTCAGCACCGCGGCCGCGGTGATCGCGGCATCGATCGCGTTGCCGCCGCGTTGCATCACCAGGAGGCCGGCAGTCGTTGCAAGTGGCTGGCTGGTCGCGATGACCCCATGAGGTGCATAGACCGTCGAGCGGCCGGGGGTTGGCAGTTGGGAGGTGGGGGTTGGGCGAGTTTGCCCGCTGGATTCGGTGGTCAAGGCGACCAGCACCGTGAGGGTGGCGGCGAGGCGCGCGGAGAATTGATTCATGGTAGTCTCAATGATGCGCCTGCGAGGTCAAGGGCGCCAGCGGTCCGAATCCCCTGGAGGGAGCCCGTGTTGATCATCGACCACGACCTCGAAAGCTCGCTCTGGTACACCGGCAGCACCATCGCCCAGACCCTCTCCGGCTCGGCTGGGCTGCTCGGCGCGATCATGCTGTTCGCGCTGCAGGAAACCTCCAAGAGCATCGCCCGCGCCGCCGTTCAACTGGCTACCCACCCCCATCCGACCATGAACGCGGCATACATGCACCACCTGCTCAGCCGGCGGGGGTTTCACGAGCTGGCCAGGCTCTACGGCGATTCACTCACGGGGGTGACCGAGGGCGGAACCAGCCTCGACCTGCTGGCGCACCACGCGACCCTGACCTGGGAGCTGGATCACGATGCGGGGATCCGCCGCTCGTTCTGGACGGCGCTCAAAGCCAGCGGCGTGATGATCGCCTTCTCGATCGCGCTCTGCGGCTTGGCGCCGGGCCTCGCAGCGCACGAACGGCTCGGCCAGGCGGTGCTCCTGATCAGCGTTGCGGGGGCGATCGCGTGCCTGGTGCTCTACGGAATTCTGCTCCGAGCGCTGTTCCGGCCGCCGACGGAGATGGGGGAGGCGGCGAGGGGTAAGAGGTGAGACGTGAGACGCTTCGCTGCGCTCAGCGTGACAAATCGCTATTCTAGAAGGGCCCCCGCCACAGAGATTCCCATGCTGCTGCCCATCCTGGCCCTGCTCCTCCAGGCCTCCGCCCCCGAAGCCCGCCTGGTCCGCTACCCGCACGTCCACCAGAATCACGTGGCCTTCACGTACCTGGGCGACATCTGGACCGCGACCACCGAGGGCAACGACCTCCGCCGCCTCACGGTGCACACCGCGCGCGACGCCTATCCGCGCTTCAGTCCCGACGGGAAGTGGATCGCGTTTTCCAGCGACCGCTACGGGAGCTTCGACGTGTTCGTCGTTCCCGTCGAAGGGGGCCAGCCCACCCGGCTCACCTACCACTCCGCCGGCGATCAGGTCCTGGGCTGGACCCCCGACGGCACCCGGGTGCTCTTCTCCAGCAATCGCAACGAGCGCTTCGGCGCCATGCTCTACACCGTGGACCTGACCGGCGGCATGCCGGTCTCCGCCGGTCCCGACATCGGGGTGTACGCCAGCTACTCGCCGGACGGCAGCAAGCTCACCTTCAACCGGAAGTCCCAGGTCTACTGGCGCAAGGGTTATCGCGGGTCCAACCAGAGCGACGTCACCGTGCTCACCGTGGCTGGCGGCATCTTCACCGACCTCACCGACTTCACCGGGATGGACACCTGGCCGATGTGGGGTCGGGACGGGTTCATCTATTTCGTGAGCGACAAAGACGGCAGCGCCACCAACCTCTACCGCGTGCCGGAGAAGGGTGGCACGCCCGAGCGGGTCACCGCGTTCACCTCGGGAGACGTGCGCTGGCCCGCCATCGCGGCGGACGGCAGGACCATCGCGTTCGAGCACGACTTCGGCCTCTGGCTCCTGGACGTGGCCGGCAAGCAGGCGAAGAAGGTTCCCCTCCGCATCACCGCCGAGCTGCAGGAAAACGTGAGCGAGAGCCGCGCGTTCCGCTCCGAGGCGGACGACTATGCGCTGGCGCCGAACGGTCGCCGGATCGCCTTCTCGGTCCACGGCGAGCTCTTCACGGCACCGGTGGAGGAGGGCGACCTCCGCCAGATCACCGCGGGCCCGGCCCGCGATCTGAACCCGGCCTACTCCCCCGACGGGACCCGGCTCGCCTGGGTCTCCGACTCGAGCGGGAGGGAAGAGGTGTGGGTCGCCGCGGCCGACGGCGGCGCGGCGGAACGGATCAGCGACGTCGACGCGCTGAAGCAGGGCCTGGCCTGGGCGCCCGATGGGAAGTCCATTGCCTACACCGCCTCCGACAACAAGCTCCGGCTGTACGGGTTCGACACCCGCCGCACCGGCGAGCTGGTGACCGCGCGGTTCGGGAACATCGGGCAGCCGGTGTGGTCGCCCGACGGGAAGTGGATCGCCTACACCCGCGCGGACGAGGACCGGACCGCCGACATCTACATGGTCGCGGCTGCAGGGGGGGCGGAGCGGAGGGTAACCTTCGACTCGTACAACGATGCCGGGCCGGAGTTCTCTCCCGACGGCCGGACCCTCTATTTCCGCCGCACCGACGGGGTGCAGAGCGGGTTAGGGGGCCCGGCCCTGGCCCAGCTCTGGGCGGTGGGACTGGAGCGGCAGGCGTTTGATCCCGACGATCCCGACGCGCGCCCAGCCGACGACACCACCCGCCGGGCGCCCCGCGCCACGCCAGCGCGCGAGGTCGCGATCGACTGGCCCGGGCTGGAGCGGCGCACCCGCCGGCTCACCAACATGCCCTTCGCCGTGGCCGATTTCGTGGTGGCTCCCGACGGCCGCACCATCGTCTTCGCCACCCAGGAGCAGGTCGGCGCCCGCACCAGTGCTGCCCTCTTCTCCATCGGCGCCGATGGGCGGCGGGTGGCCCGCCTCGCCTCCTTCGGCGCGGCCGGGGACGGCCAGGATGATGCGGTGCCGCAGGGTGGTGGCGGCGGCGTGGGTGGGTTGGCGTTCACCGGAGACGGGCGCACCGTCTATTTCCAGCGCGGCAACGGAGTGTACGCCCTGTCCGTGCGAGGGAGCGGAGCGACGGACCCGTCGTTGCGAGGCGGCGGAGCCGCCGAAGCAATCTCGGCCGGCACTCCCCGCCGAATCGCCTTCACCGCCCGCGTGAGCATCGACCGCTCCGCCGAGCGAACCCAGATGTTCGACGACGCGTGGCGAACCATGAAGTACCGGTTCTACGACCCCGCCATGCACGGCAAGGACTGGGATGCTATGCGGGCCAAGTACCGCCCCCTCCTGGCGCACGTCGGCGACCGGGACGAGCTGCTGAACATCGTCAACGAGATGATCGGCGAGCTCAACGCCAGCCACACCGGCGCCGCCGCGCCTCCGGGCGGGAATGCCGGCGGCACGGTGACGGCGCACCTGGGCGTGGAGCTCGAGCCCGATGCGCGGGCCGGTCGCTACCGCGTTACCCACGTCTACAAGGGCGGTCCGGCCGACAAGGACTGGGTCAAGGTCGCCGTGGGCGAGTACCTCATCTCGATCGACGGCACACCCGTCAAGGCGGGAGACAATTACTGGAAGCTCTTGAGCGATCGGCTCAACCGCCGGGCGACGGTCGCGTTCAACCCGCAGCCGGTGGCCGAGGGTGCCGCGATCTCCCGGATCGACCCCGTCCCGGCGGGGCAATTCGGCCAGCTCCGCTACGGCCGCTGGGTGGAGCAGCGCAGGCAGATGGCCGGCGAGCTCTCCGGCGGCCGGGTCGGCTACCTGCACATCCAGGCGATGAACCAGCCGTCGCTCCGGAAATTCGAGAAGGAGCTGCGCGAGAACCGCGACAAGGAGGCGCTGGTGATCGACCAGCGCTGGAACGGCGGCGGCAACATCGAACAGGAGTTGCTGCAGATCCTGGTGCAGCGCGAGTACCAGGTGTGGCAGCCCCGTGGGACCGAGGTGAACAGCCGGCCCTTCGCCGGCTACTTCGGCCCCAAGGTGGTGCTGCAGAATTGGCGCTCGGCGTCGAACGCGGAAATGTTCCCCGCGGGGTTCAAGCAGCTCGGTCTGGGCCAGGTGATCGGTGAGCCCACCATGGGCGCGGTGATCGGGACCGGGAGCTATTCGCTGATTGACGGCTCCACGGTACGAACGCCCGGAGTCGGGGTCTACCTGGCCGACGGAAAGCTCACCAACATGGAGAACTACGGGGTCCAGCCGGATATCCTGGTGCCGCACCGCCCCGAGGACGAATTGGCCGGACGCGACCCGCAGCTGGTGCGCGCGGTGCAGGAGCTGTTGAAGAAGCTCGGCGCCAAGCGGCCGCTGACGCCGTAAGAACCGGTCCACGGATTTCACCGACTTTTCCCTGACGAGGAGAGCTCCGCGTGCGCCTCGCTGCCGCGCTGACCCTGACCATCGCACTCGCCGCCTGCGCGCCATCCGCGCGCGGTCCCGAAACCGCTCCGGTGCCGCCGCCCCGGGCCCCCCAGCCCCCAACCCCCAGCCCCCAATCCCCACCCCTCCCCCCCGACTCCATCACCACCCTGGTGGTGCGGCTCGACCTGGAGCGCTACAAATCCACCGTCAAGGGACTCACCCAGTTCGGCGACCGCCGCCAGGG
>JAXIPC010000251.1:0-26425 GCA_045403135.1 Gemmatimonadales bacterium | reverse complement strand
CGCCGGCCGGCGATGATCGAATCGATCGCGCCCCGGCCCACGTTGCGCACCGCGCCCAGGCCGAACCGGATGCGCCGGTCGCCGACCACGGTGAACTTGAACCCCGATTCGTTGACGTCGGGTGCCAGGACCTCGAGACCGAGCTCGCGGGCCTCGTTGATGTACTGCACCACCTTGTCGGTGCTGCCGATTTCCGAGGACAGGAGCGCCGCCATGAATTCGGCGGGGTGGTGAGTCTTGAGCCAGGCCGTCTGGTACGACAGCACCGAGTACGCCACCGAATGCGACTTGTTGAATCCGTACCGCCCGAAGGTCTCGATCTGGGACGCGATCTCGGCGGCCAGCTTCTTGGGGTGACCCTGGGCGACGGCGCGCTCCAGAAACCGGCCGAGCTCCTTCCGGATGAGGTCCGCGTCTTTCTTGCCGACCGCTTTCCGGAGCACGTCGGCCTCGGCGAGCGTGAAGCCGGCAAAGACATTGGCGATCCGCATCACCTGTTCCTGGTAGGTGATGACGCCGTAGGTGGGCTCGAGGATCTCCTTGAGGAGCGGATGCGGATAGGACACCGCTTCCTGGCCGAGACGCCGGCGGATGAAGACGAGGTGCATCCCCGCGTCGAGCGGGCCGGGGCGCAGCAGCGCGTTGGAGGCGACCAGATCGTCGAACCGGTCGCACTTCATCGCCCGCAGGGTTTCGGTGGCCAGGGCGGATTCGAACTGGAAAATCCCCGCGGTGCGGCCGTGGCGGAGCATGGCGTACACGGCCGGATCGTCCAGAGGAAGCGCCGCCATGTCGGGCGCCGTCCCGGTCCGCTCCGTGATCATCCCGACGGCATCGTGGATCACCGTGAGGGTCTTGAGACCGAGCAGGTCCATCTTGAGCATGCCGACCTGCTCCAGCGCGCCCATCTCGTACTGGGTAATGATGGCCTGCTCGCCATCGGCGGTCTGGCCGGCGCCCTTCGTCGGGGTGGTGCAGACCGGCACATAGTCGGAGAGCGGCCCGGGCGCGATGACGATGCCCGCCGCGTGGACCGAGGCGTGCCGCGCGATGCCCTCGATCCGCGCGCTGAGATCCACCATGCGCTGGTACACCGGGGCCGTCTTGACGAGGTCCCGGAGCTCGTCCACCCGCTTCATCGCGTCGGGAATGGTGAGGTTATAGGCCGGTCCGGACGGGATCAGCTTGGTGATCCGGTCGGCCTCCCCCGGGGGGATCTTGAGCACCCGGGCCACGTCCTTCACCGCGGCGCGTGCCTTCATGGTGCCGAAGGTGATGATCTGCCCGACGCTCTCCCGCCCGTAACGCTCCCGGACGTACTCGATCACCTCGCCCCGCCGCTCGAAGCAGAAGTCGACATCGATGTCGGGCATGGAGACCCGTTCGGGATTCAGGAACCGCTCGAAGAGCAGATCGAAGCGAAGCGGGTCCACGTCGGTGATGCGGAGGGCGTAGGCCACCAGCGACCCCGCCGCCGATCCCCGTCCCGGACCGACCGGGATGCCCCGGTCGCGCGCGGCTCGGATGAAATCCTCGACGATCAGGAAGTACCCGGCATATCCGGCCGTGGTGATGACCGAGAGCTCGTAGTCCAGGCGCTCGCTCACCTGGGCGGACAGCGTTGCCCCATAGCGCATGTGCGCGCCGGTGAGGGCGAGATCCCGGAGCAATGCGTTCTCGTCCGTATATTCGGCGGGCAGGGGAAAGGCGGGAACGAAGTACCGCTTCTCGAAATCGAACTCGCACAGCGCGGCCACCCGGGCCGTGTTGTCGATCGCTTCCGGGTGGGCCGGAAACAGCCCGCGCATCTCCGCCTCGGTCTTGATGTACGATTCCTGGCCGACAAACCGGAATCGCTTGGGATCGTCGAGATCCGCCCCCGTGCCGATGGCCAGGAGAACATCGTGCGCTTCCGCGTCTTCGCGCCGGAGGTAGTGCGCGTCGTTGGTGGCGACGACGCCGAGACCTAGCTCGCGGCCCAGCCGGAGCATGCCCTCGGTTACCAGCCTCTCCTCCGGGATTCCATGCTCCTGAATCTCGAGCCAGAACCCCTCGTTCCCGAATAGCCGCGCGAACCACTGCGCCGACGCTTTGGCGTCTTCGTACCTGCCGAGCCGGAGCGATTGCGCCAGCTCGCCGGACAGGCACGCCGCAAGACAGACAATCCCCTCCGAGTGCCGCGCCAGGACTTCCTTGTCGATCCGGGGGCGGCGGTAGAATCCCTCCGTGTAACCGATCGAGGAAAGCCGGATCAGATTGTGATAGCCGGTCTTGTTGCGGGCCAGAAGGACGAGGTGGCTGTAGTGCGCCGGCGCGTCGGCGGGCTTTTGCGAGGAACGCCGGTCGCCATAGGCGAGGTAGGCTTCGAACCCGAGGATCGGACGGAGCTTTCTGGCCTTGGCCTCGGCGTGAAAACTCCAGGCGGCATGAAGATTCCCGTGATCGGTAACCGCCAGACTGTCCATTCCCAGTTTCTGAACGTGACCCACCAGGTCGGAAATCCGATTCGCCCCGTCAAGGAGGGAATACTCGCTGTGGGTATGGAGATGAACGAACGCCATTCGCTGGGTGGGTCTCCGTGCGGCCGACCGGTGCCGCGGACGTCTTTCAGCAGACGGTCTCCCGCCTTGATCGGGAGGGGAAGCTATCGGCCGCTGTGCCGATTGTCAAAACTCATTGTCATGCTTTAACTTGCAGACCCACACCGCCACACCTTTGAGGCCCGAGATTCCCACCTTGCCGTGTCCCAGGCCGCACCTATCCCGGCTCGCGTTCGTGCTGTTCGCGGCCGCCTGCGGCGGCGGCGATCCCGTCACGCCGCCACCGCCACCGCCGCCGCCGGGCTCGCTGCCCTCCCCTAGTGTGGCCTGCGCGAGTATGCCGCAGACCCAGTTGCCCGTGGGCAATCACGTCGTTCTGGATCCGCTCGCCACCAGCGGCTGCCTTCGAGTGCCCGCGGCGGGTGCTGCCGGGGCGCAGTACCTGCTGGTGCTGGCAGCCACGTCGGGCGTCCGAACCGCCAGCGGCGTCCAGGGGACGTACCTGCTTCGGGGGAGCTCGCCGCAATCGAGCTCCGCGGCTCCCGCGCCGTGGCCCGACCTGGCGGCTGGCCCGGGAGAGCTGACTCCCGCGCGGCGCTCGGTGGCGGCCGAGTTCGACGCCATGCTTCGCGAGCGGGAGCGGGAGCTCGCCGCCGATCCACAGCTCCGGCTGGCTCCGCAGCCCGCCCCGTCGTCCGCGGCAGCCGCGCCCCCTCCACTCGGCGATGTCAAGGACTTCAAGGTATGCAGCAACCTCACCTGCTCGTCGGTTTCGACGGTGCAGGCCACGGCGCGATACATAGGGAACAAGGTCGCGGTCTATATCGACAATGTGGTCCCCCAGAACGATCCGCTCCAGAATTCAGACTTCACCGAGCTCGGGACCAGCTTCGACAACTTCCACTATCCGATCGATACCACCGCCTTCGGCCGGGAATCCGACCTGGACGGCAACGGCGTGGTCATCGTCCTGATGACCGATGCCGTCAACAACCTGACGCCTGACTGCACCGACGGCAGGATCGTGGGATACTTTTTCGGTGGAGATCTGCTCAGCGGCCCCGCCAACTCGAACCGTGCCGAGATCTTCTTCACCTTGGTGCCGGCTCCCCAAACCCCCACCTGCAGCGCGATCAGCCGGCAAGTCGCCGTCGACAACCTCAAGCCGACGCTGATCCACGAGTTCCAGCACATGATCAGCTTCAACCAGCATGTGCTGCTTCGTTCGGGCAGCTCCGAGGAAGTGTGGCTGAACGAAGGACTCTCTCACTTTGCGGAGGAGCTGGGCGGGCGCCTGGTTCCCAACTCCGAGTGCATGCCGGCCTTCCCGTCCTGCCGGAGTCAGTATGCCAGTGGAGATCTGCTGAACAGCTACGATTACCTGAAGAACACCGAAGCTGCGTTCCTGGTGTTTCCGAGTGGGGGAGGCACGCTGGAGGAGCGAGGGGCGGGGTGGCTGTTCGTCCGGTGGGTGCTGGATCACTTCGCCGCCGACACCATCCTGGGCACGGAGAATACCCGCGCCCTGGTGGCGACGTCACTCACCGGGGCGGCCAACGTGAGCGCCGTGACGGGCGCCAGCTTCACGACCATGGTGCCGCAATGGCTCATGGCCGCCTATCTCGACGATGGGACCGATCTGCCGGAGGAGGCGACCGGCCAGCTGCGGTACAAGAGCTGGGGGCTCCGAGCCATCTGGACCAATCCGCTGAATCAGGCGCCGGCCGGCCCGTTCAACGGATTCCCGCTGGCGCCCCAGGACATCGGGGGCAACTTTTCCAGGTCGGGGACTCTCCGGGGCGGCTCGGGCCGCCATTTCCTGATCGTGCAACAGGGCTCGGGGCCGGCCATCGATCTGCAGGTGCTGCGGAGCACGGCGGGCAGCCAGCTCGATGCCGCGCTGCTCGCCCGCTTCGGACTCGTTCGGGTCCGCTGAGTATGGCCGGGGGCGTCCGCGCGCTACTGCCGATTCTCGCGGCTCCTTCCGTCCTCTTCGCCCAGAGCCGGCCCACTCCCGTCATTCTCGGGTTTCCCTCCAGTGTGCAGGCGGCCGGGTTGGCCGGAGCCGGCGTGGCGCTCCCGGGTTACGCCGGCGCGCTGTTCGTCAACCCCGCGGGCCTGGCGCCGATCCGGGTGCTCAGCGTGGAAGCCGGGTTTTCCCGCACTCCCGACCAGTCCACCTATGCGATGGCCGCCGCGGCGAGCCGGGTCGGCCGGTTCAACCTCGGCGTGGGCATCCGGTACCTCCTCTTTCCCGCCGCCTCGCCGACGGCCGACAATCTCTCGTCGGTGGGGGCGCTGGTCTATCGCTACGGCGCCATCGCGCTGGGCGGAAGCGCCAAGTACGTTTCGGTCGAGGCGAGGAACGGACCCACCACGCGCTCGATCACGTCGGATCTCGCGGTCCAGGTGGCCTTCTTCGACATCGCCGCGCTCGCGATCTCGGTCCAGAATGTTGGACAGGCCAACGTGACCGGGGACGGATTGGTCCTGCCTGATGCGTTGCATCTCGGATTCAGCCTGAACCTGCTGGACACCTTCTCGAACGGTCGGTTGCTCGGCACCATCGAAACGGTGTGGACCGAGGGCGATCATGCCCGCACCGTCGTGGGGCTGGAGGCGGGGGCCGTCGTGGGCGGGCTCGGCCTGGTCGCCCGCGTCGGCAGCGGACGGCAACCCGGTCTTGCGGGAGGACTGCTGTCCAATACCACCTTCGGCGCGAGCATTCTGCTGGGACGGGCCAGGGTCGACTACGCCTTCCAGCGTCGCAGCGCGCTGGGTACCGACGTCCACCTCGCCGGTATTCGCTGGACGCCGTGAACTGGCGCCGACTTCGCATGGGAATCCTCTACACCGCGCTCGCGCTGATCCTGGGATACGGCACCGCATACGTTGCCAGCGAGGATGTGCGCTATCTGACCCGGGCGGGGATCGAACAGACCCTGATCCTCGAAAAACGCCGCCCGCTGGCCAAGCTGGTGGCGGACTCCACCCTGACAGCCGAGACCCGCGCCTATCTGAGTCTCGTGCTGGCGATTCGGGAGCGCGCCGTGCAGCTCGGGCTGGAGGCCGGTGAGACCTACACCACCTACAGCGATGTCGGGCGGGACACCCTTCTGCTGGTGCTCTCCGCCTCCCCCAGAGACTGCATCTGCCCGCATCTGTGGAAGTATCCGATCGTGGGCAAAATCCCCTATAAGGGGTTCTTCGACGTGAAGATGGCGCAGCGGGAGGCCGACAAGATGGCCGCCAGGGGATACGACATCTCCCTCCGCCCCGCGGCGGCATACTCCACCCTTGGCTGGTTCGAGGATCCGCTGCTCTCGACCGCGCTGGTGCACGACTCGGTGGAGCTGGCCTCGCTGGTCTTTCACGAGATTGCCCACAACACCCTTTACGTGAAGAGTGCCACCCCGTTCAACGAGAGCTTCGCCCAGCTGGTGGGATATCGGTCGGCGGAGGAGTTCTTTCGCGTGAGGGGCGACAGCGGGCTCGCCGATCGGGCCCGGGACCGCTGGCTCGACGAGATCGTTCTGGGCGAGTTCTACGATGGACTGCTGAACCGGCTGGAGGCGTTCTACGCTACCAAGCCGGAGGGCGACTCTCTCGAGGCGGGTCGGGTGGCGATCGGGCGGTGGGCCCGAGAGCAGCTCGAAGGCCCGCTGGGAACCCGCCTCCGGATCATTCGGGTGGGCCGATTGGCCGAGCGACCGATCAATAATGCCACCCTCGTCGGGGTGCGGATCTACCGGACTCACCTCGACTGGTTCGACCGGTGGTACCTGCGGAAAGGCGAGAGCGTCAAACGCAGCGTGTCGGAGCTCCGCCAGCTGATGAAAGGCGTTGCCGGCGACAGTGCCTTCACCCGGTTCGAGCGCGCGCTCGCCGATACGGCCGTCTCGGGCGGGAGATAGCACTCCGCGGTATCTTTGTGCCCCTAACTCCCTAACTCTCTAGCTCCCAAGCTCCCTAATCTCATGAACCGTGACGCGCTGGTCTCCGAGCTCACCGAGTTCCTCACGATCCCGAGCATCAGCACGCTGCCTGCCCACGCGGAGGACTGCCGCCGTGCCTCCCGCTGGCTCATGGCCAAGTTTCGGGCGCTCGGATGTCCGGTGGTCGAGCTGCTGGAAGGTTCCGGACATCCGGTGGTCTGGGCGGAAAGCCCCCGGGTGGAGGGCAAGCCGACCATTCTCTGCTACGGCCACTACGACGTCCAGCCGGTGGATCCGCTCGACGAATGGATCTCTCCCCCCTTCGAGCCCACGGTGCGGGATGGGAAGCTGTACGCGCGCGGCGCGGTAGACGACAAGGGTCAGGTGTTCACGCTCCTCCAGGCCTACCAGTCCATTCTGGATTCGGCGGGGAATCCGCCGCTCAACGTGCATTTCATCATCGAGGGCGAGGAGGAATGCGGCGGCCGGGTGATCTTCGACCGCCTGAGGGCCGAGCCGGAGCGAACCGCCGTGGACGCCGTGGTGGTGGCGGACATGGGGTACTACGCCCCCGGGATGCCGGCCGTGTACACCGGGCTGCGCGGGCTCTGCTATGCCGAAATTCATGTCCGCACCCTGCAGCGGGATCTGCACTCGGGGAGCTACGGCGGGGTGGCGCCGAACGCGATGGAGACACTGGTGCGTCTGCTCACCGATATCAAGAACCGTTCCGGCCGGATCAACGTCCCCAAGCTCTATAAGGCCATCGAGCCGCCCACCAAGGCCGAGCGGAAGGCCTGGAAGAGCCTGCCCTTCGAGGAGAAGAAGTTTCTCAAGGAAGAGGTGACCGGACGCGCTCTGATGGGGCTCAAACAGTTCTCGGTGCTGGAGCGGATCTGGGCGTTGCCCACCTTCGAGATCCACGGCATTCGGGGCGGGTTTTCCGGGGAAGGCGCCAAGACGGTGATCCCGGCGCAGGCGATGGCCAAGGTGAGTCTCCGGCTGGTGCCGGGGCATTCCTTCGAGAAGGTGGGGAAATGGCTCACCAGGGCCGTGGAAAAACTCGCGCCCGCGCACGCGGAAGTGGAGGTCAAGCTCCTGCACGGCGGCGACCCGGTGCGGTGCGACGTGAGCCACCGCGCGTTCGCGTTGCTCGATGAAGCCTTTGAATCGGTCGTGGGGCGGGAGACGGTGCCGGTGCGGGCGGGCGGGTCAATCCCGGTGGTGCCCGAGCTGCAGCGCGGGGGCGCGCCGGTGCTCCTGACCGGGATCGGCCTTCCCGATGACGGGCTGCACTCGCCGAACGAGAAGGTGGATCTCCAGCAGATATGGGATGGGATCAACGTGTTCGGGAAGTTCTTTCGGCTCTACGCTGACAAGGGGGCAGGGGCATAGCCGTACTTCCTATTCACCGCTCTCTTCTTGCGCCACCCGCCGCTGTCCCCCGGAGTACCGGGCTTCGGTCCGGGCGTGCAGCTCGTCCACCCCGATCAGCGCGCGAACCGATGCGATGATACCGGCCACCACGTCATCGGCCCAGTAAGGATCGGGCCGCTGGTCCTCTGGCAGCGCCGAGGCCTTCCCCTCGAGAAATCGAATAGCGGTAGCGATCCATTGGGCCTGGGCCCCTTCCACGAGGGACCATGCGCCGGTGGTGCGGAGCTCGATGTCGGCCAGCTCCTGCAGGAGCGGCTCGATCCCCTCGGTGACCCGCGTGGCACGGAGACGCTCGGCTGTGGCCGTGAGCACGATCGCCCGCTCGGTTTCCTGCGGTTCCGGAAGGGGAGCCAGGTAGTGCCGCTGGTCGGCCACCATTTCCGCCAGCCGCACGCACACCGCACGGATGGCCGGCGTGAGGGCGGGCGGGACCTCCTTGGCCCAGCTCGCCGCCGCGCGAAGGATATCTTCGGCCTTTCCATCGGCGAGGTCTTCCAGCTTTTTACGATCGAGCGGTTCCGCCATAAGGGCGCAAGATAATAGGAGTCCCGAATCCGGAGTCAGGTATCGGTCACCCCCGGCCGGGTCATCGCGCGCGCGGGGAGGCGGGCTCTCCCGCGATCAGCTCTTCGATCGGGCGGGCCGCCATCTCCCGCCCGAAGACCTCCCCGAAGTACCGCACCACCGCCGCACGAGTCGTGCTCCACAGGTGCTCGTCGGGTTCGGAGAGCTCGCGCGCCACGCTGGTCATGGTGACGCCGTGGATCCCGCATGGCACGATGAGATCGAAGAGCGAGAGATCGGTCGTTACGTTGAGCGCGAACCCGTGGAGCGTCACCCACTGCTTCACGTGAATGCCGATGCTCGCGATCTTCCGCCCGGAGGACCAGACCCCGGTCTTACCCGGATTCCGCTCCGCCTCCACACCGATATGTTCCAGCCCGCGAATCAGGGTCTCCTCGATCTGCCGCAGATACCAGTGGAGGTCCTGCCGGAATCCCCCCAAATCGAGAATCGGGTAGCCCACCAGCTGTCCCGGGGCGTGGAGGGTAACGTCCCCGCCACGCTCGACCTCGAAGACCTCCAGCCCCCGGCCCTCGAGCAGCGCCTTGGGGAGTGGCAGGCTGGAGTCGCGGGTCCCCCGCCCCAGGGTGACGACGGGATCGTGCTCGACCAGCAGCAGCACGTCTTCCGCCAGCTCCCCCGCCACCCGGCGGCGGCACAGCTCGCGCTGCAGCTCCAGGACCGGAGCGTAGCCGCGGCGGCCGAGGTCTAACACCGCGATCGTTCCGCTCATGCCGCGGCGCGCATCGCTGAGATGCGCCGTCCGATGAGCAGGCAGACCGTGACCGCCACGCCGATCAGACCGAGGATCCCGCCTCGGCCGAACGAGCCGTGGAGCGGCCATATGAGCAAGGCAGAGAGCACGAAGGAGCCGAGCCCCACGACGATGGCGAGCATCGCCTGGCGCCAGGGATTCCGAATCGGAGCCAGCAGCGTCCAGGTGGCCAATCCCGCCAGGGCCATCGCGGCTGGCGTGCCCAACAGGAGCACCAACGCGTGCGACGAGCCGAGGCTCGGCTTGTCGCTGAGCGGCGCGCCGCTTTTCAGGACATCCACGCCGAACGTCACCATCCCCTGAAGGCCGACCCCGAGCGCGGCGCCGAAGCCCATCCCGGGGAGCACCACGCCGATCGGGTCGGGGGCGCCAGGCTCACTCGTCACGGGTCACGGGTCCCTGGTCATATGTGCACTACCCTGCCCATCGAATCCAGGCAGGCCTCGGCGATCGCCTCGGAGAGGGTGGGGTGGGCGTGGATCGCGAGATCCACCTCTTCCACGGTGTATTCGTTCTCCCGCGCCACCACCAGCTCGTGAATCATTTCCGAGGCGTGGCTTGCCACGATGTGGGCGCCCAGAATCTCGCCGTATTTCTTGTCGCGGAGGATCTTGACGAACCCCTCGGTTTCCATCGACGCGCGGGCCCTGCCGTTGGCCGTGAAGGGGAATTTGCCCACCTGGTAGTCGAGCTTCTTCGCCTTGCACTGGTCCTCGGTCAGCCCGATGCTGGCGACTTCGGGATGGCAATAGGTGACGCTGGGCACGTTGTCGTACTTGATGGCGTGGGGCTTGTGTCCGGCGAGCAGCTCGGCCACGAACACGCCTTCCCGGCTGCCCTTGTGGGCCAGCATCGGAGGACCGGCCACGTCGCCGATGCAGTACACGCCCGGCGCCGTGGTCTCCAGCGTTGCCGGATTCACCTTCACGAAGCCCCGGTCGGTGAGCTCGACGCCGCTCTCCTTGAAGCCCATCCCTTCGGTGTTCACCGCCCGGCCCGCCGCCATCAGGACCTTCTCCACCACCACCTTCTCGGTCTTTCCCGCGGCCTCAACCTCGAGCGTCACCTCCGCGGCGGTGACGGTTGCTTTGACCACCTTGGCGCCAGCCAGCACTCCGATGCCCCGCTTTTTGTAGCTCTTGGCGAGCACGTCTGAGGCTTCCGCGTCTTCGATCGGGAGAATCCGGGAAAGCGCCTCGATCAGGGTCACCTTGGTGCCGAAGGCGCTGAAGATGTCGGCGAACTCGCTGCCGACGGCGCCGGCTCCGATGATAGCCATGGTGGCCGGCGCCTTTTCCAGGAACAGCGCCTCGTCGGAGCTGATCACCGTGGTCTGGTTGATCTCGAGACCGATCTGGGGAATCCCCTTCACCCGTGATCCGGTGGCGATGATCACCGCGCGCCCGGCCTCGTGGACCTCGTTGCCAACCTTCACCTTCTTGCCGGGCTGCAGGACCCCCTGGCCCTTCAGCACGGTGATCTTGTGCTTCTTCATCAGGAATTCCACGCCCTTCGAGTTCTGCTCGGATACCTGGCGACTCCGCTTCATCGCGACGCCGTAGTCGGTCTTCACGGCGCCAACCTCGATCCCCAGCGCCTTGGCGTCGTGGCTGATCAGGTTGACGGCGTACGCGCTGTGCAGCAGCGCCTTGGTCGGGATGCACCCGATGTTGACGCACACACCACCCAGCTTGTCTTTCTCGACGACGGCGGTGCTGAACCCGAGCTGCGCGGCGCGAATGGCGCCGACGTAACCCGCGGGACCGCCGCCGAGGACGATGACATCGAATGAGGCCACGATCTACTCCAGGGTTCAGGATTCAGGAGTCAGAAGTCAGGGGAAGGGGTCAGGGCGATGCGGCGGTTTCCCTGACCCCTGAATCCTGATTCCTGACCCCTACCACACAAGGGCCAGCGGATTCTCGAGCAACAACTTCAACGTCTTCAGGAATTGCGCGCCGGTGGCGCCGTCGATGACCCGGTGGTCGCAAGACATCGTGAGCCGCATCCGCCGGCGGATCGCCACCGTGCCGTTCACCACGGCGGGGACCGGAGCGATGCTGCCGACGGCGAGAATCCCCCCCTCGGGCGGATTGATGATCGCGGTGAAGTGCTCGATGTCGAACATCCCGAGGTTGGACACGGAGAACGTGCTGCCGGTGTATTCCTCCGGCTTCAGTTTGCGTTCACGGGCGCGGCCGGCCAAGTCACGGGTCTCCGCGGATATCTCCCGAAGGCGCTTCCGCTCGGCGTTCCGGATCACCGGGGTGATGAGCCCGTCCTCGACCGCCACGGCCATGCCGAGATGCACTTCCCGCCAGATTCGGATGTGATCGTCCTGCCACGAGCCGTTGCAGGCCGGATGCTGGACGAGGGCCGTGGCGCAGGCCTTGAGGATGATGTCATTGAAGGAAATCTTGCCGCGATCGCCGGCCGAGGCGTTGAGCGCTTCCCGTGCTTCGGCCACCCGCTCCATGTCCACTTCGCTGGTCAGGTAAAACGTCGGAATCGGGCCGATCGACTGGACCAGCCGCTTAGCGATGGTTTTGCGGATCTGGGTGAGCGGGACGTCGTCAAACGGCGGGCGGGCGGACGGGCGGATGGGCGGACTGCCCGGAGCCCCTCCGACCGCCTGACCGCCTGGCCGCCCAACTGCGTCCAGATCCCGCTTGATGATCCGGCCCTCGGGGCCGCTCCCGGTCACTCCCTGAAGACTCACGCCGGTGTCCGCCGCGATCCTGCGGGCGAGCGGGGAAGCCTTGACCCGGGCGGTCGGGGATGACGGTGAGGTCGGTGCGGACGGTGGGGACGGCTGGGCGGCAGCGGATCCGTCCGCCTGTCCGTCCGTCCGACTGTCCGTCCGACCGTCCGCCACCGACTCGCCTGCAGCGCCGATCCATCCCACCGGCGACGACACCGGCACCGTGGACCCGGCGGGCACCAACTGCTTGAGCAGCGTGCCCGCGGCGCGCGCCACCAGCTCCATCACCGCTTTGTCGGTCTCGACCTCGGCGAGGACGTCGCCCACCGCGACCGGGTCGCCCTCGTGCTTCTTCCATTCGACGAGACGCCCCTCTTCCATGGTGGGAGAGAGCGCCTCCATGACGATCTTGGTTGCCATGAGCCTCTACGCCAGGTACAGGACCTGCTTCGCCGCCGCGATGACCTTCGCGGGATCCGCCTTCGCGGCCTTCTCGAGGTGCTTGTTGTAGGGCATCGGGACGTCGGCGCCGGTGACCCGGATCACCGGGGCGTCGAGCGCGTCGAACGCCTCGCGCTGAATCAGATCCACCACCTGGGCGCCTACGCCGGCAAAGGGCCAGCCCTCTTCCACCACTACGCAACGATTGGTGCGACGCACCGACTCCAGCACCGTCCCGGTGTCGAGCGGCCGGATGGTGCGCAAATCCACGACATCGGCGTTGACGCCCTCGGTGGCCAGCTGCTCCGCGGCCTTCAGCGCCACCGCAACCGCCTTGCCGTGGCACACGATGCTGAGGTCGTTTCCCGCCCGCTTGATCTCTGCCTTCCCGAGCGGCGTGACGTACTCCCCCTCGGGGACCTCGCCCTTGTTGTTGTAGAGCATCTCCCCTTCGATGAATACCACCGGATCGTCATCGCGGATGGCGGCCTTGAGCAGGCCCTTCGCGTCCGCCGGGGTGGCCGGCATCACGACCTTGAGTCCCGGAACGTGGGAGTACCAGGCTTCGAACGACTGGGAATGCTGCGCGCCCAGCTGCAGCGCGGAGCCGCCCGGGCCGCGGAACACGATCGGGCAGCCGATCTGGCCGCCCGACATGTAGCGGATCTTGGCCGCGGTGTTGATGATCTCGTCGATGGCGAGCAGCGCAAAATTCCAGGTCATCATCTCGATGACCGGCCGGAGCCCCACCATCGCGGCCCCGACGCCGATTCCGGTGAAGCCGAGCTCGGCGATCGGGGTATCCACGATGCGCTTCGGTCCGAACTCCTTGAGCAGGCCGCGGCTCACCTTGTAGGCGCCGTCATACTCCGCCACCTCCTCGCCCATGAGGAACACGCGGTCATCGCGCTGCAGCTCCTCGCGGAGCGCCTGATTGAGGGCGTCGCGGTAGGTGATGACCGTCATGCGACCGGACGCCCGCTTCCCGGTGTCGGGTCCCCGGTCCCCGGGGCATACACGTTGGTGTACAGCTCCGACGGGTCGGGGTCGGGTGAGCTGTCGGCGAACGCGACCGCGTCTTCTACCTCCGCCTTCACCTCGGCCTCGAGCGCGTCCCAGCCGCGATCGTCGAGGGTGCCGTCTCCGCGCATGCGGTCGGCCAGCAGTTTGATCGGGTCGCGCCGGCGGTACTCCTCGACTTCGTCCTTGGTGCGGTAGGTTCCGTGCGCCGCGTCCGACATCGAATGACCGACGTAGCGATAGGTCCGGATCTCGAGGAGCGTGGGCTTCGATTCCCCGCGGGCGCGCGCCACGGCGCGGTCCACCGCGTCGCGCACCGCGAGCACATCCTGACCGTCGACCGCTTCCGCCGGCATGTCGTACGCGTTGCCCCGGATGGAGAGCGTCTGCACCGCGCTCGCCCGCGCCACCGCGGTGCCCATGCCGTAGCCGTTGTTTTCGCAGATGAATACCGCCGGCAGGTCCCAGAGCGACGCCATATTCAGCGTTTCGTGGAAGGCGCCAATGTTGGCCGCCGCCTCGCCGAAGAAGCACAGGCTCACCTGGTCACCCCCCTTGTACTTGACGGCGAATGCCGCACCCGCCGCGATGGGGATGTGACTGCCCACGATGCCGTGCCCACCCAGGAAACCCAGTTTGGCGTCGAACAGATGCATGCTGCCTCCCTTGCCGTGGGAGCAGCCGGTGGCCTTGCCGAAGAGCTCCGCCATCACCGCGCGCGGGGTCATGCCCCGGGCCAGAGCCTGGCCGTGCTCGCGGTACGCAGACGTGATGTAGTCGTCGGGCCGCAGGGCGGCGATGCTCCCGACCGCCACCGCCTCCTGTCCGATGTATAAATGACAGAAGCCGCCGATCTTGCCCAAGCTGTAGGCTTCGCCCGCCTTCTCCTCGAACCGGCGGATCAGGAGCATCTGGTGCAGGTAGCGGTAATGCAGCGCGGCGGTATCCGGGGACGCCGTTTTCCTCGCCGGCTTGGTCGATGAGGCCATTACGGAGTCCTCGCGGCCGGGGCGGACGCGCCGCTGTCGGGGCGCGCCGATCGGGCCTGCTCCCAGGCGTGATACGAGGAGCGGGTCAGCGGGCTCGACTGGACATGGCTGAAGCCCATCGAGCGCCCCAGGGCTCCGAGCTCGTCGAATTCTTCAGGCGTATAGAACCGGGCGACCGGCAGGTGGGCCTCCGAGGGCCGGAGATACTGCCCGAGGGTGAGGATGTTCACGTCGCTCCGGCGGAGATCCCGCATGGCGCCGACCAGCTCGTCCCACTCTTCCCCCATGCCGAGGATGATGCCCGACTTGGTGAGCCCGCCGGGGACCATGCGGCGCGCTCGCATCAGCAGCTCGAGCGCGCGATCGTAGCGGCCGCCGGGACGGGCCAGACGGTAGAGCCGCTCCACCGTTTCGAGATTGTGGTTCAGGACGGCCGGCCGCGCCTGCATCACGATCCCGAGTGCGGCCTCCGAGCCTTTGAAATCGGGAATCAACACTTCGACGGTGGAATCGGGCAGGCGTTTCCGGATTTCGACGACGCACGCCGCGAACGCCTCGGCACCGCCGTTGGGCAGATCGTCCCGGTCCACCGACGTAATGACCACGTGTTGCAGGCCCATCGTCTCCACCGCTTCCGCCAGGCGGAACGGCTCGAGCGGGTCGAACGCGTTGGGTGTGCCGTGGGACACCGCGCAATAGGCGCAATTCCGGGTGCACACGTCGCCCAGGATCATGAAGGTGGCGGCCTGGTGCTCCCAGCACTCCCCGATGTTGGGACAGCGCGCCTCTTCGCAGACCGTATGGAGACCCAGCTCCCGCATCAGACCCTTGAGGCGAATGTAGTTCTCGCCTCCGGGCGCCTTCACTTTGATCCAGGAAGGCTTGCGCGCCGGCGCCGACGGAATCGGAATCGGACGGCTCGCGTCGAGCACGGGGAGGGAGCGGGAGACTGCGGGTGCCGCCAAGGAATCTCCGGGTGGTGCTGAACCGACAAGTTTACACCCGTCGAGACCTTGGGTAAAGCATTGCAGCACAAAGCGAAAGGGGACCCTCAGCGCTCGTTGAGCAGCCGCTCGATGATCTCCCGATAGTCCGCCAGCTGCCTGGCGTGCTGCGCGCCGGTCGCGGGGCCGCGAAAGCCGGCATATACCTGACGAATGCGGCCGCTGCGGTCCAGGAAAAGAGTGGTGGGGTAGGCGGTGAATCCCTTGAGCTGCGGAAGGGTGGCGGCGGTTTCCTCGACCACGCTGATGCCCGCATGGAGGAGGATCCAGGGAATCGAGAACTTGTCCCGGAAGCGGCGGATCTGCGGATTGTCCTTCGTGCTGTCGCCGGTCACTTCGTATCCGAGCCCGAGAATCTCGAATCCCCGGGGCCGATAGGTTCGATACAGGTCCAGCAGATCCGGCGTCGCTTCGTGGCACGTGACACACCAGCTTCCGAAGATGTCGACCAGGACCACCTTTCCCTTGAGTCGCCCGTCTTCCTGGGAAACCGGGCGACCGTCCAGGTCGCGAAAGCTGAACGTGAACGGGTTGACGGTGTCGGCGGAGGTGAGCGCCGTCGGCGCGGTGAGGTGCGCCGCCCCGGTGGTTCGCACCGCGACGAACGGCGTCTGGGTGCGGAGTCCCGCGTGAAAGACCCCGCGCAGCGTATCACCCTGGAGCTTGCCGGCCAGCACATACACTGAGACACCATCGAACCGGGCCATCGAAAAACTGTCCGGCGTCCCGCCGCCCCAGAACATGCCGAGGTCTCCGGTGTTGGAGAGCACCGCCCCCTCGAGTCCCTGGGGACCTTCCCGAAAACTCAGTACCCTGGGGCTCCGGCGTTGATCGGTGATGTACCAGCCGTCCCAGCTCCCCAGGACCGGCGCGGGCGCCTTGGTTCGTGGCCACGCTCCGCGGCTGGCCCGGAATGGAATGGTCCGAGGCCCGTTGCGGCCGACGTTCTGGTAGGTGCCGACCAGCGAGTCTCCTCTCCGCTCGGCCGTGATCGTGGCGGCGTAGTCCGCGATGTCGAACAGCACCGTCGAGCCGTTGCTGGTGACCGTCGCCTGGTCTGCGCACAGGGGGCCGTTGCAGATCTTGGCGATGAGCCTGCCGCCCTCCGCCGCCACCGCCAGCTCGAACGGCAGCGCACCACCGGAAAGATCGAGCACGGCGCGCCAGCGGCCATCGAGTGAGGGCTGCTGCGGCAGCGCCGCGGCGAGAACGACGGCAGAGATGACGAGATGAGCGCGCATGGTCTTCAGTTGAACGGAGCGTCGAGCCCGCCGCCGGCGTACTTCTCTCCCGCCGCGATCGGCCGGCCGAGGCTGTTTCCCCGCCACAGGGCGGGGCAGGGGTACACGGTATTGTAGGCACAGAAGGGATTCCGCGCCCGATTGAAATCGAGGGAGTACCGGTTTCCGGACAGGGGTATCAGCGAGACAAACCGGCCGGCGGGATAGGTTCCTTTGCCCGACGTACCGTCGCGAAAGAAGATCTCGAGCTCCGACTCGTCCTCGGTGGCGCCGGGAAGCCGCATGACGGTGAGCGTCACCGGGCCCGCCCCGCCCGGCACCGATACGGTCCCCGCCGCGGTGGCCTCCACCTCGACTCCGTCGGGGGCCAGTAGCCGCTGGCTTCGAGGCGCCGCGACCGGAATCAGCGACACCACGTAGGCACTCTTCGGGTCGTAAGGGTAGTGCGTCGGCGGTTTCCTATTCTTGAGGACGCCCCCGAATACCGTCACGGCAGCCCGGCCGGGCGGGCCGCTCGCCAACAGGCGCCAATCGCCCAGGGTAACCGGACGACCCCGCGGGAGTCCGAGAGCCTCGTCGCCCCGTTCCAGGATCACTCTGCCGTTGCGCTCGGCCAGCTTTCCGGGAGCCACGCCGGCGAGCGGGATGTCCGCGCTCGCCGGGCCGACGGTGAGCCCAGCAGTGCCGATTCGACTCACCACCACAGCGCGGAACGGGGAGACCGGCGCACTGGCGATCCACTCGGCGAAGGCCCGGCGCTCCTGCTCGACCGCGGCTTTGGTCTGGGCGAAAGCCGGGAACGGCGCCGCGGCGCCCAGACCGAGGAGCGTCGCGCCGAGCTGCATCGCCAACCGCACCCTGGTCTTCACCAGCTCCAGAATCGCTCGGGTCGGAGCGCGTCGATTTCTTCGACCGTCGCCTCACCGGAGAGCAGATGGTTGATGATCGTCCCGGTGATCCCAGCCAGAAGGATTCCGTTCCTCCCGTGGCCGGTGGCGTACCAGAGACCGTCGAGGTTCGGCTCCCGGCCTACAATGGGCAATCCGTCGGGGGTGCCGGGCCGGAGTCCCGCCCAGGCCCGAACGACCTTCGCACCTTCGAACACCGGGGCGAGCAGGGCCACGCGCTGACGGATCGAGGCGACGCCGCTTTCGGTTACCTGGGCGACAAACCCGGCGTGTTCCACTGTCGTCCCCGCGATCCCTTCGCCGCCGCGATGGAGGAGGTAGCCGCCCTGCCCGAACACGATCGACGGTTCCGCGCCGTTCGGCCACTGAAGCGCTACCAGCTGGCCTCGCACCGGCTCGACCGACAGCGGCCGCGGGAGGTTGCCGATGCGGCCGCTCCAGGCACCGGCGGCGAGCACGACCTGATCGGCCGGGTGCCACTCCCGGCCCTCAACACCAGTCACCCGTCCCGCAGAGTGGGTGAGCGTGGCGATCGCGTCGGTTACCACCTCGACGCCGAGCCGGATCGCGTCCTTCCGAAGCGCATCGACAAGGAGAGCAGGGTCCACGCTTCCATCTCGGGGGGCGAGCAGGGCGCCATGCGTAGGAGCCAGCCAGGGCCAGTCGCGGCGTACCTCATCCGGGTCGAGCCACTCGCAGTGATGCCCGTGTTGCCGTTGCCAGGCGACCCGCTGCTTCAAGGTCTCGACTTGGGTTTCGCTGGTTGATGTCTGGAGGATCCCGCCCTCCCACAACCCGATGTCAACGCCGGTTGCCTCGCGCAGCGGAACCGCGACCTCGCGATAGAACTCCCGCCCCGCGATACCGAGCTCGAAGAGGACGTCGTCAATCGGTACCTCGATCTGGGGGGCCAGCATACCGGCCGAGGCGCGCCACGCTTCCCCGGCTTGGCCGCCCCGCTCCACCAGCCGGACCCGGCGCCCGCCCGCAGCCAGCTGTCGGGCGCACGCTGCCCCAACCACGCCGCCGCCGACAATCACAACGTCATGATCTGCAGTCACTTAGCCTCGACGAAACTTTTTGAAACGTCGCCCGTACTGTACATCGCTGAGAGACGGTAGCAAGATCAGTCAGGTCCTATTTGAAGGAAGGATACAATGGTCCGGAACGTCGTCGGGTTTGCGGGCGTCGCGGTGTTCGCCGTGATTGCCCTGAAGCTCCTGGGATGGCTCTTCGGTTTCGCCATCAGCATCTTCATGATGTTGCTCTGGCTTGCCTTCTGGGGCTTCATCATCTACCTGATCCTGCGGGTACTGAGCCCTTCGACCGCGGATCGAGTGCGGGATACGATTCGGGGGAACAAGCCGGCTGATAGTTAGGGTGTCGGGCGCCAGGGAACCTCTGGATGAGTCATTGCGAGCCGCCTTGGCGGCGAAGCAATCTCTCAGAGATCGCCACGGCCCCTTCGGGGCCTCGCGATGACTTGTTCAGAGCTTCCCCAGCTCCGTGTCCCTTGACGTAGAACTGTGCAGGTGAACAATTCTCCACCCTGCGCTGCCGGTTCGAGGTGTCAGCAGCACGGTCGCCTTTCCCTCCCGCGCCAATCCGTCGGCCACCGACAGCCACCGATACTCGAGGTAAACCCACACCAGCGTCTGGCGTACCTCGAGCCGACTCGAAGTAATGGCCACCTGGCCGCCGGGCTCGATGCCGGCGAAACGGGGTGGTGCGTAGCGGATCTCCCCATTGCTGATGACGGCGGCTTCCGGATCCCACAGCGAATCGATGGTGGTCATGCGGCGGTCGGCGTCGAGCGCGGCCATGAGTACCGCCGTGATCGGCTCCTCGACCGCACCCGGGCTCAACATCGGCGCCGGCGCCGGTTGAGGCTTGGCGCAGGCCACGACCAGCGCCACCAACCCGACCCTATACCCGATCCAGCTCATCGAGGACCCCCCACACCAGGAGCGGCAGGAGCAGCTCGTGGTGGCCGGTGAGCTGATAGCCTACGCCACCGCCGCGGGTCGGGCGCTCGACCACGTTCATGCGCGGCCGGTACTGGCGGATCATGTCGAAATCCGCGGCGAGAAACTTGGTAGGGCGTCCGTCGCCCAAGTTGCGCGCGACGGCCAGCGCCTTCAGGAACACCTCGGGCAGCACCACCGCGCTCCCCCAATTGAGCACCGCGCCGCCTGAGTCCAGCGTGGGGAGTGAGCCGGCCAGCCGCCGGAAATCGCGCAGGGAGGTATCCCCGATTGCGGCGCCGTTGGCGCTGGGGTGCTGGTGGGTGATTTCCGCGCCCATGGTGGTGTGCACCGTCACCGGGACGCGGTGCTCCCGGCAGCCCAGCAGTATGGAAGCGGCCCCGCCGGGCAGCGCGGGTCGCTCGGCCAGTGCGCGCGCCAGCCCCTCGCCCAGCCCGAGCCCATCGGCAGCGGCGGCCGCGGTAGCGGCGTTCATCTCCGCACCGGTTTCCTCCACCATGCCGAAGCTGCCGTCCTCGAGACCGGCCGCGACATCCTCACTGGTGCCGCCGAACGCCGCGAGCTCGAAGTCGTGAATTGCCGCGGCGCCATTCAGCGCTACGTGGCTGACGATTCCGCGCTGGAGCCAGCGCACCACCAGCGGGCCCAGACCCACCTTGACGACGTGGCCTCCCAGCAGAAGGACGACGCCCTTCCTGGCCCGCGCCGACTCGGCGACGTGGGCGATGATGGCGCGCAGGTCCCGCGCGGCGAGGACGTCGGGGAGGCCGTCGAGAAAGGCGCGGAAGGAGGAATCAGGCTCAGGGGCGCGGGCCATCAAAGACGGGTCGACCTTGTTCTGCCGGCCCTGGAAGGGGACGGTGCGGAGCCGTCGGACGTCGGCCTCCCCGTCCGCCACTCAGGGCCCGCCGGAGCGCGCCGAGCCGAGAGCCGGCGTCATCTTCTGGAGCCGGAGCGTGATGGTGCCGTATTGCGTGGTGCGAATCTGCACCGGAATCCGTCTCGCGTCATTGGTAATCCAGAGACGCGCGTCGGCCCGCTTCGAGAAGGTCTTGTCGCCTACGATGGGATTCAGGACGAGACAGTCCACCTTGCTCCCGTCGGGAAGGTCCATCATCTCACGCTTGAGGACGTTGATGACGATGGGATTGAGCTCGGGCTTGAAGTGGCGCGCGAACCGGTACGTTTTCCCGACCTCCAAGGGAATGGTCCGGACAAAATACAGGAACGACGCGTCGTCCAGCGGCTCGGCGCTGGTCGGCGTGGTCGCGGAGGCCACCCGTTGCCGATAATAGCCCGAATCGGCGAACACCTCGTACTCGCGCAGATACCGCTTGCTGTTCTCCTTGCTGTCCTGCTTGAATCGCAGGGTGCGGAAATCGTCGACACTGGTCCACGACTCGATGCTGCTGTTGATCTTGAACAGGAGCGCGCTGCCGTCCAGCGAAAACCGGAACAAAAACGCGGGCCGCGACCGCACCGTGTCGATCGAAACCACATGGATCGAGGCGTTCCCCACCGACAGCAGGCCCAGCTTGGCGGAGTAGTCGAACCGCTCGCCCACGCCAAACGGATATGCGGTCGGAGGGATGGCCGACGCCAGGTGGGCCACCGCCACCTGCAGGGCCGCGAACAGCACGGCGAAGCTCATGACGACACTGCCTCGGTGGCCCGTACCGGGGCAAGGCGAATGCTCCCGCCGGCCCGCCACACCTCTCGCGCCATTTCCCAGGGCCGAACCCGGCTTTCCCGGGTCCGGAGATCGTGCCGCTCCACCACGGGAACCGTTTCGATCCGGCGGGCATGCTGCGCGGCTCGGCCGATCAGCTCGGCGTTGGCCGCCCAGCCTTCCGAGGTCAGCAGGGCCGCACCGGGCTGCCGAACGGCGTTCTTCAAGGTCATCAAGCGGAAGGCCACGAAACCGCTGACGGTATCGGTGACCCCGGGCACCCGCACTGCGCGGCGCAGGAGGAACGGGGCCCACTGGCGCACCAGCCTCCGCCCCCGCGACGGTTCCCCGGAAAGGGTCGCCTCACCCACGACCATGTCGGCCCCACTCTCCAGCCGGCGCACAAAATCGGGGAGGAACTGCGGGCCGTGCGAAAAATCGGCCTGCATGACGATGGCGCTGTCGCGTTTGGGCCGGTCGGTTCGCTCCAGCGCCAGATGGAGAAGCTCTTCCACCGAGCGGGCATAGCCCTGCCGCACCGAGTGCCTGACCACGGTCAGCGGCAGAATCTTCAGGTATGGCTCCAGGATTTCCGCCGACTGATCGGTCGAGCCATCGTTGGCCACGAAGAGCTGGTACTCCCGCGGAAACTCCTGGAAGACCTTGCGGATCTTCCAGAGCAGGAGCCCGATCGTGGGGCCCTCGTCGAAGCTGGGAATACAGACGTAAATCATTTCAGGTCAACGCTCTCCGTAACCGAACGATACACCGAAAGCACCCCGTTTGCCATCGCCTCTGCGCTGAATTCGGCCACTTTCTCCGTGGCCGCCCGCCGGACACTCTCTCGGAGCGGCCCCTCACGCAGCAACCGGTCTACCGAGGCGGCGAGAGCCGGGGCATTCCCGGGCTCCGAAAGCAGGCCGGCGCCCCCGCTCAGCATCTCGGGAATCCCGCCTCCGCTGGTGGCCGCAATAGGGACGCCCAGCGCCATGGCATCCAGCACCGAGGTTCCGAGTCCCTCCTCCTTCGAGCTCATGACGAAGACGTCCGCCGTCGCGATGAGTCGAAGCGGCTCCGCCACGTGGCCTGGCAGGTGGACCCGATCCTGGAGGCCGAGTCGGCCGATCTGCCCCTCCAGCCTGCTCCGCAGCTCGCCCTCGCCGGCGATCACCCAATGCAGCTCTGGTTGCCTGGATCGAAGCGCCGCCGCGGCTGCGATCAGGGTCGCGTGATCTTTGTGATCCACCAGGGCACCCACCGACACCGCGAGGCGCGCGCCGTCCGGTACGCCGAGCTCGGTCCGAATCGCGCCGGCGGTGGTGTTGCGGACCCGTTCTACATCGATGCCCGAATGCACCGTGACGATGCGGGACGACGGGATTCCGTCACCCACCAGGACGCGGCGCACCGCCTCGGAAATGGCGATCACGCGATCGGCGCTGGCCCAGAGGCCGGGACGCCGGAGTGGGAAATCCACCCGACGAGTCACTACGAACGGAGATCTCGTGACCCTGGCTGCGAAACCGGCGAGCGTGAGGGAGTGGGCATCGTGGGCGTGGAACAGAGCGGGCCCTCGGCGGGCTTCCGCGAGTGCGCCGGCCAGCGCTCCGAAGGAAAGCCCGATGCGCCAACCGACCTCCCGCACCGGTACGCCTGCTGCCTTCAGCCGCTGGGCCAGCAGCGTCCCTCGGCCGGTCACCACGACCTGCTGGAAGTCGCTGGTCGTCTCCGCGAGTGCGCGGGTGAGCAGGACCACCTGATTCTGTCCGCCGCGCCACTCCCGCCCCGAGGCGAGGTGGATGATGCGGCGGGCCGGCCGGGTCACCGGCGGAGAGAATCAGGAAAGATGGGGCAGGAGGCGTCCTCGAAGCTCGTGATGGTGGTCTGGAGTCCGATCAGGGGAAGATTGCGCTCACCCGCGTTCACCCGGCCAAGCAGCGGCGCGCCCTGGATCGGATCGCCGTTGTAGAGGATCACGCCTTCGGCCTTGCCCTCGGGATTCACCAGGAGGACCCCGAACCCGACCGCCGGGGTCTCGGGCAGGCTGCCTTCGATACCGATCACCAGCTCGCTATCCGCCCGGCCGGCAATCGCGCGGAGGGCCGGCCCCAGGGCGATGCGCACCGGCAAGGTTCCGGGGATGTCGGACGGAGGGGCCGACAGGGTCTTGCCCGGGCGGGTGAACTCTTCGAGGAGCAGGCTCTGCCCTGCCACCGCCGCGATACCGCAGCCGTAGCCGCCGGAGCCCGCGGACGAGCAGCCGATGATGAGGGTCAGCGCGGCGAGCGCGCCGAATCGCGGAACCATTGCGTGATGCCTCCGGCACGGCTGGTGTGGGCCTGATTCCCAAAGATACATCGTAGCAGTAACATTGAACTTCACCCGCCCGTAGGCCGTGATGGGTCTCGACGAATTGCGCGCCCGTCTCGACAGCTTGCTCGCCAGCCAGGGACTCTCCAATGACCGCCGCGCGGAGGCATCCGGGCTGCACGCGGCGCTGGTGGAGTTCAAGGTCGTGGTGGGCACCCACCGCGAGGCCCTTGGCAAGGCGGAGCACGAGCTGTCCGAGGAACGCCGGCAGGAAGCCGATGCCGAACGGCGTGGCCGGCTCGCCGCCGATATCGGCGATGCCGAAACAGTCCGGATCGCGACCGAGTACACCGCCCGGCATCGCGAGCGGGTCTTGCTGCTCACGCGGAAGGTCGAGGTGGTGCGGGACGAGCTCGCCTACGCGGAACGGGAGTACGAGGCGCTCGCCGCTCGCTACCAGGCCGCCAGACAGGGACTCGGCGCCGCGGGCTCGTCTTCCGCGGCCGACCCGGCGGACCGCGAGCTCGAGGCGATGAAGGCGAAGGCGGACCGGGAGGCGAGCCAACAGGCGGTCCAGGCGCAGCTGGAGATGCTGAAGAAGAAATTGGGCAAGCAGTAACCTCTCACCCTATCAGGGGACCACTCGTGCCCAAAAACCCCGACACCGCTTTCTTCGGGCACCCAGCCGGCCTCTCCACCCTCTTCTTCACGGAGATGTGGGAGCGGTTCAGCTTCTACGGTCTGCGCGCCATCCTGGTCCTCTTCATGACCGCCTCGGTGGCCTCGGGCGGCCTCGGCTTCGACGTCGAGCGCACCGGCGCCATCTACGGCACCTACGCCGCTTCGGTCTATCTGATGTGCCTGCCGGGCGGCTGGGTGGCCGACAAGGTGCTGGGGCTTCGTCGCTCGGTGTTCTGGGGTGGCGTGCTCATCATGCTGGGGCAGATCTCGCTCGCCATGCCCAACAGCGAGACGTTTCTCTATCCCGGCCTGATTCTGATTTCCCTGGGCACCGGCATGCTGAAGCCGAACATCGCCGCGCTGGTGGGAACCCTCTATAAGCAGGACGACGTCCGCCGCGACGCCGGCTTCTCGATCTACTACATGGGCATCAACATCGGTGCCTTCGTGTCGCCCCTGATCTGCGGGTGGCTGGCCCAGGGAGAAGGGTTCCAGCGCTTCCTGACCAGCGTGGGCATCAACCCGGCGCTGTCCTGGCATTTCGGCTTCGGCTTCGGCGCGCTGGGGATGGCGCTCGGACTGCTCCAGTACGTGCTCACCGGACACCGCCTCGGCGATGCCGGTATCCCGGTCTACGGGTCGCCGACGCCCGACGCCCTGTCGGCGGCCAAGCGGAAGCTCTTCATCGGACTTGCCGTCATTCTGGCGGCCATCGGTGTCATCGTGGCGCTAGCGGCGACCGGCACGATTGCCATCACCGCCACCGGGATCGGGCGGGCCACCGATTACGTCCTGATCGCCGTCGTGGTCGGATTCTTCAGCTGGCTGTTCATGGCGGGCGACTGGACCGCCAACGAGCGGAAGCGGCTGGTCGTGATCACCGTGCTCTTCCTTGGCGCCACGGTGTTCTGGGCCGCGTTCGAGCAGGCGGCGTCGACGCTCAATCTGTTCGCCCAGCGTCAGACCGAGAACACCATCTTCGGCATCAGCTATCCCGCGAGCTGGCTCCAGGCGGTGAACGCCGGATTCATCGTCCTGATGGCGCCGCTGGCGGGCTGGGTGTGGGTGAAGCTCGGACCGCGGGATCCCTCGAGCCCCGCCAAATTCTCGCTCGGCCTCTTTTTCCTCGGTGCAGGCTTCGCGGTGATGATCCTCGCGGCGACGGCCGCATCCAGCGGGCAAAAGGTCAGCCCCCTCTGGCTCCTGCTGACGTACCTGCTCCACACCACCGGCGAGCTCTGCCTGAGCCCGGTCGGACTCTCGGCCATGACGAAGCTGGCGCCCGCGCGCGTGGTCGGCCTGATGATGGGAGTGTGGTACCTGGCGACATCGATCGGCAACAAGATCGCGGGATCGGTGGCGGGGCTCTACGAGTCCTTCTCGCTGACTTCGCTCTTCGGCGCGGTCACCGCGACGGCGCTGTTCTTCGCGGTCGTGATGGCACTCTTGATCCGGCCGATCAAGAACATGCTGGCCCGGCCGGACTAGTCAGGGCATGATGGCCGCGCACGCGATCCGGGCGCCGGAATTCCCGGCCGGATCGGTGCGCTGGTCGTCGGGGTCGGCGTGGATCACCAGCGACATGCCGCCGCCGCCGACGAATGCCTTGAGCCCGGCCTTGGCTTCCGCTCCCAGCACCTCGTCGATGGCCTCCGCCCGTCCATCTGCGGCAACGATGAGGTTCGGCAAATCGCCGAGGTGATGTCCCTGCGGGTTGAGAATTCCGTGCTGCTTGTTGGCGGGGTTGAGGTGGCTCCCGGCCGATTGAAAGCCGGGTCCGTCGCACTGTGCGCCGGCGTGCAGGTGGGTGCCATGGCTTCCGGGAACCAGGCCGGCGGCTTTGATATGCACGAGAATCAGGCCGTCCTTTTCCAGGACGTTCACCCGTCCGATGTCCACACCCTGGCGGTCACGCAACACGCTGGTGACCGGCGACGGGCCACCCAGCCCCTGACAAGCAGCCGCCAGAAACACTGCCGGAAGCAATCCGAAGGGGCGCATCGTCAGGGCGCCTTTCCAGGCGGCCCCCCCACCGCAAACGTCAGGGTCGCCCATTGCGAGACGTAGTCGAGGCCCGGGGTCTGGGCCTTGCTCATGTGAATGAATTTGACGTACCAGGTCCCCGCGGCCACACGCGAAAGCGCGACTTCCCCCGCCCCGTTCGTGGTCAGGTGGCGGACCGTGCGGCGCGCACCGCTCGGGGTGCGGCCGCCGGCCAGCACTTC
>JAXIPC010000064.1:0-18906 GCA_045403135.1 Gemmatimonadales bacterium | reverse complement strand
GTGATCCGAGCCAGCTTCTCCACCGGTTCCAGAATGGCCTCAGAGTCCTGGGAGAGATCCAGCGCGACGAGAATGCCCCGGAGCGCCGAGTCGGCCGAGCGGGTCTTGGGGTGGTCAGGATGGATCAGCAGGACGGGGACGGTGAGATGGCGAACCACGTAATCCGCGACGCTGCCGTGCCACAGCCGGCGGGCGCCGCCGCGGCCGTGCGTCGTCATGACGACGAGGTCGGCGCCGAGTCGAATGGCCTCCTCGCAGATCGCGGGTCCCGCCGGTCCATCGGCCTCCCGGTATTCCACCGGCCCTGCCCCTGCCAGTGCCAGTTCCTCGGCCGTGCTCGCCAGATAGGAAGCCTCCTCGGTCCGCTGCTCCTCGTCGATATTCGTGAGCGGGAGCGCGAACTCCCCCATGCCGACCAACGCCGGCACCAGCTGGTGCACCAGCACCAGATGCAGACTGGAGGACCCTCCTCGGGCCAGACGAGTGGCAATCGGCAGGGCTGCCTCGGCGAATAGAGTGCCATCCAGCGGAACCATAATGGTGCGGAACATGGGCGACTCCGGCAGGGTTCGGAGCTAAGATGCAGCGGCCTCGATGAAGCCAGGATGAAAGCGAAACGAAGTTCCTGAGGAGTCTGTCCGCCGGCAGCACGAAGTAGACGTGGTCCGTCCGTGATTATCGACCACTTCACCTCTCCTTCAGCAAGTCTTCACGGGCCACCTCATAGTATGGGGACGACTTACCCACACCCTCCTGTCGATTTCCCGATCCGGGAATCCCGCCCGCCGACAGGAGAGTCGGACTGGAGGATTGCCCATGTCCCGACCGTTCCGGTACCCGGTTGAAGCGGAAGCAGGGGAGACGCTTGGCGATCGGCTGGAATTCCGTGGGGTCTCTCGCCGGGAGTTCCTCGAATTCTGCAGCAAGCTCGCCGTGGTGCTGGGTCTGGGTGAGCTGGCCGGCGCCCAGGTGGCCCAAGCCCTCCAGGCGGTGAAGCGGCCGAGCGTGATCTGGATCCAGCTGCAGGAGTGCACCGGCTGCGTCGAGAGCGTGCTGCGGACCGTGGAGCCCACGATCGGCAACCTCATCTTGGACACCGTCTCCCTCGATTACTCGCACACCATCATGGCGGCGGCGGGCCACCAGGCCGAGGCAGCGCTCCAGAAAGCCATGAAGGACAGCGCAGGGAAATACCTCCTCATCGTCACCGGCTCGGTCCCGCTGGCGGACGGCGGGGTGTACACCACGATCGGCGGCCGCACCGCGAAGGCGGTCCTCGAGGAGGCGGCGCAAGGCGCCGCGGCGATCGTGGCGGTCGGGGCCTGCGCCCACTGGGGCAGCGTGCAGGCGGCCCGGCCCAATCCCACCGGGGCCGTCGGCGTCTCCGAGGTGATCAAGGACAAGCCGGTGATCAATGTGGCCGGCTGCCCGCCGATCGGCGACGTGGTGACGGCCACGGTGGCCCACTTTCTCACGTTCAACCGTTTGCCGGCCACCGATTCCGACGGGCGCCCGCTCTTCGCCTATGGCAAGCGCATCCACGACCAGTGCCCGCGGCGCGCCCACTTCGACGCCGGGCAGTACGTGGAAGTGTTCGACGACGAGAACGCTCGGAAGGGCTGGTGCCTCTATCACGTGGGATGCAAGGGGCCCGCGACGTTTTCCCCCTGTCCGATCTTTCAGTGGAACGGCGGGACCAGCTGGCCGATCGGGGCGGGACATCCCTGCATCGGCTGCACCGAGCGGAACTTCTGGGACACCATGACGCCGTTCTATGACCGGCTTCCCGACGTGGGTGGCTTCGGCGTGGAGCGCACCGTGGACATCATGGGTGCCGCGCTCGCGATCGGGGCGACCGCCGGGGTTGCGGCGCACGCCATTGCCACCGGGATCCATCAGGCACGCGCCCGGCGGCAACTGCCCGTGTTGCCGGATGACCAGGGGACGCCGCCGCCGGCTTCCGGCGGGAAGGAGTGATACCATGGCCGCCACCAAAGTCGTCGTCGACCCGATCACCCGCATTGAAGGGCATCTCCGCATCGAGGCACAGGCGGACGGAGGCCGGATCACCAATGCCTGGGCCCACTCCACCCAGTTCCGCGGTATCGAGATCATCATGCAGGGGCGCGACCCGCGCGATGCCTGGGCCTTCACCCAGCGGATCTGTGGCGTCTGCACCGTCGTGCACGCCGTGGCCTCCTGCCGCGCCGTGGAGGACGCGCTCGACATCACCATACCGCCCAACGCGAATCTGATCCGAAACCTGATCCATGGCATGCAGTTCATCCAGGACCATGTTATCCACTTCTACCATCTGCACGCCCTCGACTGGGTGGACGTGGTCAGCGCGCTGAGCGCGGACCCGGCCGGTACCGCGCGGATTGCCAGGAGCATCTCTCCCTGGCCCAACAACTCGGAGACTCACTTCAAGGCGGTACAGGACCGGCTCAAGCAAGTCGTGTCCGGTGGCCAGCTCGGGATCTTCACCAACGGGTACTGGGGACATCCGGGGTACAAGCTTCCAGCCGAGGTCAATCTGCTGGCGGTCGCGCACTATCTCGAGGCGCTCGACTGGCAGCGCGACGTCATCCGGGTGCACACCATTTTCGGAGGCAAGAATCCCCACCCGAATTTCCTGGTGGGTGGGATGGCCAGCGCCATCAACCTCGACGGCACTGCGACGATCAATACCGAGAAGCTGGTCGACATCCAGGGGATGATCCAGCGGGCCCGTACCTTCGTCGAGCAGGTATACTGGCCGGACCTGGTGGCGATCGCGGGTTTCTACAAGGATTGGGCGGCGATCGGCGGCGGAGTCCCGAACTTCCTCGCCGTGGGCGAGTTCCCCCAGGGGGACGTGCGCGACGTCGAGCGGCTCTACTTCCCCCGCGGGATCATTCTCGACAAGGACTTGAGCACAGTCCATCCCTACGATCACAAGCTGGTCAAGGAGTATATCACCAGCTCGTGGTATCAGTACTCGGGGGGCGACGGGGTGGGGCTCCACCCGTGGGAAGGGGAAACCAAACCGGTCTACACCGGACCCAAGCCGCCCTACGACTTCCTCCAGGACCAGGCCAAGTACACTTGGATGAAGGCCCCCCGGTACGAGGGCAAGCCGATGCAGGTAGGCCCGCTCGCGCGGATGCTGGTGGCCTACGCCGCCGGCCACGCCGGCGCCAAGGAGCTGGTCGGTGAAACGCTCGGCAAGCTCAAGGTGGGTCCCGCGGCCCTCTTCTCCACCCTCGGCCGGGTCGCGGCCCGGGGAATCGAGACCGTGCTCCTGGCCCGCCAGATGGAGGCATGGTTCGGGCAGCTGATCGATCGGATCCGGAGCGGGGACACCCGGACCTTCGAGAAGTCCAAGTGGGAGCCCTCGACCTGGCCAGCCAACGCGGAGGGGTACGGGTATCTCGACGCCCCTCGCGGCGCCCTCGGCCATTGGGTCCAGATCGCGGACGGAAAGATCGCCCGCTACCAATGCGTGGTGCCCAGCACCTGGAACTGCTCGCCGCGGGACGGCCAGGGCCAGATGGGTCCGTACGAAGCGGCGCTGGTCGACAACCATCCGTTGCTCAAGCCGGAGGAGCCTCTCGAGATTCTGCGGACGATCCATTCCTTCGACCCCTGCATGTCGTGCGGCGTCCACGTGCTCGACGCGACCGGTGCCCCGATCGTCGAGGTGAAGGTCCAATGACCGCCCCGCCGCGGGCGAGGCTCTCTCTCGCCCACAAGGTGCCGTCGCCGACGGGCGAATACCGCTGGGTCTATCTCTGGGAATGGCCCATCCGGGCCATGCACTGGACGGCCGCGATGTGCATCGTGGTCCTTGCCATCACCGGCCTCTACATCGGGAAGCCCTATTTCATGACCGGCGGCGAGGCCAGCGCCCACTTCCTGATGGGCTGGGTGCGCTTCTTCCACTTCGCCGCCGCCGCCGTGCTGGTCCTGACCGCCATCGTGCGGACCTACTGGCTCTTCATGGGGAACCGGTACGAGCGGCTCGCCGCTCTCTTCCCGGTGCGCCCGCGCGACTGGGCCAACCTGGTCAGGATGGTCAAGTTCTACCTGATGATCAAGCCCGAGAAGGCCCCCCGATACCTCGGCCATAACCCGCTGCAGCAGCTGAGCTATACCCTGATGTACGCGCTCGCCGCGCTCATGGTGGTCACCGGCTTCGCGCTCTACGGGCAATCCAACCCGAGCGGCTTCATCTACGGCGCCACAAACTGGATCGGAGCGCTCTTCGGCGGAATGCCCATCGTACGGTTCGTCCACCACGTCGGCACCTGGGCGTTCCTGATCTTCATCCCAATTCACGTCTACCTCGCCATCCGCGCGGATCTCATCGAGCGGACCGGGGTGATGTCCTCGATCGTCAGCGGCGGTCGTTTCGTGCCGGCCGACCACCATTTCGTCGATGAGGGCTCCGATGAGTAAGCCTCCGGTCCCCACGCTGGTCATCGGGCTCGGCAACCCGCTCATGGGCGACGATGGCGCCGGGGTGGCGGTCCTCGAGCGACTGCGGGACGAATGGGATCTGCCGCAGGAAGTCGAGCTGATCGACGGCGGCACCTGGGGCATGAATCTGCTCCCCCTGGTGGAGTCGGCCCGCCACCTGATTCTGGTCGACGCCATCAGGAGCGGAATGGCACCCGGCACGCTCACGGTGCTGGAGCGGCGCGAGCTGCCGCGCTACTTCTCCCTCAAGCTGTCCCCCCACCAGATCGACCTCCGCGAGGTGCTCGCGCTCGCCGAGCTGCGCGGAGCCCTTCCCGACAACCTCGTGGCGGTCGGGATCGAGCCCGAGCGGGTGGAAATGGAACTGAGCCTCAGCCCGCGGGTGAGCGCCGGCCTCGCCAAGATGGTCGATCTCGTGGTGGAGCGACTGGAATCGGCCGGGCACCGCTGTCTGCGGCGGACGCCGGCCTGTGCATGAGCTGAGCCTGGCTCTGGAGGTCTGCCGTTTGGCGGAAGATGTCCTCGCGCGGGAGCGCGGCGCCGCCGTGCGGGCCATCGGGATCGAAGTCGGAGACGACGCGGGTATCGAAATAGAGAACTTCCGCTTCTGTCTCACGGCGCTGCTGACCGAGCCTCCATTTCTGGGGGCGCGGGCCGAGCTCCAGTCGGCTCCCGGAGATACCCTGCGGCTCGCCTACGTGGAGGTGGACGATGGCCGTCCGGACGATTGAGGTTCGCGAGCGCGTCATGGCGCGCAACGACCTGCTCGCGGCAGAGGTCCGCCGCCGGCTTCGGGATGCGGGAGTGGTGGCGTTCAACCTCGTCTCCTCCCCGGGGTCCGGCAAGACGCTCCTCCTGGAAAGGACCCTGGAGGCGCTGGGGGAGGAGCTCGACATCGCGGTCGTGACCGGGGACGTGCAGACCCAGAACGACGCGGATCGGCTCGCGCGTCGTACCTCGCGCCTGGTCCAGGCGGTCGTCACCGGTGGGGCCTGCCATCTCGACGCCAGCCAGATCACCGAGGCGCTCCATCGCATCGACCTGGAGCGTACCCGGCTCCTCTTCATCGAAAATGTGGGCAATCTCGTCTGTCCCGCCGGATGGGATCTGGGTGAGGCGGCGAAGATCGTGGTCTTTTCGGTGACCGAGGGGGAGGACAAGCCATTCAAGTACCCCAAGATGTTCCGCATGGCCTCCTACGCGGTGCTCAACAAGGTCGACCTGCTGCCGCACCTCGACTTCGACCTGGAGCGGGCCATCGCCAATGCGCGCGAGGTCAATCCCGCCCTGCGGTTCTTCCGCACGTCGGCGCGTACCGGCGCGGGACTCGAGGAGTGGTTCGATTTCCTCAAAGCGCAAGTCGCGCCGGTACCCGTATGGTGACCGCTTCGCTCGAGCCGGGGCGGGCGGCCTACCGCCTGCGTGTCACGGGCCTGGTGCAGGGTGTCGGCTTCCGGCCCTTTGTCCACCGGCTCGCGCTGCGTCACCACCTCGGGGGCTGGGTTCGTAACGCCACCGGCGACGTGCAGATCGCGGTGGAGGGGCCGCCGGCGGAGCTCGATGAATTCGTCGCGGAGCTTCGGCTGGAGGCGCCCCCGCTCGCCCGGATCGAGGGGCTGGCGCTGGAGCCTGCCGGAGTCGAAGGCCTCCAGGACTTCGCGATTCTGACGAGCGCGCGGGAGTCCAACCGGCGCCAGCCGGTTTCCCCGGACGTGGCCATCTGCTCGGCGTGCGCGGCCGAGCTGCTCGACCCGGCCAACCGGCGCTTCGGCTACCCCTTCATCACCTGCACCGATTGCGGCCCGCGTTATACGGTGATCGAGTCGATGCCGTATGACCGGGAGCGCACCAGCATGGCGGCGTTCCGGCAATGCCCGACCTGCCTCGCCGAATACCGGGACCCTGGGAATCGCCGCTATCACTCCGAAACCAACAGTTGTCCGGCCTGCGGCCCGCGGCTCTGCTTCTCGGCCGGCGCACCGGGAACCCGGAATACCAGCGCGTCCCTCGACGGCGCGGTCCGACTGCTGACTCGCGGCGGAGTCCTGGCGGTCCGCGGCCTCGGCGGCTTCCATCTCGCCGTCGACGCCACCAACGCCGCGGCCATAGCAACGCTGCGTTCGCGCAAGCGGCGGGACGCCAAGCCGCTGGCGATCATGGTGCGAACGCTCGAAGACGTCTTGCCGCTTGCCTGGGTGGGCGACGCCGAGGCAGCGCTGCTCACCTCCCCGGAACGCCCGATCGTGCTCCTGACCGCTCGCCCCGACGCCGGGCTCGGCCCCGGTGTGGCGCCCGGCCTCACCCAGATCGGGATCATGCTGGCCTACACGCCCCTCCATCATCTGTTGCTCGATCTCGCGAAACGGCCCCTGGTGATGACCAGCGGCAACCTCGCCGACGAGCCGATCGCCACCGGCAATGCCGAGGCCCTCACCCGCCTCGCCTCCATCGCGGACGGTTTTCTCTTGCACGATCGCGAGATCGTGGCGCGCTACGACGACTCGGTGGTGCGAGTGGTGGGCGGGCAACCGGTCTTCCTCCGCCGGGCCCGGGGCTACGCGCCGTTGCCGCTCGCGCTCCCGGTGGCGAGCCCGCGGCCGCTGCTCGCGGTCGGCCCGCACCTCAAGAACACCTTGACGCTGGTGCACGGCGGGACCGCCTACGTCAGCCAGCATGTGGGGGATCTCGAATCCGTCGAGACCCTCGACCATTTCCAGGCCACCCTCGCCGCGCACCGCCGGCTCTTCGGGATCCAGCCGGAAATCGCGGTGCGCGACGCCCATCCGGGCTACCTGTCCAGCCGGCTGGCGGAGGAGCTGGGCTTCGAGCGCACCATCACGGTGCAGCATCACCACGCCCATATCGCCGCCGTGCTCGCCGAACACGGCGTGACCGATCCAGTACTCGGAGTCGCCTACGATGGCACCGGCTACGGCGACGACGGCACGACGTGGGGTGCCGAGATTCTGGTCGCGGACCTCACCGGCTACCGCCGGGTGGGCCATCTCCTCCCCGCCCCGCTGCCGGGCGGCGATCTCGCCGCGCGGGCGCCCTGGCGCTCCGCGCTCGGCTATCTCTCGGTCGAGCCCGGCCTCGCCTCGAGCTTCGTGGCCGCCTTCGAGGGAGTGGATCCGCGGGAGCGCGCGGTGGCCGAGCGGCAGATCGCGCGGCGCCTCAACGCGCCGCTGGCATCCTCCATGGGGCGGCTCTTCGACGCCGCCGCCGCGGTCATCGGCGTCCGCCGGCACGCCTCCTACGAGGGCCAGGCCGCCATGGAGCTGGAGGCGCTCGCCGCCCGCCGGCCCGCGACCGAATACCCCTGCCGTTTCTCCGAGTGCGACGGCCGTCTGGTGCTGGATCCGCTTCCACTGCTGGCAGCCCTCGGCTCCCGAAGGAGGCGCGGAGCGGACCTCGCCGATCTGGCCGCCGACTTCCACGCGAGCATTGCCTGGGCTACGACGGAGCTCATCCGTCGCCTGACGCGGTCCACCGGACTCGGTACCGTGGCGCTCGCCGGAGGCGTGTTCCAGAACGCGCGCCTGCTCGAGTCGGTTCGGGGCAGGCTCAGCGCGCTGGGTCTCCGGGTCCTGATCCCGGTCCGGCTTTCGCCCAACGACGGCGCGATCAGCTACGGCCAGGCGGCAGTGGGCGCCGCGATCCTTGCCGCCGAACAGGGGGGCTGAGCCATGTGCCTCGGAGTGCCGGGACGGGTGGTGGAGGTGCGGGGATCGATCGCGCTGGTCGATTTCTGGGGGGTGCGGCGGGAAACGCGGCTCGACGTGGTGGACGAGCCGGTCGGCCCGGGCGACTACATCCTCAATCACGTCGGCTTCGCCATCCGGAAGATTCCCGAGGGAGAGATCCAGGAAACGCTCGCGCTGTACGATCTGCTGCTCCGCGAGTCGGACACCGACATGATGGCGGCCGATGTGCGCGGGGAGATCGCGGCCGGCGGTCGCGACAAGGGGGCCCCCGATGCCTGAGCTGGTCAAGGATCGCGGCGCGAGCGAGCTCCGCTTCCGGGACCCCGGCCGCGCCCGCGCCCTGGCCGGGGCCCTCGAACTGCTCTGCACCCAGATCGGCCGGAACTCGGTATCGGTGATGCACGTCTGCGGCAGCCACGAGCAGTCCATCGCCAAGTTCGGCCTGCGGACGCTGCTCCCCAAGGCCCTCAACGTCATCATGGGACCGGGTTGCCCGGTCTGCGTCACCGATACTCCGGAGGTGGATGAGGCGGTGGCCCTCGCGATGGACGGGAAGATCATCGCGACCTACGGCGACATGGTCCGGGTGCCAGGCACCTCCCGGTCCCTGGCCGACGCGCAAGCCGAAGGCGCTCGGATCGAGGTCCTCTACAGTGCGGTGGAGGCGGTCGAGCTCGCCCGCGATACCACCGAGGAGGTCGTGTTTTTCGCCAGCGGATTCGAAACCACGGCGGTCGCCACCGCGGCCGTGGTGCTCGACGATCCGCCGCCCAACTTCACGGTGTTGTCCGCGCACAAGTACATCCCGCCGGTCATGGAGATCGTGGCCGAGATGCCGGGGAACCGCGTCGAGGGATTCCTGGCCGCGGGCCACGCCGCCGCCATCACCGGATCGGCGATCTTCGAGCGTTTCGTCGAGCACCACCGGATCCCGGTCGTCGTGGCCGGCTTCGAACCGCTCGATATCCTGGCCGGCCTGGTCAAGCTGCTCGAGCTGATTCGGGATCGGAGCATCACCGTGGTGAACATGTTCCCGCGTTGCGTAACGCCGGAGGGCAATCGGAACGCCCAGGCCCAGCTCTGGCGCGTCTTCCGCACCGTCGGAGGCAACTGGCGCGGGATCGCCCACATTCCCAACGGGAATCTTCGGCTCCGCGACGAGTTTGCCCACCTCGACACGCGGCGCCGGTTTGCCATCGACGTGCGGCGCTTGTGGCAGCACGCCCCGGCAACGCTCACCCAGAGCTGCATCTGCGGTGACATCATGGCTGGGATCGCCTCGCCGGAGCGCTGCCCGCTCTTCGGCAAGGAATGCACCCCGGATACTCCCGTCGGAGCCTGCATGGTCTCCAGCGAGGGCACTTGCAAGATCTGGCACCAGTACGGAGGACATCCGAATCTATGACCGGCCTGCTTGCGACCCGCGACGAGCTGATCACTCTGCGCCAGGGCGCGGGGGGCCGCGCGATGCGCCTTCTCATCGAGGGGTGTCTCGCCGCCGGATTCCCGGACTCTCCCGCCGCCGCGGTGGGGCTGGCGGAGATGGACGACGGTGCGGCGTTCCCCCTCGGGGATCAGTGGCTGGTGCTCACCACGGATTCGCACGTCGTCCACCCCATCGTATTCCCGGGCGGCGACATCGGACGGCTGGCCATCGCCGGGACCGTGAACGACCTCGCGATGATGGGCGCCACCGATCCGCTCGGCCTCACTTCGGCCATCATCATCGAAGAGGGCTTCCGGCGGAGCGAGCTGGAGCGGATCCAGCGCTCCATGCGCGCAGCCTGTCTCGAAGCCGGAACGGCGGTGGTCACGGGCGATACCAAGGTCATGGGCCGAGGCGAGCTCGACGGGATCGTGATCAACACGACGGGAATCGCGCTCACCGCGCAGCTCGTTACGGACGCCGGCCTCCGCCCCGGCGATCGCCTGCTGTTCACCGGCACGCTCGGCGATCACGGCATCGCGCTGATGGCCAAGCGCCACGAGCTCGGTTTCGACGGCGAGCTTCGCTCCGACGTCGCGCCGATCAACGGACTGGTGCGCTGCGCGCTCGCCGCCGCGGGCGGGGAGATCGTCGCCATGAAGGACCCCACTCGCGGCGGCGCGGCAAGCGCGCTCCACGAAATGGCCGCCAAGAGCGGGGTAGGCATCGTGATCCATGAGCCCGAGGTGCCGGTGTCCCCGGTCGTGCGCGCCGCCGCCGAGATGCTGGGGCTCGACCCCTTTCACATCGCCAATGAGGGCAAGGCGATTCTGGGGGTCCGGCCGGCCGCCGCCGATCGGGTGCTCGCCGCGTTGCGGGCGCACCCGCAGGGACGCGAGGCCGCGATCGTGGGTGAGTGCATTGCCGACCACACCGGGCGGGTCATTCTCGATACCGGCCTCGGCCGGCGACTGATGGCCGAGCCCGAGGGCGAGCCGGTGCCCCGCATATGCTGACGCGATTGGCACGGCGTGACCCGCCGCAGGCCCCGCTCCGCGTTGCGGTGCTGACCTCCCGGCGCGCACCGGGGCTCTCCTGCCTGCTCGAGCAGGACCCCGCGCACCGGCGGCTCTACGAGATCGCCGTCGGGATGGCCAGCGACCCGGAGAGCGAGGCGCTTCCACAGTGGCGCCAGGCCGGCATTCCGGCGGTAAGCCATGATCTTCGCGCCTTCTGCGCCGAGCGCGGCGGGAAACGCCTCGACCTGACCCTGCGCCGGGAGTACGACGCCCGGACCGCGAGCTTGCTGGAGAGCTTTCGTCCGGGACTCATCGTGTTGTGCGGCTACCTGCACATCGTCACCGAGCCCCTGCTGTTGGCGTACCCGTCGGCGGTGATCAACGTCCATGATTCCGATCTGGCGGTGGTCGGCGCCGATGGACGTCCGCTCTTCCGGGGATTGCATTCAACGTACGACGCGTTGGTGGCGGGGCGGCCCGAAACCCGCTCCACCGTCCACTTGGTCACGGGGGGCGTGGATGAGGGCCCGCTGCTGGTGCGCTCCTGGGGCTTCCCCTCCCACGCGCTGGTGGACGACGCCCGACGCTGGGAAGCGGACAAGATCCTGAAGGCCTACGCCTATGCTCAACGGGAATGGATGATGCGCTCGGCGTGGGGACCGCTGCTGGCGCGTGCCATCCGGCGTTTCGCGCTCGACCAGGTACGGGTCCTCGATGGGCGGGCCGCGATCGCCGGGCGGCTCGGTCCCGAGACGCTGGGCGCGGAGCCCGGCGTGACGCGCCGGGTCGCGGGGTCCTGAGATGCCGAGCATCCTGATCTCCCTCGAGGGCCCCGTCGGGGTGATCACCATCGCCCGGCGGGACCGCTTCAACTCCATGGATGTGACGACGGCCCGCGAGTTTCGCGCCGCCGGGCTCCGCATGGCGCGCGATGCCGCGGTGCGCTGCGTCGTGATTCGCGGTGAGGGCGGTGTGTTCTGCAGCGGCGCCGACCTCAAGTACATCCGCGAGCGCGGGGAGCCGGCCGACTTCGGTTATCTCCAGCCGGACGGCGTCGGGCCCGGACCGGGCTTCGGGGAGAGCTTCAAGCAGATCCTGGAGTATCTCCACAGCGCCATCTCCGAAATCCGCCGGGCGCCCAAACCGTTCATCGCGGCGGTGGATGGGATCGCGGCGGCGGGCGGCTTCGGCATCGCCATGGCCTGCGATCTGGTGGTCGCGTCGGAGCGCGCCGCGTTCGAGTGGGCATACCACAAGACCGGCCTTTCCGGCGCCGAGAGCTCCACCTTCTTCCTCCCGCGCATCGTCGGGTTCCGCAAGGCGATGGAGCTGGTGCTGCTCAATCCCCGCCTGAACGCGGAGGAGGCCCGAGCACTCGGTCTCGTCAATCTTGTTTTCCCGGTGGAGAGTTTCGAGGCCGATACCCTCGCGCTCGCGCGGCGGCTCGCCGAGGGACCGGTGGGCGCCTATGCGGTGGCGAAGAGCCTGCTGAATCAAGCCGCCGGGGTGGACCGGCTCGACTACCACCTCGATCAGGAGTTGCAGCATCTGGCCCGGACCGCGGACGGACCGGAGTTCGCGGAAGGGTTGGCGGCATTTTTCGAACGGCGCTCCCCGGACTTCAGGGGGCAACCGACGGAGGCACTACCATGAGATACGGCAGGAGCGTCCTGACCGCCTTCGGCGCGATGGTGTTGCTCGCCATCCCCGCCTGGGGGCACCCATCCTCGGAAGTCCACGTCCACGGCGAAGAGCTGGTTTCGATGCTCGTCTTGGGGGCTGCTCTGGGCACCCTGCTGCTACGGCGGCGTTCCCGCTCACTCGATAGACGATGACAGGATGACTCCCATGGCCTTCCGCTCCGGCGTCTACATCGTCCCTACCCACCGCTGGTACATCGAGCGGACGGTCTGGCTCATTGCCGGACTGACCCTGCTGCCAGCCACGGCGCTCGCCGCGCTGGCGGATCCCCGGTGGGTTCTCCTGGTCATCGCGACCGGCCTGGTCTCGATCACGGTGGCCCTCACCGGGTTCTGCCTGGTGGGAAACGTACTCTATCGCCTCGGCTTCACCCCGATGCTGGGACGAAGCCAGCCGCCGCGGAGCCGGTGGTACTTCATGCAGACGGACCGGTGGTACCTGGAACGCCGCATCTACCTGGCGGTGGGCATCAACATTTCGGTAGCATCGGTGCTTTCGCTGGTCTGGAGCCCGTGGTGGCTGCTCTTCACGGGCTTCGTTGGCGTCGCGATGGTGTGGTTCGCCGGCACCGGGTACTGCATCATGGCGAACGGGCTGTACTGGCTCGGGGCCGAGCCGCGGCTTGCCCCCGAGAAGCAGAGTCCGGGAGGGACATCGGTGCCGGGCCGGTCGGCCGCGGGCGCTCGCTCAGCCGCTTGAGCCGCGTAAACGAAGTCCCCCGGGATGAGCCTGCCCCCTCACCGCGCGGAGCGCGTTGAGAATCACCGCCACGTCGATCCCCTCTTGCAGCAGCGCGCCCGCGGCCGGGGGCAGAAACCCGAGTGCGGCCACGAGCATCGCCGCCGCGCTCAGGCCCAATCCGGCCACGATGCTCTGCCGGGCGATCCGAATAGTCCGGCGCCCGATTACCACTGCCTCCGGCACCCGACCGAGGTCATCGACCAGAAGAACCACGTCCGCTGCCTCGGCCGCGATCCCGCCTCCATGGGCCGCGAGGGCAAGCCCGACCGCCGCGCTGGAGAGGGCCGGAGCGTCGTTGGTCCCGTCGCCCACCATCAGGACCCTGCGCGCTCCGCCCGCAAGAGCGGCCACGCGGCGGACCTTGTCCTCGGGGAGCAGATCGGCCGCGGTCTCATCGATGTCCACCTCGCGCGCCACCGCCGACACGTTGGCGGCGCTGTCCCCCGAGAAAAGCAGCACATGCGCAAAGCCGAGGCGGCGAAGGTGGGCCACCACGTCGGCGGCACCCGGCCGGACCCGGTCGGCGTAGGTGACGCTTCCGGCTCCCCGTCCGTCCACCGCCACATAGGCGCGCAGCGCGGCGCTTCCATCGTGGAGACCGGCCAGTGTCTCCGCCGCGGCGGGCTCGATCTCCTTGAGATAAGACAGCGCGCCGACCGCTACCCGATGGCCATCGACGGATCCGCGGACGCCGCGACCACCGCTCTCGCTGACGCCCGTCGCGGTTGGCAACGCAATACCGCGTGCGGCCGCCGCATCCACCAGCGTCCGCGCCAGCAGGTGTCCCGATCCCTGCTCCACCGCTCCCGAGAGTCGAAGCAGCTCGGTTTCTGAAAACGGCGGCACCGCCCGCACCTGGGCGACCTGTGGCCGTCCCACGGTCAGTGTGCCGGTCTTGTCGAACACGACGACGTCGACCGCCGCGAGCGCCTCCAGGGCGCCCCCGTGGCGCACGATGATCTGCCTCCGTGCGGCGCGGTTGATCCCGCCGATGATGGCGACCGGTGTGGCGAGGATGAGGGGACAGGGAGTCGCCACGACCAGCACTGCCAGTACCCGCAGGGGATCGCGTGAGGCGATCCAGGCGAGCGCGCAGACCAGGAGGGTTACCGGGGTGAACCACGCGGCGTAGCGGTCCGCCACTCGCTGGAGCGGGGCCTTGCTGGCCTGCGCCGTCCGGACCAGCTCGACAATCCGGGCGTAGAGACTGGCGGCAGCCGGCGCGGTGGCCGTGAGCTCGAGGGGGCCGTCCAGATTGAGCGCGCCGCTGGGGAGAACCGAGCCGGGCTGCGCCGACACCGGCAACGGTTCGCCGGTGAGTCGGGACGTGTCCACCTGCGACCGTCCTTCGCGAATCACTCCATCACACGGCACCATCTCGCCGGGACGAACCAGCAGCCGGTCCCCGATCGCGATCGCATCGACTGGAATATCCTCGAGCCCGCCGCTCGCGCGCCGGTGAGCGAGCCTGGGCGCCTCCGCTTCTAGCGCCCGAACCGCCGCGCTGGCTCTGCGCTCCGCGAAGTGCTCGAGGCCTTCGCCCCCCGTCTGCATCAGCACGATTACCAGCCCGGCAAAAGGCTGATTCAGCAGCATGGCCGTGAGGATGGCCAGCCCGGCCACCAGGTCCGCATTGAAGCGACCCCGCAATACGCCGAGGCCGGTGCGAAACAGGAGAGGGAGGCCGAGGAGGTAAAGGCCGACAGTCCAGAAGAGGTGACGCCCGATCGGTGCGCCCGGGATGAGGCCCGCGAGGAGTCCGGCCAGGAGCACCACTCCCGCGGCGATCGGCCGGAGGAACTTCCGGCCGGCCGAGGTCATTTCTTCGGCGAGCCGCGGGGCGCCGGTTCGGGCTGGCCTGCGTGGCGCAGGCAGAACCCCACTCCCCGCACGGTTTCGATCTGCTCGGTCGAGGTAAGCGCCGCGAGCTTCCGGCGGAGGTTGCCCACGTGCACGTCCACGACGTTGCTCTCCGGATCGAAGTGCATGTCCCAGACTTTTTCCAGCAGCATGGTGCGCCGTACCACCTCTTCGGGGTGCAGGAGGAAGTACTCCAGCAGCTGGAACTCCTTGGCGGTGAGGTCGAGCTTGCTCTGGCCGATGGTGGCCAGGTGGCGGAGCCGGTCGAGCGCGATCTCGCCAAAACGCAGTACCTCCATGCGCTCCGCTCCGCCCCGCCGCGAGAGCGCCCGAACCCGGGCCAGCAGCTCCTCGAAGCGGAAGGGCTTCGCCAGGTAGTCGTCCGCCCCGGCATCCAGGCCCCGCACCACGTCCTCCACGGCGTCCCGCGACGTGAGCATCAGGATCGGGGTCTTGCGGCCTTCCCGTCGCAGCTCCATGGCAACCTGAAAGCCGTTCTTCTTGGGGAGCATGACGTCCAGGAGGATCATGTCGTAGTCGTAGACGTGGGCCAGCATGGTCGCCTCTTCCCCGTCGGCGGCCGCGTCCACGATGTAGCCCTCTTCCTTGAGGCCCTGCTCGATGAATCCGGCGACCTTCCGGTCGTCTTCCACGAGTAAGACTTTCATGGCATCAACCTACCGGGCCGGACAGTAACGTCTCTCGAAAGATCTCTGAAGATTTCTTCACGATGGCGGCTCCACGGTGGGAACGCTCAGGACAAAGAGGCCGCCGGCCCCCGGACGAGACACCGCGACCAGGTCCCCTCCGAGCAGCCGCGCCAGGCGACGGGACAGAGGCAGGCCAAGGCCGTGACCCAGCCGCTCTTCCCCGGCGCTGGTGACGTACACGTCGAAAATCGTCTCGAGGTGGTCGGCGGGGATGCCGGGGCCCTGGTCCTCCACCCGGAACACCACTCTTCCTGCCTCCGAATCGAGGGTGGTGGTGACGCGGCTGCCCTCCGGCGAGTGACGGACCGCGTTCCGCAACAGATTCACCAGGATTTGCTCCACCCGGTGCGCGTCGGTGCGGGAGAGCGGACTGCCTCGCGGAATCTCGAGGTGCAGCTCGATCCGCCGCTCCTGGGCAACCGGAGTGACCCGCTGGATGGCCCCCCGAGCCACGGCGCCACAGTCGACATCCCGGAATACGGGCCGGAGCCGGTCCTCGTCGAGCCGGCTCAAATCGAGCAGATCGTTGATCAGGGCCACTGCCTGCTCGGCCGAATCGAGGATTTCGAAGGCGGCCCGAGGTACGGTCGCCGGGTCCTTTTTCCGGACCATCAGCTCGGCCCAGCCGAACACCGCCGCGAGCGAATTCCGCAGCTCGTGGTTCACCATCGCGAAGAACCGCTCCCGCGATCGGTGGAGCTGCTGGACTTCTTCGAGCAGTCGGCCCTGCTCGCCGAAGAGCCGGGTGTTCTCCACCGCTGACGCCGTGGTGATGGCAAGCAATCCCGCGATGTGCTGATCCTCTTCGCTGAACTCGTCCGCGCCGATCTTCTCGGTCAAGTACAGCTCGCCGATCACCCCCTCGCGAGACGCGATGGGAACGCCGAGGAACGACTTCATGGGCGGGTGATTCGGCGGAAATCCGGCGGAGGCGGGGTGGGTGGACAGATCCCGGAGTCGGATCGCTCTTCCCTCACGGATGACGAGGCCGAGAATCCCCCGTCCGACCGGGAGCTTCCCGATGGCCGCTCGCGCCGCCTCGGTTATGCCGGACACGACGAAGCTCTCCAGGGTTCGGCGGTCCGGTGCCAGGAGTCCAACCGCGACATATCGCGCGCCGATGACCTCGGCTCCGAGATCCGCCACCCGCTGAAGCAGCGCATCCAGCCGGAGCTCCGCCATGAGGCCGGGCACCTCGCGGATCACCCGCTCGATTCGGCTCTGGGTTGGCGGGAGGGCGCTGGTCATTGCCGGATTCTACCCGCCCGGACCCCGGGTGGCGAGGCCCGAAACCGACCTTCACCCGCCCTTCAGGAGCCCTTCACCGGCGCAACCCTAGCTTGTCGGGGGTACCCAGGCTCCTCGAGGGAGGAATGCGTATGTTGATGAAGCGATTCCTTGCCGCGACCGACGGCACCAGGGATGGCGACCACGCCGTCAGGATGGGACAAGCGCTGGCGCAACAGGCCGACGGCGACTTCGCCCGGCTCGCGGTCGAGACCGCTGCCCCCAATTGGGAGCCGGGCCTCGACCGGTGGAGAGAGCCCGCCTCCCCGGGTGGCACCGCGACCTGCCTGCGCGGACTGCCCGGCATCGAGATTGTTCGCTACGCGGAGTCCTGGGAGGCCGACCTCGTAGTGCTGGGACGGCACGACCACACACCAGAGCGACCGCTCCAGCTCGGCCCGACCTCCGATACGGTGATCCGCCGGCGCGCCGGCGTTTCCCTCTTCGTGCCGCCCCGAACGGTCACCGTCAAGCGGGCTTTGATCGCCCTTGATGGCAGCCTCCGGGGCCTCGGCATCGTTGCTCCCGCTGTCCCGTTCCTGAACCTCATCAAGGCGCAGACGACGTCGGTCTGTGTCCTGCCGGGAACGACGCTGGAGCCGACCGACACCTGGCGGGATGTCCGGCAGGAGCGGGTCTCTGTCCTGATCGACCAGCTGCATCTCGCTTCAGGACCGTGCGAGCTGCTGATGCGGTGGGGCGATCCGGTTCCGGAGATTCTCCGGGCGATTCAGGAGACCGGGGCCGATCTGCTTGTCCTCGGAGTCCGCCGCGGCGGATCGCGGGGAGATCTGGGTTCGGGGTATGTGGGCCGGGAACTGCTCAAATCCGCTCCGTGCGCGGTGCTCACCGTCCCGATCTAGGATCTGCCTATGCAGCGCCTCTTTCGCAGCGCATGGGTTCTGGCCGCCGTTTATAGCTGCGGAACCGAATCCACAGCGCCTGGTCCGGTCGCGGAAGCCTATGCCCTTGAGACCCTCAACGAATCGGCCCTGCCGTACGATCATGAGGGCCTGGGTTGCTGCACCTACCTGAACGGCGCGCTCCAGCTCCTGCAGGGCCGCTACACCGTGTCTCTCACGTTCCGCAACCGCAATAGCGGGAGCGTCTTTACCGCGATCGAATGGGGGAAATACACCGAACTGCTCTCGGCCCTCAGCTTCGCGCTCGATAGCTTTGCCGTGTCACCCCTGGGCCTGGATGCCGGCATTGCCTCAGGGAATGAGGTTCGCGTGACCTTTGGAGGGGAGGGCCCCGGGTCGCCGGACCAGTTCCGGGCCGTCTTCGTCCATTTGCCCTGAATCTCAACGGGCGGCAGGTGGCCGGCTTGGCAGGTCCGGCGGCTCTGAGCGGAGTGCGATCCTCACCGGCATCCGGCTCAACCTATCGTGCATTCGGCGCTCGCCGAGAATCGGCCACCAATCGTACAGGAAGATCTCCAGCGGCCGCCACATCGCCACCCAGCCCACGATCAGCAGGCCCTGCTCGAACACCCGCCATAGACTGCTCTCGCCCAGCAGGCGGCGGATAGCCTGGGTCGTGGCGAACGCCGCGGCGAGAAACGCGATGCCGATGGCGAGGCTGACGAACCCCCGGCGAACGAGCGCACGCAGCTTTCGTTGCAGCCGCCGCGATTGGCGGGCGAAGTGCTCGCGGATCGCGTCTCCGACGACTTGCTCCTGATCCGGCAATCCGGCCGGCTGGTCGAGGTGGATGACCAGCGCGTAAGCGGTCCCCGGGGGCAGCTCTCCTACGCTATCCACGATGTATTCCTCGGCCTTGGGGTCGAGGTCCTTTTCGACGAACGGAGAGGGATCGAGGGAGTCGAAGAGCTGACTCAACTCTCGAATGCGGACCTCGATGTCACGCGGCGGAATACTGTTCTTGGCCATTCTGCTAGAGGTCCTTCCCGCGAAACCAGCGACAACCACCGCGCCTCCCCCCTGGAAGAAGCGCTCATCCACGTATCTGTATAGCCCATCAACGCGGAAATGTCG
>JAXIPC010000098.1:0-9311 GCA_045403135.1 Gemmatimonadales bacterium | reverse complement strand
GAGAGGAGCCTGCTACCGCCCGAATTCCTCCGACTCGCGGACATGGTAGATCAGCCAGCGAAACAACGGCGCGGCGTAGCTCACGAAGAATCCGAGTGCGCCGGCGACGTGGCTCAGGCCCGGGTCGGCGAGGCCCCAGCTTGCGGCGTAGACCGGCACTCCGATAAAGGCCAACGCCACGCATTGCCACATCACCCGATGCTTCCGGTGCTCATGCGCCAGCGCGGCCTCCTCCCGTTCCCGTACTCGGCGAAGCTCGGTGGCGCGGCGGTCGGGGGGGAGATCGAGCAGGCGATCGGCGCTCAGAAGATTTTCCGGTAGAACCGCAGCGCCATACTGACGCTCTCGCTGGCCGGGACACGTCCCAGACTCGAACGGGTGACCTTCTCCCAGCGGAGCGCCGCCTCCATCGGCATTCCCACGGTTCCATCGCGGCGCTGCCCATCGTGGGTGAAGGAAAGCCCCACCGAGAGCGCGGTGCCGTTTTGTTTCGACCCGATCGCGAGCACGTCGGGCGTGGTGTCCTCGATCGGCGCCTGATTTCGCACGTAGGAGTAGTGGTCCGCTCCCTTGGACCGGTGGCGCACTCCCGCCGTCAGGGCGAGCGTCGGCCCGATCCGGAGGAAGGGCTCGAATGAACCCTCCACGATCTCGCCCGGGTCCCACTCGACGGCCGCGACCGTGGCGGCGGGCGCCAGCGGCTGGTCGGGCGACGAGAGACGGCGGTCCTTTCGTCCGGGGAGCTGCAGCACGTAGCGCGCGGTGAGCCGGGCCCCGATCCTGCCGCGCGCGAGGTCCGTCACCAGGTCGCCCTGCACGTCGGGCTGCCTATCGCCGGTGCCGATGTCGAAGAAATCTTCGGGCCGATCGAGCTGTCCGGTTCGGAGCCGCACAGTACCGACCAGGACCGAACGAATCCCGATACCACCGTTCCGGGGCCGGCGGTCGAGCCAGGTGAATGCGGCGCCCACCTCGATGTCGCCGATGTACTGCAGAATCGGCGGGGAGAACGCTCGCGCCTGAAACGGCCCATCGGGGCTGGTGATGAAGTCTTCGAACTCCTGTCCGCCGGGCCCTCGTGACGGGAGGGCGGGAAGGGCCGTGAAGCTGAACGTCGGGTCCAGCGTCTCGACGGACGTTTGCAGGGACTCGATCGGCGCCAGCAGGGACCCCGCGGCCGCGGAGCCCGCCACCGGCAGGAATGTCACCGTCTCGAAGAGTGCCTTGAGGTCGGTGTGCAGCGGGGTACCCTGCGAGACGATCTGCTGCGCCAGCGCCTTCTGGGCCGGGTTCGCGTCGTAGGTTCCGTCAGCGATCCTCGCGGAGATGGTCGTGAGGGTCGACTGGAATTGCGCCAGGAAGCTCGACGTCAGCGCCGCACCCACGGCATCTCCAAAACTCGGATCGGCGGGGTTGAATCCGGCATTCGCATCGGTGGAATCCAGGCTGAAGCGGTTCTGGATCCGCACCCGCACGATGGGAACGGTACCGAATACGGTGAGTCGCGAGGTCAGCCCGTATGCCGCGCCGATGTTCGCGGTGCCGACGTTGACCAGCATCGAGGACGAGGACCTGCCCAACGACAGACTGATCGCCTGGACCCCGGTCACCCGCCGCAGCTCGGCCTCGGCGGCGGCCAGCGGAGGAAGGAAGCTCGCGCCGAACGGATTGTAGGCGAAATCGGTGGCGGCATCCTGCCTGACGCCGTCGAGGAACCGCTGGTCCCAGTTGTCGAAGCGGCCGGCAAAATCGAGCCGGAGCAGCCCTTTGGGCACGGTAATGGGTGCCAGCTGGGCGGGGAGGGGGAGCGCAAGTCCGATCCCGAGGAGACCGAGGGCGCGGAGTGGGCGGGAGAAAACCATGAGTGGGGGAAATTCGCGGGTCGCACCTTCCGGCGCCAGTCTGGGGGGCGATGCGGCGGTCGCAGCGGACCGGCTAGCCCTCCAGCCGGAACGCTCCCGCCTGCTCGGACAGCTTTTCCGCGGTCGCCGCCAGATCCGCCGCCGTCGAAGCGATCTCCTCGGTGCTCGCGCTCTGCTCCTCCGCCGATGCCGCGACCTCCTCCATCGCCTGCGCGAAGGCCTCGGTGCCGCGGGCGAGCTCGTCGAGCCGCTGGGTCGTGTCCTGCGCGACGTTGGTGGACGTCACCGCAGCCCGCTCCACTACCGCGGTCCACGCTTCCGTGTCCGCCACCGCCGCCTCCACGTGGCCGAACGCCTCGAGGCCGTGCTGTGTGGTCTTGCGGACCCGCTCTACCGTCACCGCCGTCCGGGAACTTGAAGCGAGGGTCTCCTCCACTTTCTCAAGGAGGGCGGTGACGACCTTTTCGGTCCTCTCGGCCGCTTCTGACGAGCCGTCGGCGAGCCGCTGCACCTCTTTCGCGACAACCGCAAACCCCGCCCCCGACTCCCCGGCGCGGGACGCTTCCATCGAGGCGCTGAACGCCAGCAGCTTGGATTGGCGCGCCATGTACTGGACCAGCTCGACGAACTCGCGAATCTCCTGAGAGGCCGCCCCAAGCGCCTCGGCTGCGGCGGTGCTGCCCTGGACCTCACCGACCAGCACTTCCAGCTCGCGGGCGCTGGCGATGAGTCGCTGGCCGTTTTCCCGGGCCAGGGCGCGAAGCTGCTCGTTGCGCTTGACGCCTTCGGTCACGCCCGCCGTCAGCGCCGCCGACAGCTCGACCAGTCGGCTGGACCCGCCCACCATTTCCTGAATCGTCTGGGCCATTTCGGCGGATTGCCGGCTCAAATCCACCGAGGTCTGGGCGATCTCCTGGGAGGACGCGGCCATCTCCTCCGAGCTTGCGGTCAGGTCCATCGCCATCCCCGCGGCTTCCTTGGCCGACCCCTTGATCGCCACGGTGAGGGTGCGCAGTCCACCGACCATCTTGCCGGTCGCGCGGCCCAGCCGGCCGATCTCGTCGTCGGCGGTGGACTCGGTCATCCTGACCGAGAGATTCCCCCCCGCCACCGATTCCACCACCCCCGCGAGCGAGGCGACCGGCATCGCGATGCGCTTGGTCATGAACGTATTCATCGCGGCGAGCGCCGCGGCGAGCACCAGGAACACGGCGAGCGCCGCCAGGCCCAGCATGGTGTTGGAGGTGCGCAGCTCGGCAGCCACGAGTGCCTCCGGCTTGTGGGCGACCACCCGCCACGCATTGCCATTGGCCCGGCGCATCGAGGCGCGCCGCTCCATGCCGTCGTTGAATCGGACGATCGGCGCGAAGGCGACTTTGGGAAGGGCTTCGTGGCCGGGGAGCGGTTTGAGATCGGCCGGCCGAGTTGAGCTGGCGATGACTCTGCCGGCGCCATCGATCAGCTCGACGGCAACTTCTCCCTCGGTGGCGGCATCGTTCATCGCCTCCTGCAGCACCCCCAATCCGTAAACCACCTTGATGACGCCGACCGCCGGGGCGCTGTCCCGCTCGCGCACCGCACCAGACACCGCAATCGACACTTGTCTGGCTGATTCGTCGTAGGAGGCCTCCGCCGGGGTGATTCCGCGGCTCATGGCCAGCTGCCACGACGCCTCGTCGCTTTGCACGAAGTCCGAGGTGAGTTGGGTGGTGATCGCGTTGTAGCCGTTGACGTCGGTGAGCAGCACCTCCGCCAGCTCGAGGGAGGCGGCTCGGTCCAGGAGGAACCGGCGGGTGCGTGGGTCCACGTTCAGCGTGCGAGTGGAATCGAACCGTCTCTCGGCGACCTCGAGCGGTTGCCCGACCAGGCCGAGCTGGGCAGCGCGCTGGCCGCCCAGTCGGGCGGCGTCGACGACGGCGGGGAGGGAGGCGAGGAGCCTGACCTGGCGCTCCCGCTCGGCTACCACGCGGTTGACAACCAGCGCCGCCTGCTCGGCGGCTTGGAGCACCGCGGCGTCCGCCTCGCGGTGGACGCGCTCACTGAGCAACAGGCTTCCCGCCCATGCCAGAACGGCGAGGAGGAGAAAGAGCGCCACCCCGGTCCAGAGGACGATGCGGCGGCTCAGCGACTTGGTGGAGGACGTGGTACCGGGTCCCGGCGGCACGCTTCAAGTATATGTAGGCCTTACTATCTTTGCTCTGCCGGCGCCGCTGGGGTGGCGAAACTGGCAAACGCAAGGGACTTAAAATCCCTTGGGCGCAAGCCCTTGCGGGTTCGATCCCCGCCCCCAGCATCCTTCCCGAGACGGGATTCGGCCAATGCCTCAAGCGAGCCGGTGACTGAACCGCCCCGGCCTGACGACTCCTGGCTCCCGTCACGGAGCGACCTCGAGCACATCGAGTTCCTGGACGGCCCCAAGTCCCGGCTGTCCGAGCTGGCGCGGATCCTCCGCATCGGGGCCGAATTCCTCCGGGGCTTCCGGCGCCTTCATTTCGTCGGCCCCTGTGTCACGGTATTCGGCTCCGCGCGCTTCCCCGAAAACCATTCCTACTACACCCTGGCCCGGGAAGTCGGCCGGCGGCTCGCGAGGGCGGGTGCCACCGTCATGACCGGCGGCGGCCCCGGCATCATGGAAGCCGCCAACCGGGGTGCGCGTGACGCCGGCGGCTACTCCATCGGCTGCAACATCACGCTCCCCACCGAGCAGCGACCCAATCCGTATCTCGATCGCTGGATCACCTTCCGCTACTTTTTCGTGCGCAAGGTGATGCTGGTCAAGTACAGTTACGCCTTCGTGGTGTTGCCGGGCGGCTTCGGCACCATGGACGAGCTGTTCGAGGCGGTCACCCTGGTGCAAACCCGGAAGATCAACGAGTTCCCCGTCATTCTGATGGGCGTGGACTACTGGGCCCCGCTCCTCGCCTTCGTGCGGCGGACCCTGGTGGCGGCCGGCACCATCTCGTCGGCTGATGCCGATCTGCTGACGCCGACCGATTCGCCCGACGAAGTGGAAGGCATCATCCGGCGCACCCTCGCGGCCAACAAGTCCGCCATCGCCGCCCGTCCCCAGCAGATCCGCCTCATGATGGAAGGCTAGGTATGGTGACACCGATTCTGGCGCCGCACCCCGAGGGTGTCCGTCCCGAGCTCACCGACGGGCTGGCGGAGCCCCCAGGCCACCTTCCCGGCAAGCAAGTCATGGAGGCCGAGCTCGACGCGATGAACGAGCGGTTGGAGGCGCTGCAGGCGGCCCTCGGTGCCGAGCAGCGTCGCGCCCTCCTGGTGGTCCTGCAGGGACGCGACGGCTGCGGCAAGGACGGCACCACCCGCCGGGTCTTCCGTCGGCTCAACCCCGCCCTCGTCACGGTCACCAATTTCAGGCAGCCCACCACGCTGGAAATCAGCCACGACTACCTCTGGCGGGTCCACCATGCCATCCCGGCGCGGGGCATGATCGGGATCTTCAATCGCTCGCACTACGAGGACGTGCTGGTGGTACGGGTCCACTCGCTCGTACCCGAAGCGATCTGGCGCAAGCGTTATGACCACATGAAGGCCTTCGAGGAGATGCTCGCCGACGAAGGCGTGACCATCCTCAAGTTCTTTCTCCATATCTCCAAGGACGAGCAGCGTCGACGCCTGGAGGAGCGGCTCGACGATCCCGCCAAGAACTGGAAATTCTCGGTGGGAGATCTTGGCGAGCGCGGCCTGTGGGACACCTACACCGAGGCGTACGAGGAGATGCTGGAGCGGACCAGCTCGAGCCGGAACCCCTGGTTCATCGTGCCGGCCGACAAGAACCGGTCGCGGGATTTCCTGGTATCGCAGGTGATCCTCCATACGATGGAGAACATGAACCCGAGGTATCCTCCCGCCGATCCCGAGGTGCTGGCCCTCCGAGGGACCATCGTATGAGAAACGGGAAGCGGAGGAGCCGTCGCGGCTTCACGATCATCGAGCTGATGACCACTGTCGCCATCCTTGGACTCCTGGCGAGCATGGCCCTGCTCAAGACCAGGCAAACCCGGGAGAAGGCGTATCGGGCCACGATGTTGGTGGATCTCAAGACGCTGGTCAGCGCTCAAGAAGGGTTCTTTTCCGCCAACCGGGACTACGCTGCGGGCATTTCGCCCAGCGAGGTGTCGGGAACCGGGGGCCGGGGCCGTGCGGCGCTCCTCCCTTCCCCGGGGAACGTGATCGCGGTGCGGAGAAGAGGGACCGACGGCTGGAGCGCGACCGTCACTAACCCCACGGTGACCACCGCACCCCGGAGGTGCGGCGTTTTCATCGGGCGGATCAGCTACTCACCCAATGCGCGGGTGACGCAGGAGGGCGTGCCGGCCTGCTATTAGCCCCTAGCGCGCCCGTCCGGGGTTGATCCCGGTCGGTTTCAGCAGATCATCGGCGGGCTGGGATTCGTTCAGGGTAAGCAGCGAGTCACCGACCATGACACTCACCACAAAGCTCGAGTCTCCGGAAATCGTGTACTCGATTCCCGTCTCGACATCACCGGCGTCCGCGAGCGTGGCGGGCAGCCGCCGGTGCTCCGCCCAGTAGTCCAGGACCCGTTCCCTCGAGAGATACAAACCGAATCTGAGCTGGGTCTCCAGCTCGGCGGGAGTGCGGTTCGCCGCCGGGCCGGTTGGGAAAAGCCAGGCGGGCTTGCCGATCCAGGTGTAGGCGAGTGCCCCCCAGGACAGCGCGCAGAGGGCCACCACCACGAGATGGGTGCGACGCTGCACCGGGCGCGAGACCCGCTCGACGGCCTTCTCGCGCTCGCGATCGACGACCTTGTCGAACGCTTCGAGCAGCTCACGCTTGTCCGACGGCGACGGTTCTTCCTGATCGGTCACGAGGAGTCCTCTTGGGACGGCGACCCGCTCACATGATCCCGCCGGGCCCGGCGATTAGGTAGGTGAGCCGGCTGCCGGACACGAAGTACGGCGTTTGGCTGCCATTGCGCAAGTCGATGTACTTCATGACGGCGATCCCCGCCAGGATCGAGAGCACGATGATCACGGTCATCAGCTCGACCAGCGTAAAGCCCTTGCGAGTCATCGTTGCCCCCGTTTCCGGATGGCTGCGATGGCCCCGCCCAGGAACGCCTCCGTGGAGTCGCTCGACTGAAGCACGATGATCGAATCGCCCACGCTCGCCGTGAGCCGGAATGTCCCGTCACCGGTACGCTCATAGGTGACGCCGGACGCGCTGTCCCCGGGCTTCGGCCAGATCTGCGGGCAGGCGCCCGTGCGCTTTGGCGAAGGCGACGATCAGGCTGTGCTGACGAAACATTTCCAGTCGGAGCGAGCCGGCGGCAACCGCCGGAGTTTCGGCCGGGAGCACTCCCGAGCCGCCGCTTGCGGGGCACCTCCCGGGCGGCCAACGCCGCCTGCAGGGCCTTCGCTTCGCGGTCCCGGATCGCGGCCCGGGCGGCGTCCAGCAGATCGCTCTTGCTGTCGCGCCATGGCGTGTTGCTCATCGCCCCTCTCCGCGAACCGATTTGCCTGCGCCGAGCGCCTTCGCCACCAGATCGGGAAAGGTGGCGATGTCGATGGGCTTGGTGATGTATTCGTCGAAGCCCGCCGCGCGCGCCTTCTCCCGGTCACCCGACATCGCATGGGCGGTGAGCGCCACCACGCGGATCTCCGCGAAGGGCGAGGCACGGATCTCGGTCAACAGTTCGAATCCGTCGCGGCCGGGCAATTGGATGTCCATCAGGACGAGATCGGGTCTGCTCGCTGCGAGCGATTCCAGGAGCCCCTCACCGGACGGCAGCGCCGTTACCTGGTGCCCTTTGAGCGTAAGGAGGGCACGGAACAGCTTCATGTTGTCGGGGTTGTCCTCGACGATAAGGATCCGCGCCATACCGTGCCTCAGGCGATCTTGGTTCGCCGGAGCACCGCCTTGACCCTCGCCTGGAGGGACTGCGGCTGCACCGGCTTGGACAGGAAATCCTGCGCCCCCAGATCCAGCACCCGCGCCTCGGTGTCGTCGGTGCGCGCGGTCAGCACGATCACCGGCACGCTCGAGGTCTTCACCCGAGCCCGGAGCTCTTCGAGAACACCCATCCCGTCGAGCCGGGGCATGTCGATGTCCAGGACCACGAGGTCCACCGGGTGCGACTCCAGCGCATCCAGCGCGTCGAGACCGTCGGCGGCTTCGGTCACCTCGAACCCGTCCCGCTCCAGGATCGACCGGATCAGCCTCCGCATCTGGGGATCGTCGTCGGCCACGAGGATACGGGTCTTCCCGGGCCGGTCCGATACTGCGGCACGCACGGCCGCCGGCACTGGGTCCGTGGCGTCGGCCGCCGGCCGGCGGGCCACCTCCGCCGCCGCAGACTCTTCCTCGTCCTCCTGGGAGCGCTCGCCCAGCACCCGTACCACCTCGTCCAGCGAGGTGACCCCCTGCCAGACCCGCTCGAGTCCGCTCTCCCAGAGCGTCCGCATGCCGAGCGGCCGCGCGGCGGCCAGCAGCACGTCGGGCAGCGCTCCGGCCTCGATTCGGTGGGCGACCGAGTCGTCCACGGGCATGATCTCGAGGATCGCCACCCGGCCCCGGAACCCGCTCCCGCCGCAGGGCTTGCATCCCACCGACCGGCGCGCCGTGGCAGTGCGACCCGCCGGCGGCCAGGCTTCGCGGGGCAGGGTTTCGATCTTGACCGGCTCGGCGCATTTGGGGCAGAGGCGGCGCACCAGCCGCTGCGCGACGACCCCCTTGAGCACCGCGGCGAGCTTGAAACCATCGGTGCCCAGATCGCGAAGCCGCACCACCGACGAGGGCGCATCGTTGGTGTGCAGCGTCGAGAGCACCAGGTGGCCCGACATGCCGGCCTGAATCGCGATGCCGGCCGTCTCGGAATCCCGAATCTCGCCGACCAGCAGGATGTCGGGATCCTGCCGCAGCACCGAGCGCAGCGCCGTGGCAAAGGTGAAGCCCTGGGCCTCGTTGACCTGGAGCTGGGAGATGCCCGGAATGTCGTACTCCACCGGATCTTCCACCGTGACGATGTTCACTTTCCCGGTGCGCAGCTCATTCACCACGGCGTAGAGGGTGGTGGTCTTGCCGCTGCCGGTGGGACCGGTGACGAGCACCATCCCCTCGCGGTGCCGGAGCAATCCGCGGAAGATCTCCTCCTCCTGGGGCGGCAGCTGGAGGTCGGGGATGCTCGACCGCAGGTTGGCCTTGTCGAGGATTCGGATGACGACCTTCTCGCCCCGGCGAGCCACTGGAACCGTGGCGATGCGCAAATCGATGACCTTGCCGTCTACTCGTACACCGGCGCGCCCGTCGTGCGGGCGCAACGGATCGGTGACGTCCAGCTTGGCCAGAATCTTGACCCGGCGAACCAGGGCCGGCCCGGCCGTACCCGGGAGCCGCATGACCTCTTTCAGCACGCCATCGATGCGATAGCGGACCGACATGCCGTCCGAGAGCGGCTCGGCATGG
>JAXIPC010000175.1:0-12918 GCA_045403135.1 Gemmatimonadales bacterium | reverse complement strand
CGAATTCGCGATCCCACTGGCGGTCCCTGGCGCGTTCCACCAGTGCCTGAGAGCGCTCGACGGCAAGCTTCTTCCGAAGCTCCACGCCGCTCTTCCACCCAAAGGACTTGTCGATAGAAAAACGAAGGTGGGGCATGGTCTGCAACCGAAAACGGCGGAAGGGATACTCGTTTGACTGGGCGGGGGCGGCGGCCGTGGCGCCGACGACCAGTGCCAGAGCAAGCACAGTGGGGCGAAGCAACATCGGGGGCTCTCCGGGCTCAGGTAATACCGGTTCGATGCCCGGGCCGGGCAGAGGGTTGCGCCCGGCTCGCGCAGCGGCGTTTGGGGACCCCGGTCACCGCGTTATACTCCTAGCAGGCGGGCCGCCGAGCGCCCGCGGGATTCTGGGAGACTTCCCGATGAAACGATTGCTGTGCCTACCCGCCGCCTTCCTGGCTGCCGGCTGCCTCGGCGACGGCGATTTCACGGTCCGCAATACCCTGGATTTCGATTTCAACGTCCACGGGCTGGAGTGGTTTACCGGCGGCGCGGACTTCCCGCAGTCAGACGCGGCGGCCGTGGGCCTGGTGGGAGACTTGCGTCCCCTGCCCGAACCGCTCAACACCACTCTCAACGGGCTTTACCTGAGCGGGACGAACGTGGGCGGGGACCTGTTCATGTTTCAGAAGAAGCACTGGAACGGCCTGTCCGCCGGCGCAACCTACCAGGTTACCCTGCAGCTGGAATTCGCGACGAACTACCATGCCGGTTGCACCACCGGGCCCGGACAGGTGGCGTTCATCAAGATGGGCGCCACGGCCACCGAGCCCCTGCCGATCGAAGACGCGCAGGGAGTCCTCCGCATGAATATCGACAAGGGGACGGGCGCCAATCCAGGCGGTTTTGTTCAACTCGGCGACATCCGCAACACGCTTACCGGATGTCCGGCTGCCGGCACTTTCGGCCCGCGCACCACCACGCTCAAGACTCAACCGACCGAGCTGATCACCGACACCGAAGGGGGATTCTGGACCTTCATCGGAATCCAGTCGAGCTTTCTGGGGCTCCACGAGATCTATTTCCTCGGAATGCGATTGGTGATCGAATAACCGGGCGGAGACCCACCGTGGCTCGCTGCGCCGCCCCGCTGCTCCTGTGTCTCCTCGCGGCGCCTGCCGTCGGCGCACAAGCGGCACCATTCCGGGTCGAAGAAACCACCATCACCGCGATTCACGCGGCCATCACCGCGGGTACCCTCACCTGCCGCGCGCTGGTGGAGCGGTACCTCGCGCGCATCGCCGCCTACGACAAGCAGGGCCCGGCCATCAACTCGCTGGTGGCGCTCAACCTGCAGGCCCCCGCCACGGCCGACTCGCTGGACCGCCGCTTCCGCGCCGAGGGACGGCTCAGCGGGCCGCTCCACTGCATTCCGATGATCGTGAAGGACAATTTCGAGACGGTGGATCTTCCGGTCACGGCCGGCTCGCTTTCGCTTGCGGGTTATGTATCGACCCGGGACGCCTTCCTCGTCAAGCAGGTCCGCGCGGCGGGGGCGATCGTGCTGGCCAAGTCCAACATGGCGGAGTTTGCCTTCAGCCCGTACGAGACGGTGGGGTCGCTGCTCCCCGGATACACCAGGAATCCGTACGCGCTGGACCGGGTGACGGCCGGATCGAGCGGCGGGACGGCGGCCGCGGTCTCCGCGAACCTGGGCGAAGTAGGGCTGGGCACCGACACCGGGAACTCCATCCGCGGGCCCTCGGCGCACAACGCGCTGGTGGGGATCCGCTCGACCATGGGGCTCACCAGCCGGGCGGGCGTGGTGCCGCTGAACCTGTCGGCGGACATCGCCGGCCCGATGGCGCGAACGGTGGCGGACGCGGCGGCGGTGTTCCAGGTGATCGTGGGCGAAGACCCGGACGACTCGGTGACCGCCTCGAGCCGCGGCCGGCCCCGGCAAGACTACACCGCGGCGCTCCGGCGTGACGGACTCGTGGGCGCCCGGGTCGGCGTGCTGCACCAGGCCTACCGCACCGCCACGACCGACACCCAGGTGGTCAGGGTGTTTCACGCCGCGCTCGACGACCTTCGCAAGGCGGGCGCCGTGGTGGTGGACTCGGTCGCGGTGGACAGCCTGGACGCCTGGCGCCGCAGGCAAACCGGGGCCTGTCTTCCGTTCAAGTACGACCTCAACGCCTGGCTGGCACGCCAGGGTGACCGCGCGCCGGTCAAGACCCTCGAGGCGGTGATCCGCTCCCGACGGTTTCACCCGTCGATCGAGATCCGCCTGAATGCGTCACAGGCCGCTGACACGGCTCCGGCCCAGAGCGGCGGGTGCCGAAGCCGGGAAGAATTCCGCGCCAAACTCCGCGATGGGGTGCTCCGGCTGATGGACGAGCAGCGGCTCGACGCCCTGGTCTATCCGACCTGGAGCAACCCGCCCCGGCTGATCGGCGATCTCAATACTCCGCACGGCGACAACAGCCAGCTCTTCTCGCCCAGCACCGGGTTCCCCGCCATCAGCGTGCCGATGGGCTACACCCGTGGCCTCCTCCCGGCCGGCCTCCAGCTGCTGGGCCGCCCCTGGAGCGAGGCGACCCTGTTCCGGCTGGCCTACGCGTACGAGCAGGCGACTCACCACCGACACGCCCCCGAGAACACCCCGCCGCTGCCGTGATCTGGCTGGCCGCGGTGGCGCTGCTGTGCTTTGCCGCGAACTCGGTCCTGGCGCGGCTGGCGCTGGGCCCCGGCCATATCGATCCCGCTTCCTTCACGGCCATTCGTCTCGTCTCCGGGGCGCTGGTGCTCGGGCTCCTGCTCCGCTACCGGCGCGGCGCCGGAGCGGCGTCGCCGGGCCGCTGGACCGGAGCCGTCCTCCTGTTTCTGTACGCGGCACCGTTCTCGTTCGCCTACGTGAGCCTGCCCACCGGAACCGGCGCCTTGTTGCTCTTCGGCGCGGTGCAGCTCACGATGATCGGGGCGGGATTGGTGTCAGGGGAGCGCCCCCGTCCGCGAGAATGGGTCGGGCTGGTGGCGGCACTAGGTGGGCTGGTGTACCTGAATCTGCCGGGACTGGTGGCGCCTTCGCTGCGCGGGGCGTTGCTGATGCTGCTGGCCGGCGCGGCGTGGGGATTCTATTCGTTGCGGGGGCGCGGGGCGGGCCCACCGTTGGCGCGCACCGCGGACAGCTTTCTGTTCGCGACTCTGATGGGTCTCGCCCTGGCGGCGGCGGCGCTTCCGCACGCGCACCTAAGCGCCGCAGGAGTCTGGTGTGCCGTCGCCTCGGGAGCGGTGGCCTCGGGGGGCGGGTACGCGGTGTGGTACACGGTGTTACCGCGGCTCAGCGCCACCCGCGCGGGCACCCTCCAGCTGGCAGTGCCGGTGGTGGCGGCCCTGGCGGGCACGGCGCTGCTGGGGGAACCGGTTTCGCTCCGGCTCACGCTCTCCGCGCTGGCGATTCTGGGCGGGGTCGGGCTGGCCATCTCGGCCAAGGGCAAGGCGGTAGGTCGGTAAGTCGGTAAACCGGAGGACTTCTTCTACCGACCTACCGACTTACCGACCTACCTCACCCGCACCAGCGGCGCCGGAACTCCCGTTCCCACCACCCGCACCTCGACGGTATGGGAGACCCGATCGTCCACCAGCGGAATCGCCGGATCGAGCCGCTCGACCCCATCCAGTGTCACCCCGGCCGAGCCGACCTCCGCGGGCACCACCGAGATCCGGTACAGTGTGTCACGATAGAGATAGCGCACGCTGAACGGCTTCCAGGACGGCGGCAGCACTGGTGCGACGCGGAGCATCCCGTCCTCGATGGTGACCCCCAGGAGCGATTCCAGGAACAGTCGATAGAGCCATCCGGCCGAGCCGGTGTACCAGGTCCATCCTGCCCGGCCGGTATGCGGCGCCACCCCGTACACGTCCGCGGCCACCACGTAGGGCTCGGCCTTGTACTTGGCGATCGACTCCGCCGTCGCCCCGTGGCTCACCGGGTTGATCATGGCGATGATCTCCCAGGCGCGCGCGGCATCACCCATGGCGGCGAAGGCCATCGCGGCCCAGATGGCCGCATGGGTGTACTGTCCCCCATTTTCCCGAACGCCCGGGACATAGCCCTTGATGTATCCCGGATCCAGCGGCGAGCGATCGAAGGGCGGCTCGAGCAGCTGGACCAGGGCCTCGTCACGCCGCACTAGATGCTTGTCCACGGATTCCATCGCCTGACGGGAGCGATCCGGATCGCCGGCGCCGGAGAGCACGGCCCAGCTCTGGGAGATTGAATCGATCCGGCACTCGGAGTTGGCGGCCGAGCCAAGCGGCGTCCCGTCGTCGAAGTAGGCGCGGCGGTACCATTCTCCGTCCCACGCGTTCGCCTCGATGTTTTCGCGAAGCCGAGCCGCTTCCTCCTCGCATTTGTCGGCAAAGGGCCCATCGTCCCGGCGCCGCGCCAAGTCGGCGAACTGATTCAAGGCGTCGAGGAGGAACCAGCCCAGCCACACGCTCTCGCCCTTGCCCTGGATTCCCACCAGGTTCATCCCGTCGTTCCAGTCGCCCGAGCCGATCAACGGCAGCCCGTGCTCTCCGAACCGGAGGCCGCGCTGGAGGGCCCGGACGCAGTGCTGGTAGAGCGACGCGGATTCCTCGGAGGGAATCGGGAGATCGTAGTAGGAGTCTTCCTCGGGATTGAGCGGCCTCCCCTCGATGAACGCGATCCGCTCGTCCAGGACGCCGGTGTCGCCGGTAGCGCGCACGTATCGGCACACGGCCACCGGCAACCAGAGGTAGTCGTCGGAGCAGCGGGTGCGCACCCCGCGTCCGATGGGCGGGTGCCACCAGTGCTGCACGTCGCCCTCGACGAACTGGCGCGCCGCGGCGCGCAGCAGGTGCTCCCGGGTGAGCCCGGGCTCGCAATGCACCAGAGCCATGACGTCCTGGAGCTGGTCGCGGAACCCGTAGGCGCCGCCCGACTGGTAGAATCCGCTCCGGGCCCACAGGCGGCAGGCGAGGGTCTGGTAGAGCAGCCAGCCGTTGACCAGCACGTCGAGTGCCGGATCGGACGTTGACACCTGGACCGCGCCCAGGGTACGGCTCCAGTACGACCACACCGCCTCGAGCGCGGCCCGGGCCGCCGCCGAGCCTCCGTAGCGCTGCAGCAGGCGGCGGGCGTCCTCGGTGTCGCGGCCGAGCCCGAGGATGAAGACCAGCTCCCGCTCCTGGCCGTCGGCCAGGTCGAGGGGCACCTGGATCGCGGCGCAGGGGTCGAGCGCGGCACCCACCCGGCCCGAGAGCCGGACTCGGCCCAGCGCGGCCGGGTTAGCGAGAGTGCCGTTCCGGCCGAGGAACTCGGTGCGGTCTCCCGTCACCGTGCGGTTGGCCTCGTTCACATCGAAGAAGGCGGTCCGGCCCGCGAACGATCCGTTATAGCGGTTCCTCGCGAAGATCGCCCCGTTGGCCGGATCGCTCTCGGTGATCACGTGCATGGCCGACTTGGCCGGCCGGTCACCCAACACCCACTCTACGTAGCCGGTCACTGACAAACGGCGGGCCCGGCCGGACCAGTTCCGGAGGGTCAGCACCGCGAGCTTGACCGGCGCGTCGACAGCCACGTACACCGTAAGCTCCGAGCTGACGCCGGCCTCGGCGTGCTCGAAGACGCTGTACCCGAAACCGTGCCGCGTGCGATACGGGGTGGCGCCGCGGGCGGGAAGCGGAGTGGGTGACCAGACGTACCCGCTTTCCTCGTCACGAAGGTAGAAGGCCTCTCCGGTAGGATCGCTCACCGGATCGTTATGCCAGGGGGTGAGCCGCATCTCGTGGGCGTTCTCGCACCAGGTGTAGGCGGAGCCGCTTTCGGAGATGACCGTTCCGAAGTGGGCGTTGGCCAGCACGTTCGACCACGGCGCCGGGGTAACCTGCCCCGGCCCGGTTCGGATGATGTACTCCCGCCCGTCCTTGGTGAAACCGCCGAGACCATTGGAGAAGAGCAGCTCCTCCACCGGCGCTTCGCGGGGAGCCCGGATCGGATCGGCCTTCCCCGCGCGGGCGGGAGCGAGCCGGGGGATCGGCGCCTCTCCGGTGCGCCGGCGGCTGACCTGCTCGGAAATCGGCCCCAGGGTGTCGGTCAGGATCACGCTGGCCACCGACAGGAGGAGCACGCGGTCTTCGTTGGAAATCTGTTCGCCGGGGCGGACGAAGACCCCGCCGGAGCGGTCGGTGACGTTGGCGTGGATCCCCGGCGCGATCATCCCCATGATCCGCTCGTGCAGCACCTGCCGGTAGCCCGAGTGGTCCTCATTCCAGATGACCAGGTCCACCGCCAGACCCTTGAGCCGCCAGTAGGCGTGGGCCTGGACCATTCGGCGCACCAGGTCGATGCTCTCGGAATCGCTGATCTGCAGCAGCACGATGGGCAGATCGCCCGAGATGGCGTAGCCCCAGAGGCCCGATTGCCCGCGCCGGTTGCGCACCAGGACCCCTGAATCGGCCCGGAGCGCTGCGTGAGGATAGAGCACGGAGCCGGCCAACCGCCCGTATACCTGTGCGTCGACCTCGGTGGCGTTGAGCTGGCGCAGCACCACCTGGCTGTGGGTCCAGGCCAGATCGAACACCCGGTCCGCCAGCCGGCGGTCGTGATACTTGTCCATCAGCAGGAGACAGCCCTCGCGGGTGTCGGCCAGGCCGGTCACGATGTTGACCGTGGCGGACTCTTCCGCCTCCAGAACGATGCGCGCCCGGATGGCCACCACCGGGTCGAGCACCGAGCCCTCGCCTCCGCCCAGCGGACCCGGTACCGCCATCGCGGCGGGCGCCGCCGTGGAATTGCCCCGGCCGATGAAGCCCAGCCGGCTGGTCTCGTAGGACATCTCCCGCACCTCGGCGCCATGCACCGCCATCAAGTTGCACATCCACGGTACCGGCTCGGTGGCCGAACGGGGCCGCCGAGTGCACAGGATGGCCTGGCGTTGCCGGAGGATTTCGGTCTGCACGAAGAGATTGCTGAACGCGGGATGCAGCGCGTCGGCGGCCGGCGGCGCAAGCACCACCTCGGCGTAGCTGGTGACCTCGAGCACCCGACGGACCCGGCTCCGGTTGGTGAGGGTGAGGCGGCGCAGCTCGATGTCGTCTTCGGGAGAGACCGCGATCTCGGTGTGGGTCTCGATGTCATGGTCGCGGCGGCGGAACTCGGCCCGCGCCTCGGAGAGGATCGCCTCGTAGCTCTCGGCGCGGGCACGGGTCGGCTGGAAGGTTGAGGACCAGACCGCGCCGGAGGCCACATCCCGCAGATAGCAGAAGGCTCCCCAGTTGTCCCGGGTGCCGTCTTCGCGCCAGCGGGTCACCGCGAGATCGCGCCAGCGGCTGTAGCCCCCGCCGGCATTGCTCACCATCACGTGGTAGCGGCCGTTGGAGAGGAGCTGTACTTCGGGCACCGCCGTCGAGGGGCTCGCCACCACGCGCACCGCCGACTCGGCCTGATCAGGCGCGGGCCCGGTGTCGGCGAGCTCGGGAGTGTGCGGGTGGAAGGCAGTGGCTTTGGGGAGCCGCTCCTGAAGCAGCAGAGTCGTCGCGCGGAAGCGGGGGTCCGATTCGAATCGGCGCTGCATCGGCCGTCCGAGCAGGAGCCAATCCAGGGCCAGGAGACTCATGCCCTGATGGTGCGTCATATAGGACTGCACCAGCTCGCGAGACTGCCCTCGCGGCAGCCGTGAGGGGGTGTAGTCCACCGCCTCGTAATAGCCGAATTCGCCGCACACCCCTTCGCGGTAGAGCCGCTCGAGATTCTCGCAGGCCTGCTCCGGCGCCACCATGAGCGCCAGCGTGGTGGCATAGGGAGCCACGACCAGGTCTTCGGACAGCCCGCGCTTGAGTCCCAGGGCGGGAACACCGAAGGCGCGGTACTGGTAGCTGAGATGGCCGTCCACCGCGGAATACCCCGACTCCGACATCCCCCAGGGCACGCCCCGCGCCTCGCCGTACTCGATCTGCTGCTTCACGGCCGCGCGCGCCGTCTGATCGAGCAGGGAATTCTCGTAGCTCGGCATGACCAGCATCGGCATGAGATACTCGAACATCGAACCGCCCCAGGAGAGGAGCACTGGCTCGCCTCCCGCGCTCGTCAGCATCCGTCCCAGGGAAAACCAGCTCTCCTGCGGCAAGTGGCCTTCGGCGATGGCGACGTAGCTGGTGAGCCGAGCCTCGGAGGCCAGCAGGTCGTAGAAGCTGGGGTCCCGGCGGCGCTCGCCTACGTTGAAGCCGATGGCCAGGAGGTGCCGGGTCCGGTCGTACAGAAACTCGTACTCCACCTCGGCGAACCTTCCGGCGCGTTCGGCCAGCGCCTCCAGCGCGGCGATCCGTTGCCGTGCCGCACCGGCGATCGGCTCGGGGGTCGAGCCGTCCCGGACCAGCTCCCGAAGCGACGGAACCGGAGCCGCCTCGCCCAGAGGCGCCAGCCACGCCACCGACTCCGCGAACGACTCGGCCTGGGCGACGAGGGCGCGGGTCCAGCGCGGCGCTTGCTGGGCCAGGCCGGGCAGGGCCTCGAGCTGATCGGCCAGAGCCCGCGCGGCGACCAGGAGACGATCGAGGCGGTGGCGGGTCTCGCCCAGGGGTGCCCCGGAGGACTCTATGGCCGCGTCGATCTGTTTCCCGAGGGCGAACAGCTCGGGTGGCGCGTCGTCCGGGACCAACTGGTTGAGCACGGCGAGCGTATCGCGGAGCCCGATGAAGGCCCGCACTCCGATCACCGGAGCATCGGGTTGCGACAGCAGCCCCGCCTTCAGGGTGAGCAACAGGGCGGAGAGATTGCCGCTGTCCACCGTCGAGACGTACTGAGGCATCAGCGGGGTCAGGGTTCGACAGTCGTACCAGTTGTAGAAATGACCGCGGTGGCGTTCGAGCCGGTCCAGTGTGTCGAAGGTTCTTTGGGTGCGGGCCGTCAGCCCGTCGGCCGGTAGATAGCCGAAATCCCAGGCGGCCAGGTTGGCCAGGAGCGACATCCCGATATTGGTGGGCGAGGTGCGGTGCGCCACGGCCGGGCCGGGAGTCTCCTGGAAATTGTCGGGGGGCAGCCAGTTGTCTTCCGGGCCCACGAAGGTCTCGAAGAAGGCCCAGGTGCGCCGGGCCACCGCATGAAGAAAGACCGACTGCCCGTCGGAGAGCGCGGCGTCCCGGTCGGGAAGCGGCCGGGAGAGCCACCAGGCGAGGAACGGCGACGCCATCCAGAGCGCCAGCACCGGCCACGCGATCATCAGGGGGCCGGGCCTCCCGGTAGCCAGGTCGGCCAGCACGATCAGCGCGATCGCGGGCGCGAGCCACATCCTCCGGATGAACCCGGGAAGCGTGCCGTTGTCGTTCCGCTCGATTTCGCTCGACGCATTCCACTCCAAGAGCCGCCGCCGCGTGATCAGCACACGGCCCAGGGTGCGGACGATGGCGTCGGCGCTGATAAAAGCCTCGTACGGAATGGTGGCGACCGAGAATGTGGCCCGAGCCAGGTGCCCGCCGGCCGCGCGCGACGCCGCGGCAAGGTGCTGCCACAGGGACATGTCCCCGCTCTTGCGGAAGAACTCCACCAGGGCGGCGATCGCTCCCGGCACCATCAGCACCCCCAGGACGCCGAGGGTCCAGAGCCAGGACGGCGCGAGGAGGCTCCACGAGAGCAGCAGCAGCAGGGTGGCCGCGACCGGCACCAGACTCCGGCGCAGATTGTCGAACAGCTTCCACCGGTGGAGCGCGGAGAGCGGGTTCCTGCGGCGGCCGCCCGGCCCCGGCACACGGCGGAACAGCCATCCGATGAGCTGCCAGTCGCCGCGGATCCAGCGGTGCCGCCGGGCCACGTCGGTACTGTACAGGGTGGGGTACTCCTCGTAGAACAGCGTGTCGGTCAGCAGTCCCGATCGGGCGTAGGATCCCTCCAGCAGGTCGTGGCTCAGGATCCGGTTCTCGGGAAGCTGCCCCTCCAGCGCGCGGGCGAATCCCTCCACGTCGTAAATGCCCTTGCCGATGTAGGAACCCTCGTGGAAGAGGTCCTGGTACACGTCCGACACGGCGCGGGTGTACGGATCGATGCCGGGATCGCTGCCGAAGAGCCGCGCGTAAAGGGAACGGTTGGTTGCTGGGAGGCTCACTCCGACCCTGGGCTGCAGGACGCCGTAGCCCTCGGTGACGCGCTTCCGGGTTTCGTCGTAGTACGGCCGGTTGAGCGGGTGCGCCATCGCCCCGGCACACTCGCGGGCCGAATCGCGGGGAAGCTGGGTATCCCGGTCCAGGGTGATGATGTAGCGCACCCGGGCGAGCGGCTCGGTGCGTCCCACGATCAGCGAGAAGGGGTCGGTGGCCCCGTGGCGGAGCAGGCCGTTCAGGTCGCCGAGCTTCCCGCGTTTTCGCTCGTGGCCCATCCAGAGCCGCTCCCGGGGATTCCAGCGCCGGGGGCGGTGGAAAAGGAGGAAGGCGTCCTCCTCATCGCGCGGGTAGCGCGCATTGAGCTCGCCGATCCGCGCGGTGGCCAGCTCGAGGATGGCGACGTCGTCGGGCGCGTGCTCCGCCCGATCGTCGCGGAAGTCGGTGAGCAGGGCGAAGTGGAGCCGGTCGTCCCGATTGGCCAGGAAGCGCACCTCGAGCGCCTCGCAGAGCTCCTCCACGTCCGCCGTGGTGGACAGGATGGTGGGTACCACCACGAGGGTGCGGGCTTCCTCCGGGACACCGCGCGAGAAATCCATGCGGGGCAGCAGCGACGGCCGCACCAGCAGCGTCGAGAGCCAGTTGACCATCGATACCACCAGGTGGCTGGCGCAGAGCAGCGCGAGGGCCGCCACCAGGATCTGGAGCCAGACCGGCCAGCGATCGGAGTGCGCGGTGAGGGCCGCGCTCGCGGCGAGCATCGCGGACAGCAGGAGGACCGGACCCAGATAGGCAAAGAGCGACACCGGGGGCTCGGCGTGGGAGGGCTCCATGCCGGCGCCCCGTTCCAGCGCCGGCAGGCCCGGGCCGACCAGGTAGTAGCCGGCGTGGGCCGCTCGCTCGTCGGCGCCGTTCCGGCGGGCCTCCTCCGCCAGCTCCACCGCCTGCCGGGCGATGTCCCACTCCGGCAGCCGGCTTCCCCGGGCCAGCCGCTCGACCGCATGGCGATAGCCGTCGCGGGTGGTGAAATCCATCCGGGCGTAGATCCCGGCGGGATCCTCGCGCAGCGTCCCTTCCACCACGCTCATGCTCTCGACGAAGGCACGCCAATCCATGGCACCCAGGAACCGGAGGCTGCCGATGCTGTTGCTGATGGAGACCTGATCGGCGGCCTGCTGCTGGTTCTCCACCTGGACCAGTTGCTCGATGGTGCGGCCCGATTCGGACAATCGCTGGGCCACCCAGGTCATCGGGAGCGCGAGCGAGGGGGTCTGGCCCTGGAGCCGCCGCGCCAGCTCGGCCACGAAGGCGCTCGACATCGGCGGATTGGACCGCGCCATATCGGCCACGACCAGGATGAGGCTCTTCGGGTCGGTCTCGACGGTGGCGGTCATCTCGTCGGCCCACCCCTCGGCGCGGTTCCGGTCGAGCCGGCCCGCCACGACGCGCGCAGCGACCCGGCGCAGATTCTCGATCAGGGCCAGCCGCAGCATGATCGGAATGGCCCACAGCTCGCCGAGGGTGAGGGGCGCAACGGTCTGATAGGCGGCGACGAAACTGTTGAGGCTTTCGGGGTCGACCCTGCCGTCGCCATGCGAAATGGTTTCCAGCGCGAGGTCGTAGACCCGAGGCAGCCCGGCCGAGGGCCCGCTCAGCAGCCGGGGAAGCTCACGGCTGTAGCCCTTGGGCAGATGCCGCCGGGCCAGGCGAACCTGGTCCTCGATCAGGTAGAAATTGTCGAGCAGCCACTCCCCGGCGGGCGCAATGCGCCGGTTGGCCTTGGCCGCGGAGGTGAGCAGCTCCGACGCAGCAATCAAGACCTCTTCGTTCTCCGCCAGCCGGGAGAGGAGCTGATCGGTGATACGCTGGAAGGCGACCTGGTGGGATGCGGCCAGCTTCCGCCCGTGCTGCTCCATCTGATCCCGGCTGAAGAGCTCGGCCCGGAGGGGCGGCTCCTCACCGGTCTCATGGGGGGCGAGCCCGGTCCCCCGGAGGATGGTGCCGATGATCTTCTTGCCGGTAACCTTCAACGCGCGTTCTCCTCGGTGGCGGATGGTCACGCTGAGCGCACGAGGCGGCAGGACCCCGCGTCACGCCGAGCGCAGCGCAGCGGCAGGACCCCGCCCCTTCAGTCGCTACGCGGCCTCAGGGTGACGACTCTGTCACCGTGAAACATCTGAAACAATAGCGGGGGTGACCCCGCCGTGATCGGCATATATGTTGGAGACGAACGAGACCCGATCGGGAAGTCAAACGCAACGGTTTTCGGGCTCGGAGTATCTCATGGATTGATCCCGAACCCGAGTTGGTTGCGATGCTCATCTCCCTGGCCGCCCTGTTTGTTTTCCAATCCCAGGAAGTCAAAAATCGTCCCATCGAAGTGCCGCTGTCCAGCCCGATGACGGTCACCGCCGCCAAGGCAACGCGCGCACCGGCCATCGACGGCAAAGACGATGACGAAGTCTGGCAGGGCGCCGCGGTGATCAGCGCGTTCCAGGAATTCGAGCCCAATCCCGGCAAGGCACCGAGATTTCCGACTGAAGTCAAAGTCGCCTATGACGCCCGAAATTTCTACGTGTTCGTCCGGGCCTTCGACTCGGCGCCCAACCGGATCCTCAAGCTGCTGGCCCGGCGCGATGTCCGCACCCCGAGTGACCAGATCAAGATCATCGTCGATTCCTACCATGACCGCCGGTCGGGCTACGAGTTTGCCGTGAACCCCGCCGGGGTCAAGCGGGACTTCGCCATCTACAACGACGGCAACGAGGACGGTGCCTGGGACGCAGTGTGGGAGGCGGGAACCCAGGTGGATTCGCTGGG
>JAXIPC010000189.1:0-2224 GCA_045403135.1 Gemmatimonadales bacterium | reverse complement strand
CCGTGGCCGGCTGGGTTCTGCTCCTCGGAGTCGGCGCCGCATGGTTCGCGTTCGAGCGCTTGCCGCACATCGACGATAGCGTCTCCTACCTCTTCCAGGCGAAGTATTTCTCCGCCGGACGCCTCTTCCTTCCGCCCCCTCCCGATTCCGCCGCGTTCGTGATGAGTCAAACCCTGAGTGACGGAACGAGGTGGTGGGGGTACGGCTTTCCGGGTTGGCCCGCGGTCCTGTCACTCGGCGCGCTGGCCGGGTTGCCCTGGCTGGTGAATCCGCTGCTCGGAGGCCTCACCGTCCTCCTGGCCCACGCGGTGGTGCGACGGCTCTACGACCGGGGCACCGCCAACGTCACGGTGCTGCTGCTGGCTGTCTCACCCTGGCTCATCTACATGTCCGGCGAATTCATGGCGCACCCGGTGTCGGTGGTATGGACCCTGACCGCTGTGCTGGCCGTGCTGCGGTCGAAGAACGGCCGGCGATGGGCCTGGATGGCCCTGGGCGGCGCGGCACTCGGCGCCCTGTTCCTAACCCGCCCCATCGAAGCGTTCCTGGTTGCTCCGGTGGTCGCCCTGTGGGCCATCGCGCCGTTCGGCGGCGGGCTCAAGCTGCGGGAGCTGGCCCCGATGGTCCTGGCGGGAGTGCTCGTCGCGGGAATCTCGCTGCCCTACAACGCCGCGCTGACCGGAGATCCGACCTACCCGCCCTTCACGAAGTGGGGTGACGTGACCTGGGGAGTGGGCCGGGACCGGATCGGTTTCGGGCCGGACGTGGGACACGCCGCCTGGCCCAACATCGACCCGCTTCCCGGGCACGGCCTCCCGGACGTGGTCCTGAACGCGAACAAGAACGTGTTCATGACCAACTTCGAGTTGTTCGGCTGGGGATGCGGGTCGCTGCTTCTGATTCTCGCTGCCTTTGTTTCGGGAGGGTGGGACCGGCGGGACGTCCTCGCCATCGGCCTGGTGGGAGCGAGCACGCTGGGCTACAGCATCTACTGGTTCAGCGGGGGCCCCGACCTGGGGCCCCGGTACTGGTACCAAGCCCTCGTCCCGCTCGTCGCCCTCACCACCAGGGCAACGACGATCCTCACCGATCGACTCGGGAATGAAGGCAGAGGCGGGGATCCCCGCGTTGCCTCCTTCGTCGTCCTCGCAAGCCTGGTCGGGTTTCTGACGGTGATGCCCTGGCGCTTCGGCAAATACCACGAATACCGGGGTGTCGGTGGGGCGGTCCGCAGGCTCGCCAACGCGAACCACTTCGGTCATGCGCTGGTCTTCATCCGATCGGCCGACCGGGAGGACTACCAGTCGGCGTTCTCGCTGAATCCATCCACGCTCTCGGATTCCGGGACGATCTATCTGTGGGACCGCAACCCCGGTGCGAGGGCCGGAATCGTGAGCGCGTTCCCGGGCCGAACGATCTGGGTGGTCGAGCGGGGAACGGTGCCGGGGGATACGCTCGCGGTAACGGCGGGTCCGTTGCCGCCGGGAACCCTGCCACCCTGAGCCATTCCGGCGCTACGGCGCGGTCGCCGGGGGGACTGCTTCGAACACCTGGACCGGCGGATTGATGTAGGGGAAATGTCGGAGCCATGAGGCGCGCAGCGGCCGAGTCTCGAATCGCCCGGCCAGCCGGTACCCCAGCGTACCATTCTTCAGCCGCGCGTAAATCTCCTCCGGGAGAAACGTGCTTCGCTGATGCAGCGAGTCGGAGAAATAGTCCGGCGCCACATAGACGTAGCGGAGCTTTTCCTCCCCGAGCACCCGCACCACCGAGTCTCCGTTCAGCTGAACCGGCTCGAGCCACGGCGGAAGCGCCGGAAGCTGGTGAAATGAGCCGAAGAACCCGATCCGATCACCGGGACGCGCCTGAGCCTGCAACCACGCCGAGGCGGGATAGCGGGCGTCCTTCACCATCTGGTAGGTCAGGTCCAGGGCCCGATAGCTCTCCGTACCGACCGCGAGGGCGAGGAACACCGATCCCGCCACGCGACGTGACACGGCCCGGGCGGCGAGCAGGTTGGCGCCGACAATGCCGGCGAAAACCGCCAGCGTGAATGCCGGAAAGATCGTATACCGGTACTGCATGTGCCGGACCGGAATGATGGTCAGCGCGACGTACCCGAGCAGAGCCAGGCCGAGGAAGCGGGCGCCGGCCGAGTTGCGCGCGAGGAAGATCAAGCCCGCGACACCGAGCGCCAGGGAGACCGGCCCGATCGCCTCGGCCA
>JAXIPC010000140.1:0-9242 GCA_045403135.1 Gemmatimonadales bacterium | reverse complement strand
GCCGTGATGGATGGATTCCGCAGGGTGATGGAGTCTCCCCGGTGCAAGCAGGCAGGGCAGCGGCAGCTCACGCCCTGAGCAGGCCCGCGGGGCCGTGAGGCTCCGGCCGGTGGTTCTGCTCGTGCTGGTGTTCGAGGCCGGTCTCGCGACCGGCCTCGCGCGTTTTCTGGGCCCGCCGATTGGCATTGGGATCCTGGGCCTCCTCCTCCTGTTCGCCAACCGCCGTCCCCTGGGATGGCTGGCCGGCGCCGTGTCTGCCGGATTTGTGCTGGGGATGGTCACCCGTTCCGCCGCATCGCGAAGTTGCGCCGCGTCCCTGCCGGCTGCACCAGTCAGCATTGCCATTCGGCTACTGGAGCCGGTGGAAGACGGAGTTGCCTCGGCGGCGGTGCTGGACCCTCGCTGCCGAGGCGCGCTCACCGTTCGGGTGCGCGAGGGACGGCTGCTTCCCGCGGGGAGTCGCTGGACCGCTGTCGGACGCTGGATCCCGTCGCCGCGGTTCGGAGGGCGGCCCGACGGAATCATGGTCGTCTCCAACCTGACGGCGTTGGCCGGCCGGCCGGGCCCCGCCGACCGGCTCCGCACCTGGGTGGCGCGGACCACCGAGCGACTCTACGGTTCCCGCGCCGGTCTGGTCGAAGCGCTCCTGGTGGGCCGTCGCGGCGGGATCGATCCGTCGATGAATGCGGCCTTCGCCCGCTCGGGACTGGTCCACCTGCTGTCGATCAGCGGCTTTCATGTCGGCATCGTCTTCGGGTGGACGATCCTCCTGCTGCGGATTTGCCGAGTTCGGCGCGGTCCGGCCGGAGCGGCGGCCGCCGGCCTGGTGTTTCTCTATGTGGCCTTTCTTGGATGGCCGGCGCCCGCGGCCCGGGCCGCATTCCTCTGCGGTCTTTCGGGCTGGTGCGCCTGGCGACAACGGCACCCCGCAGCGGTGCCGCTGCTCGGCCTCACCTGCCTTGGGGTCACCCTGGTGGATCCGTGGGCCGTCTTCGATCTGGGCGGCTGGCTTTCCGCCGCGGCCTTCTGGGGTGCGCTCACCTTCACCCGCTGGAGCGACCGCGCGCTCGGTCCCAAGGCGGGCTGGCGGATGCTCTTCGCCTCGCTTGGCGCGACGCTGACCACAGCGCCGCTCACCGCCGCGGCCCTAGGCGCGGTGGCTCTCGCGGGTATCGGGCTCAATTTTGCCGCGGTGCCGCTTGCTGCGGTCGCGGTGCCTGTGGTGCTGGCCAGCATGCTGATGGCTCCGCTCCTGTACCCAGTGGCGCAGGTGCTTGCCGCCGGCGGCGGGCTTGGACTCGCGGGCCTCGAAGCCATGGCGCGTCTGGGGAGCTCGCTGCCCGTAGGAACCGTGCAGACGGCACCCGGCCCTGGGGCGGCGTTACCCTGGCTGGCCCTTCTTGCGGCGGTGTTGTGGGCGCTCGGGAAGCGCAACACATCGCCCCGTGCCGCGCTGCGCGCCGGGTGGATTGCAGGCGCCGTCGGTGTGGCCGCCCTCCTCCCGCTCGGCGATTGGCTGTCGCCTGACGGGGGTAGCGGGCTCACGCTACATTTCCTGAGCGTGGGGCAGGGAGACGCCGCCCTGATCCGGACGCCGGCGGGTCGGTGGATTCTGGTGGACGCGGGCCCGAAGGAGCCGCGGCGCGATGCGGGACAGGCGGTGGTGCTCCCATTTCTGGTGCGCCACGGTGCCAGCAGGCTCGCGGCATTCGTGCTCTCCCATGCCCACCTCGACCACTCCGGCGGAGCGCCCGCTGTCCTTCGCCGGGTACCGGCCGACCTGATCATCGAGCCGGGCGAGCCGGTTGCGGAGCCGAACTACCTCGAGTTGCTCGATCTGGCGGCCCTTCGCGGGATGCGGTGGCGTCCCGCCCGCGTCGGCGACTCGCTCGCGATCGACGGGATACTGCTCAAGGTCCTGCACCCCGACACCACCTGGGCCGGGTGGCAGGACGACCTGAACGACGACTCGGTGGTGCTGCTGGTCCGGTCAGGCGCGTTCGAGGCGGTCCTGGCCGGAGACCTGGGAGTCCGGGCCGAATCGCTTCTGGCCGGCAAGGTGGGCCGGATCGATCTGCTCAAGGTGGGTCACCATGGGTCCGCGGGGTCGAGCGGTGAGCTCTGGCTCCGGGAGCTGGTGCCGAAAGCCGCCATCGTGAGCGTCGGGCCCAATCGGTACGGGCACCCGTCGCCCGCCGCGCTGCAGCGACTTGCCGAGGCCCATGCCGAGGTGTGGCGCACCGACCGTGACGGCACCGTGACGGTGACCGTGGCGGAATCGACCATGACCGTACGCGGGCGGCGGTCGGCCCGCACCTACCCCCTCCGCCCCTGAGGAGACCGCATGGCGTTTCCCAACACCTCGGTCATCACGATCGAGCGGTTCATCATGGAGCAGGAGCGCCGGTATCCCGAGGCCACCGGCGAGCTGTCGAACCTGCTCTACGACATCGCCCTGGGGGCCAAGATCATCGCCTCCGCGGTGCGGCGCGCCGGGCTGATCAACATCCTGGGCTCGGCCAATTCGGTGAACATCCAGGGCGAGGAGCAGCAGCAGCTCGACGTCTTTGCCAACGACGCCCTCAAGAACTCGATGAGCCACACCGGCCGGGTGTGCGTCATGGCGTCGGAGGAAGACGAAGAGGTGATTCCGATCGCCGAGGACATTCCGCACGGGAAGTACGCGGTGTTGTTCGATCCGCTGGACGGCTCCTCCAACATCGACAACAACAACCCGGTGGGCACCATCTTCAGCATTTACCGCCGGATCACGATGGAGGGCCATGGCACGCTCACCGATGTGCTGCAGCCCGGCCGAAGCCAGATTGCGGCCGGCTACGTGATGTATGGCTCCAGCGTGATGCTGGTGTATACCACGGGCAACGGCGTCCACGGATTCACGCTCGACCCCACCATCGGGGAGTTCGTGCTGTCGCACCGCGACATCCGGATCCCCGAAACCGGCAAGTACTACAGCGTCAACGAGAGCTACTTCGCGCGGTGGTCCAAGGGAATGCAGCAGGCGGTGCGCGGCCTTCATGGAGACTTTCCCAGCCGGATCAAGGGAAAGAACAGCCGCTATATCGGAGCCCTGGTGGCGGATTTCCACCGGAACCTCATCTCCGGCGGCATCTTCCTCTATCCCGGCGAAACCGGCCGGCCTCAGGGCAAGCTTCGCCTCTGCTACGAGGCCAGCCCGCTCGCCATGGTGGCGGAGCACGCCGGCGGGGCCGCCACCGACGGCCTCAACCGGATTCTGGACATGGTGCCGGCGACATTGCACCAGCGCACTCCGCTCGTCATCGGCTCGAAGCACGACGTGGAATTCGTGGCGGAGATGCTGCGCGAACACGAATCGTGAGCGGCGAGCGCCGGCCGAATCCCGCGCTGCTACCGGTCAAGCCACTCTACCGGCCCGCCGACTGGACCGGGGATCCGGGAGAACCCGGCAGCTGGCCGTATCTGCGCGGGGTGCAGCGCTCGATGTACACCGGGCGCCTCTGGACCATGCGGCAGTACGCCGGGTTCGGTACCGCCGAGGCCACCAACGCTCGTTTTCGCGCTCTGCTCGAGGCGGGGCAGACCGGCCTCTCCACCGCCTTCGACTTGCCCACCCAGATGGGCTACGACTCCGACCACCCGATGGCGGCCGGCGAAGTGGGGCGGGTGGGGGTCGCGATCGATACCGTGGACGATCTGGCGGTGCTGTTCGAGGACATTCCGCTCGACCGGGTCTCGACCTCGATGACCATCAACGCCACCGCCGGCATCCTGCTGGCCATGTACGTGGTGGTGGGCGAGGAGCGCGGCGTGCCCCGTGCCAAGCTCTCCGGCACGATCCAGAACGACATCCTCAAGGAGTACATCGCGCGGGGTACCTACATTTTCCCCGCCGGCCCGTCGCTCCGGCTGATCGCCGACATCTTCCGTTTCGTGGCCGACAACGGCATGAGTGTGAACCCCATCTCGATCAGCGGCTACCACATGAGGGAGGCCGGAGCCACGGCGGTGCAGGAGGTGGCCTTCACGCTCGCCAACGCGTGCGAATACGTCTCCCGCGCCCTCGAGTGGGGCCTGTCGATCGAGCAGTTCGGACCCCGGCTCTCGTTCTTCTTCGCCTCCCACAATGACCTCTTCGAGGAGGCGGCCAAGTTTCGCGCCGCCCGGCGGCTCTGGGCCCGGTTGGCACGCGAACGATTCAACGCGGACGATGCCACCTGCAAGCTGCGCTTCCATACCCAGACGGGCGGCGTCACCCTTCAGGCCCAGCAGCCCCTCAACAACGTGGTGCGCGTGGCGGTGCAGGCGCTGGCGGCAACGCTGGGCGGCACCCAGTCGCTTCACACCAACGGGTACGACGAGGCGCTCTCTCTGCCCACCGCCGAAGCGGCCACCCTGGCCCTCCGAACCCAGCAGATACTGGCCTACGAGAGTGGTCTCGATCGCACGGTGGATCCGCTCGCGGGGAGCTACTTCGTGGAGTCGCTGACCGACCGGATCGAGGCGGAGGCTCGCGCGCTGATCCAGGAGGTGGACGCGATGGGCGGCGCCGCACGGGCCATCGAGCAGGGATTCTTCCAGCAGCGCATCGCCGAAAGCGCGTATCAAGTGCAGAAGTCGATCGAGGCCGGCGATACGGTGATCGTCGGGGTGAACCGGTTCACCTCCGATGCGCCGCCCGCCCCCATCGAGATTCTCGACTACACCGGGCTGGAGGCGCGCCAGAAGGAACGGCTGGGCGCGGTACGCGCCGGCCGGCACACCGCCGCGGTCAACGCCGCACTGGCCGAATTGGGAAAGGCGGCCGGCGGCACCGCGCCGCTCATGCCGCCGATCATCGAGGCGGTCCGGGCCCGCGCCACCCTTGGCGAGATCAGTGACGTGCTGCGCGGGGTCTGGGGCCGCTACGCCGGATGACGCCGGTCGCGCACCACATCACGGTACCGCGCACGGCGCGCTACATCACCTTGGGGGAGATCGAGAGCGCAGCCGAAGTCTGGTTCGTCCTGCATGGTTACAGCATGCTCGCCGCGTCATTCCTGCGCTGGTTCGAACCGGTGGCGCAGCCGGGCCGGTTGCTGGTGGCACCGGAAGGCCTGTCCCGGGCCTATTTCGAGGAAAAGGGTACCCGCAGGGTCGGCGCCTCCTGGATGACCAAGGAAGACCGTGACGCCGAGATCGAGGACCAGGTGCGTTACCTGGACTTGCTGGCGGCAAGGATTCTGGCCGGGGTACCGGGGGCGCCGCGAGTCGAGGTGCACGGGTTCTCCCAGGGAACCGCCACCGCCTGCCGCTGGGTAGCCTTCGGGCACCGCACCGCGAGCCGGCTAATGCTCTGGAGCGGCAAGGTGCCGCCCGACCTCCCGCTCGGCCGCTATGGTCAAGCGCTGACTGCCGCCGGGCTCGAGCTGGCGATCGGCACGCGGGACAAATACATCTCGGCGGCCGAAGTGGACGAGGAGCAGGCGAGGCTCGCCGCCGCGGGCCTCACGCCGCAGATTCACCGGTTCGACGGCGGCCATCGGGTCGACCCGGCAACGCTCGAGTCCCTCATCGGGGAGGCAACATGACGTCCCTCGCCAGTGCGATCGGTGGTATCCTGGTGCGCGAGCTGTCCAGCCTGCGACAGGAAATCGAGGCCTACCCGAACGATGCCGACGTGTGGCGGGTGGTTCCGGGAATCAGCAACCCGAGTGGTACCCTCGCCCTGCATCTGGCCGGCAACCTCCAGCACTTCGTGGGCCGGGTCCTGGGCGGCACCGACTACGTGCGGAACCGGGATCTCGAGTTCTCGGCCCGCGGACTGACGAAGGCCGAGGTGGTGGCGAAGATCAACGACGCGATTTCAACGGTGGAGCAGACCTTCCGGCGTGTGGATCAGGCGGTCCTTGAATCGGAGTACCCCGAGGCCGTTGCCAAGGTCCGGCTTAACACCGGCGACTTCTTGATTCATTTGGCCAGCCATCTCGGCTACCACCTGGGGCAGGTGGACTACCACCGGCGCATCGTCACTGGAAGCACAGCGACCGTGGGGGCGGTGCTACCCACCAAACTGGCTTCGGCCCGTCCAGTGGAGTAAGTCCCGCACAACGCGTTAGATTCCTCTGGTTCTGATCCCCACGATCATGGAGGCAGTATGCCGGCACGCGATGGTATGGAGCGGCGCGGATTCCTGGCCCGGGCAATCGCGGGGCTCACCGCCCTGGGCATGATGCCCGAAGTGTCACATGCATCGGCTCCGGCGGCCCAGGGCGGCTGGGATATGTCCTGGCTCGACCAGCTCACTGGGAAACACAAGCAGGTGTTCGATCTTACTGATGCCAACAATCTGCGGGTCATCCGCAACTGGCTCGATGCCCATGAGGAGGTCTACGGGCTCAAGTCGCCGCAGCTCAATGCGGTGGTCGGCATCACGAGAGGCGCGTTCCCGGCCAACGCGAGCGACGCGCTGTATTCGAAATTCCCGATTGGCGAGCTGTGGAAGCTCAACGATCCGGAGACCGGCAAGCCGGCCATGCGGAACCTGTACCTCGACGATGGCCGGATGCCAAAGGACCAGGGGGCTACGGTAAAGAGGCTTCAGGCACGCGGGACCATCTTCTGGCAGTGCAACAAGGCACTCCAGAGGGTCTCCGCCATGGTCGGAGAGGCCGTCAAGCGGCCTGAGCCCGAGGTATACCAGGAGCTCAGGGCCGGTCTCAACCCCGGCGTCATTGTGGTTCCCGCTCATACCATGCTGCTCGGTCTCTGCCAGGAGCGGGGCTGCTCCTACGAAGCTATCTGAAGCTATCTAAGGAGGATTTTCATGCACGTACGGCTTGCAGCAACTCTTACTCTTGTGACGCTGGCCCCGGTGGCCGCCCAGGCGCCGGCTCCTCCTCCCGCCGAGCAGCAGATCGCCGCGGCGGTGCTCGCGATGCCGCCGAGCCTGCGCGCGGATGCCACGGTGCTCGGCTACGGGGCCGACGGGAAACTGGTTTCGCTCCGTAAAGGCGCCGGCACCATGACGTGCCTGGCCAGCGACCCCAAGGGCGAGCAGCTCCACGTCGCCTGCTATCACAACAGCATGGAGCCGTTCATGGCACGCGGGCGGGCGCTCCGCGCCTCGGGCGTCACCGGCGGTCAGGTGGATACGGTGCGGTTCAAGGAGGTGCGGGAAGGGAAGCTGCCGATGCCGAAGGCACCTGCCACGCTGTATCAGCTCTTCGGCGGCACCTTCGATTCCGCCAAGAATGAGATATCGGGAGCCCGGGCGCTGTACGTCGTCTACATCCCCTCGGCCACCGGGGCGACCACCGGCTTGGCAGAAAAGCCGAACGGCACGCTGCCATGGATCATGTGGCCCGGCACGCCCAAGGCCCACATCATGTTCACGCCGGCTATGTAGCTCACCTCGCCGCCCGGCGGTACACTCCGTCGAAAGTCGCGGTCCAGGTCTTTCCCATATCCGGGGAAGACTCCCAGAACTGCCGGACGCTGCCGTCGGCATTGTTGGTGAACGACAGGCGATGAAGCACTTTGGTCCCGTTCGGTCGTGACGTCTCGCCGGCCAGCCGGAGCTGGTTGCCCACCAGCTCCCCGCTGAGCCGGAGCACCGACCCGGCGTTATCCACCCATACCTGGTGCCACTTGCCGTCCTGCCGGTCGTAGAAATTGAAGCTCTGCCCCGTCCCGCCTTTCGATCCCGTCCAATGCTCGTGAACGATGCACCCGTCCTCCTCGAGCGTCACCTTGTTGGTTCCCGCCGTATCGGTGCCGGACAACACCACCCAGCTACCGACCCAGAAATCGAATTGGCGGAAGCTTGCGTCTTTGCAGCTTGGACGGGCCGGGGCTGCCTGTGCCTCCAGGCGCGTGCCACCGGTTGCCAGAGCGGCGAGCAGGAGCGCGATGGTTCGCATTCGGCGGGACATTGAGAACCTCGCGAGTCGGGGAGGAAACGGGTGCGGACACCTAGAGGACGGTGATCAGGGAGGACACCACGGTGAGCCCGCCGGAGGTGAACTGGAGCGTGTAGAGACCGGTCTTGTCTATTTTGAGGTCGGTGAATGTGGCCAACCCCGCGGCATCGGTGGTGATGGTGCGCCCTCCGCTCAGCTTCCCGGATCCGAACGCGGAATTCATCGCTGCCATGACCGATGCTCCCACCACCGCGTTGCCGCTGGCATCGAACAGCTGCAGGATCGGTTGCTGGGCGAATCGGGTGCCGTGGGTCGCGGTGCTCGACGGCTGCTGGACGATCACCAGCTGCGTCGCCGGGCCGGCGGTCACATCGATGGCGTTCGAGGTCACCGCCGGCAGCCCCGACACCGTGAAGCCGAGCGTGCGGGACCCTATCGTTCCGCTGATCGAGAGATCCGAGAACGCGGCGATTCCACTCGCATCGGACGTCGCGGTGACGGTCCCTCCCAGCGTGCCTCCGCCGGACGCAATCGCCGACGTGACCACCACGCCGCTCACCGGGTTTCCCGAAAGGTCGTTGACCTTGACGGCCGGCTGCGTCGGAAACGGCACCCCGTTCTGCACCGTCGAAGAAGGCTGGGTGGTGATGGTGAGCTGGGCCGCCGGTACCGATCCGGGGGTGAGCTCGATGGTGCTCGAGGTAATCGCGGGTAGTCCGGCACCAGAGAACCGAAGGGTGTAACTGCCGACCGGGCCAGTCAACGCCAGGTTCGTAAACGTCGCGATTCCCGAGCCGTCGGTCGAAACGATGTTGGTGCCCCCGAGAGTTCCGCCGGCAGGGCCGGATGCGATGGCCGCCGTTACCGCCACGCCGGACTGGGACACCGGGTTGCCTGCGCCATCGAGCAGCCGGACCGCCGGCTGGCGGGTGAACGGAATTCCGCTCTCCGCCGTCGCGGGCGGCTGGGTGACAATGCTCAAGCTTCCGGGATTGCTGGCGGTCAGCGCGATCGGCGCCGAGCTCAGCAGCGTCAGCCCCGGCGCGGTGAACGTGATCGTATACGATCCGATCGGTCCGCTGATCAGGAGGCCGGTGAACGTGGCGGCGCCGGTGGCATTGGTGGTGGCAGTCGTCGCTCCGCCGAGGGTTCCGGCGCTGGGCAGGATCGAAGCGCTGATGAGAATCCCGGATGTACCCGCCGGGTTTCCCGACTGATCACGGATCTGCACGACCGGACTGGCCGTGAACGGGATGCCGCTTCCGGCGGTGGCCGGCGGCGCGACGGTGAAGGTGAGCTGGGAAGGAGCGCCGGCGACGACGTTGAACTCGGCGCTGGTCG
>JAXIPC010000081.1:0-6237 GCA_045403135.1 Gemmatimonadales bacterium | reverse complement strand
CGAGCGACAGGCCATGCTGCGGAACCGCCGGACCTTCGTCAAGCAGCTGGCCGACGCCGGAGCCCCGCTCCTGCTCGGCACCGATGCGGGCATCGACATCGTCCCGGCCGGTACGGCCATTCACGATGAGCTGGCGGAGCTGGTCGCGGCGGGCCTAACGCCCTACCAGGCGCTCCGCACCGGGACCGTGGAGGCGGCCGGCTTTCTCGGACGCTCCGACCTTGGAGTCATTGCCGTAGGCGCCGAGGCGAGCCTGATCCTGGTACGGGGCAATCCGCTGGTCGACGTGGCCAGCCTGCGCAGCTTGGATGGCGTGGTGATCCGGGGGGCTTGGCGTCCGGCGGCACCTCGCTGAGGCACACGAATCAGCCCACGCGAACCAGCCGCAGGCGCACCACTTGCCGGATCCAGCGGGCGTGGTGCTCTTCACCCGCCACGACGATGCGCAGCGGTCCGTCGCGGGCCGGTAGGGCGTGGCCATCCTGGGTGAGCGCGAGAATGGCGGTCTTCGCCCCAAACTGCTCATCGAGCTCCGCCAGCATGTACGCAACCTTGTAGTTGTCGGCCGCTTCGGCGAGCACGGCGAGCAGCATGCTGGGCCCCCGCAGCGCGTGTCCCGCCGGTGCCCCGACCAGCGTCATGAGGGCCCGCAGCGTCGGACCGTGAAACACGATGGTGGCCCCGTCCGCCTCCCGCACGACGACCTCGGTCTGGGGCAGTGCCGCGAGCTCCGCCGCGGTCAAGGTCCTGGTTGTGTCACCCTGACCGACCAGCGTGAGTGTCCCGCCGGCGGCCTGGGTGGCCGGTTGGGCGTGGACGCCGGTGAACAAGACCGGGATCAGGAGAGCGGAGGAGAGTCGCATTCGGGGCTCCGGCGCGGTGAGGTCGTCCAGGGTGTAGTCAGGCTCACCCCTCGAGAGTGAGGGAGTGGAGCTTCGTCATGGTGTTCCAGTTGCGCGCGGTGACGGCGTCGCCGAGGGCCCGGTCGACTGCCCCGGCGAGGCGGCTCTGGATAATGCCTTCGGGGCACCAGAGGTAGGCCACGCGGCGGCCCAGGGCCATGGCCTCCGGGGTCCACTGCTGGCTGGCCAACGGCGTCAGCTTCGACCGATCGCGCGGATCGGTCAGCACATGAACCAGCAGACGGCTGGGATTCTCCGCAATCGAGCCCAGAGGGTTGTCGCGGATAACCGCGGCGACTTCCGCGGCGGTGAGCACAGTAACGCGGGCCGAGACTCCCAGTCGGCTGGCGATTGCCTGCTCGATTCTGACAGCGGGGTCGCCGCGCAATCTGCCGGGGACCGTGAAGACGACATTGCCGCTGTTGAGCAAGGTCCGGACATCCTGATAACCGAGTGCCGCCACCAGTGCCCGCAGGTCGGCCATGGCGACGCGCTTGGCACGACCGACGTTGATGCCGCGCAGGAGCGCAACGTGTCGCCCGGCTGCGGGCTTCCCAGTCACGGGTGCCCGGGAAGCGAGTTCACGAGGAGCTCCGCCGCGGCACGCAGCTCCTCGGCCCGGGACGATCCTGGGTCGAGCTCGCCCCGCTCGAGACGCCCGATCATCCCCAGACAGACTTCAGCGGCCCGCTTCAACCAGAACTCCTGCACCCAGGTCGGATCGCCGCTCTTGGCGGCTTCCATCGAGGCCCAGACCCGCATTCGGGTTTCGTCGATGGCTCGCTTGAGATCGTCTACCGCGTCGGTCGGAAGGTCGCCGCTGGCGATGGCCGCCTTGATCTCGTCACAGAGCCGATGCATCGCGCGCACGCTGGCGTCAGGCTTGCTCGACATCGTACCTCCCGGTCGCCGAAACCCGCAGCGCGGGGGCCCCGCGCCGCCACCTCAGCCGTCCTGCAATAGGGACGCTCGAATGAACGTTCCAGTCACGCCCCATCAGCAGCCGTTCAGGGCCGCTGGCTCAGGAGCACGAGACCGAACGCGCTGGTGAGCGAGATCCTCCCGTCGCGCACCGTGCCACTCGCCCCCGAGTAGGCGTCCAGCAGCTCGGTGCCGTCCGGGAACACGCCGAAAACCGGGATGGACTTGGCGCCTTCCCCCTGGTCCATCGCCACCAGCACGCGATCGACGCGCCCCCCGCCGGCCGTCGCGAGGGTGCGGCTGAAGAGGTACGGGGCCGCCTGGAGCATGCGATGCGCCCCGGCACCAACGGCCGGGTGAACGCGGCGGAATTGGCCCAGCTTGCGCCAGTGTTCCAGTATCTCGGTGGTACGTCCCCCGCGCTCCAGGTCCCCCCAGTTCATGAACGAGCGGAGGTTGGCGTCGCCTTCGGCGCCCGCGACCTTGAGGGCCCGGGCCAGCTCGTCACCGTAGTAGATCTGGGCGCCACCCGGCGCGAGGAGGAGCCGGGTTCCCGCGCCTATGGGATCGGACCGGTTTACGTCGTACGGCGAGCCGTCATCATGGGAGCTGATGTAGTTGAGGATCGCGAACCCGCGAAGCGCGCCGTCGTGGAGCGCCGCCGAATACTTCGTGAAGACGACGTCCAGCGACCCGGCGGCCTCCGCCTTGAATCCAAAGTTGATGAGCGCGTCATAGCCGTGCGCGAAGAAATCCACCGACCGATCACCAAAGTTGTACGCCCGCTCCGGGCCAACTCCGTAGCCATAGACCTCGCCCACCATGTAGAACGGCAGGCTGTCTAGGACCTGCGCCGGGTGGGCCTGCTTCCAATCCGCGAACGCCCGCTCGGCTTCCACCTTCAGCTCGGCGCTCACCGTCTCCCCGAAGTGCTTGGCGGTGTCCACCCGGTAGCCGTCGATTCCGAAATCGCGCACCCAGTCGGTGAGCCACTTGATGACGAAGTAGCGAGGCGCCCTGGGGTAGCCGGTCTGCGCGAAGAAGGCGTCGAGCTCGGCGCGCTGCCGTTCCAGGCGGCCTTCCCCGCGCCATTTCTCGATCAGCTCCGGGGGAAGCTCGACCGGATCGTTCCGCTCGGTGAGAAGGTCCGGCAGCGTGGCCACCAGCGTGCAGTCCACGGTGGTCGCGTAGTCCCGGTAGGTGCAATTGGGGCCGGTACGGACCCAATCGCCGGGCCAGGCAGGATCCTGTGGAGTCACCGGTCCGGTGTGGTTGATGACGGCGTCCATGAGCACGCGGATGCCATGCCGATGCGCGGCGTCGACCAGCCCGCGCAGCTCCTCCCGGGTTCCCAGCGCCGGGTCCACCGCGGTCCAGTCACGGGTCCAGTAGCCGTGGTATCCCCAGGTTTTGCCGGTTCCCTCGTCGACGCTTCCGTGGACCTGCTCCACGAAAGGAGTAAGCCAGATGGCGTCGACGCCGAGGCTGTCGAAGTAACCCGCTTCGATCTTCCGCAGCACTCCGGCCAGGTCTCCGCCCTCGAAGCTGCGCAGCACCGCGCCGTCGTGAGGGCGACCGAGGGCCGTATCGTTGCCGGGGTTCCCGTTGTCGAAGCGGTCGGTGAGGAGGAAGTAGGTCGTGGCGCTGTTCCAGAACACCGCCGGGTCCCCAACACTCGCGCGCGGGTCGGGGCTGGGGGCCGCATGGCTGCACCCGAAGAGCAGCAGCGCACCGGCGGCAAGGCGAATCGCGACTCTCATGGGCGGCCACCTTCGCCGGCATCCTGGACCCGCAGCATCAGCGCGGCCGCGAGCAGGAACGACGCACCGCCGATCAGCAACGCGTAGATCGCCTCTCCGCCGAAGAAACGCCCGACGATGAAGCCCAGGATGGCCGCCGCGACGATCTGGGGAATCACGATGAAGAAATTGAAGACGCCCATATAGTACCCGAGCTTCGACGGCGGCAGCGATCCGGTGAGGATCGCGTACGGCATGGCGAGAATACTCGCCCACGCGATCCCGACGCCCACCATGGAGCCCAGGAACAGGCGTGGGTCCGTGATGAAATAGATCGAGAGCAATCCCAGCGCGCCGCAGATCAGGCAGATGATGTGGGCGACCTTCGGACTGGACCAGCGGGCCAGCGGCGGGATGGCGAATGCCACCAGGGCGGCGACCCCGTTGTAGGCGGCAAAGCCGACGCCGACCCAGTTGGCCCCCTCGTTATAGAGCGCCGAGGCGGTATCGGTGGTGCCGTAGAGGCGGCTGGTCACCGCCGCGGTGGTGTAGATCCACATGGCGAAGAGGGCGAACCAGGAAAAGAACTGGGCCCAGGCCAGCTGCTTCATAGTCCGGGGCATGTCCAGGAAATCGTTCAGAATGGTGACGAAGCCGTTGTCGTAACGGCCGCCGCGTTGCATCAGCCCGCCGGCGATCAGCAGCCCGCCGGCAACCGCCATTCCGCCCGACAGAATCATGACCTGGTAGATCCGCTCGCTCGCCAGCCACACGGTGAGCAGCGCGCCCACGGCGAGCAGAATCCAGCCCAGGCGGATCAGCCGCCCGCCATTGTGGGCAAACTCCTCCGGGGTCCGCCTCGCCCGGACCAGGCCTTCCCGCGCCTGGTTCTCCGCAAACGAGGCCATCGCCTCGGGCGAGTATTCCTTCGACCTGAGGACCGTCCACAGCACGGCGAGAAAGAAGACCGCGGCGCCGATGTAGAAGGAGAGGCGCACCGAGTCGGGGATGGTGCCGGCGGGCGCCTCGTTCGACACGCCGAACTGCTTGGTGAGAAGCCAGGGGAGCATGGAGGCGACGACCGCGCCGGTGCCGATGAAAAAACTCTGCAAGGCGAACCCGGTGACCCGCTGAGCCGAGGGCAGGTTGTCACCCACGAAGGCGCGGAACGGCTCCATGGAAATGTTGATGGAGGCGTCCATGACCCAGAGCATCCCGGCCGCCACCCAGAGCGCCGGGGAGTTGGGCATGACGACCAGCGCCAGCGAGGCGAGAATGGCGCCGGCGAGGAAATAGGGACGGCGCCGGCCCAGGCGGTTCCAGGTACGGTCGCTGAAGTAGCCGACGATGGGCTGCACCACGAGTCCGGTCACCGGGGCCGCGATCCACAGGATCGGAATGTCCTCGACCTTGGCGCCCAGGGTCTCGAAGATCCGGCTCACGTTCGCGTTCTGCAGCGCGAAACCAAACTGAATCCCCAGGAAGCCGAAGCTCATGTTCCAGATGTCCCAGAACGAGAGGCGCGGCTTCGGTCGGACGGAGGGGATGTTGACGGTGGGTGCGCCCATGGGGACCGGAGTTGGGGGTTAGGGGTTGGGGGCCAGGGATCTGGCGCGATTGAGCCGATCGACCAGCCCGTTCACCTCGCCGTCGCTGAAGATATCCTCGAGCAACCGCCGCATCGGGCGCTGCCAGTTCGTGCGGTCCGATGACCGGGTGCCGGGCAGATTGACCGCGTGATCCTCGAGCCAGAGGTCTTCGAGCCAGGGGACTACCAGCGGGCTGTCCGACCGGCCCAGCCACTCGAGCAACTCGGCCAGGAATGCTCCGGGCGTCTCGACTTGGCTCTTCACCCGCTGGGCGAGCCATTGCGCGGCGTTGGCGCGCTCCTCCCGGACGGCGGGAGCCGCCACCTCCGCCAGCAGGCCGTACCTAACCCGCTCGTCGATGTCGTTGCCGGCCAGCCAACCGGCAAAAGTCGGCGTGTCGTGGGTCCCGACCAGGGCCACATCCGCCGCGGTCGGCGGGGCGATGTCGGGACCCGCCGGCGCCTGGAACTGGGCCAGATACATCCCCCAGATCCGGTGGCGTGGCAGCGCCTTGTCGATCTCGGGAGGAACGTTCCCCAGGTTCTCACCCACCACCTCGCACCGATGGCGCTGCGATTCCAGCGTGAGAATGGCAAACAGCTCCTCGGCGGGGTACGAAACATAGGTTCCTTCGTGCAAACCGAAACCGTGAGGAATCCAGTAGAGCCGGGTCCAGGCCATGATGTGGTCGACCCGAAGCACTCCCGCGAGCCCGGCCTGGAGGCCAATCGACGCTGCCAGATACCGGTGACCCTCGCGGCGTGATGCCTCGGGCAGTACCGGCGTAAAGCCCCAGTCCTGCCCGCTGGGGAAGCCCGCGTCGGGAGGAGCGCCGACCGACATCCCGTCGCAGAACAGGGTCTGCCTCGACCACGGATCGTAGCCGTCCGGGTGGACTCCCACGGCCAGGTCCAGACCCAATCGCATGCCGTCGCGCTCCAAGTGCTGCCGCAGATGGTGAAGCTGCCGGCGGACCAGCGTCTGGGCCACCAGGTGGAAGCGCTCCTCGCCGGCATCGACGTCACCAGAAGAGAGCGTACCGTCTCGCGCCGCCGCCGGCCAGTCCCGCCAGTTCCGGCCGAGCCG